>DATHUD010000563.1:0-11879 GCA_035462575.1 Thermoanaerobaculia bacterium | reverse complement strand
AGACCTCCTACGGCCTCGTGCTCTGCGGCGCCGCCCTCCTCGGCATGTTCTCGCGCTGGCCCCGCGAGGTGGAGGTCGACCGGTTGATGAGGGGGAAGGCTTCGCCGTGAGTAGGGAAAGCAGAGGATGACATAAAGTACTTAAAGTACTTAAAGTACATCAAGGACAACAGCTTTGACGTCCTTTGGGTCCTTTATGTCCTTTATGTCCTTGCTTTTGCCTTTCTGCCGCGCAGATTCCTAGTCGGAGACCGTCGGCACGAGAAGGGTCCCGGTCTCTTGGGTCTTCTCCGAGTAGGCGGTCGCGATGCGGGTCCCCAGCTCCCGGCCGGTTCCCTTGCGGGCGAGGATCACGATCGAGCCTCCGAAGCCTCCGCCGGTGAGGCGGGCGCCGTAGACGTCCGGCTCCTCGCGGGCGAGCTCGACCAGGAGGTCGATCTCGGGGATCGATACCTCGTAGTCGTTCTTGAGCGACTCGTGGGAGGCGTAGAGGAGCTTTCCCAGGCGGGGGAGGTCGCTGTCCCGCATCGACGAAACGGCGGAGCGGACGCGGGCGTTCTCGGTGAGGACGTGGCGGGCGCGCCGGTCCAGAGGCTCGGGGAGGGAAGGGAGGCGCCAGAGGTCCTGGGTGTCCAGGTCCCGGAGCTGGTGGACGCCCAGGAGCTCGGCGGCCCGTTCGCACTCCTGCCGGCGCGTCCGGTACTCGCCTCCGACATGGCGATGGGAGATCCCCGAGTTGATGACCACCAGCTCGCCGGCGGCCGGCAGCGGGATCCGCTCGTAGTCGAGGCTCCGGGTGTCCAGAAAGAGGGCCGTGTGCTCGTCCGCGAGGCTCGAGGCCATCTGGTCCATGATCCCCACGGGAGCTCCCACGAACTCGTTCTCCGCCCGCTGGCCCGCGATCGCGACCTGCACGTCGTCGATCTCCAGGTCGTAGGCCTCCCTCAAGGCGCGGGTGAGCGCCACCTCGATCGCCGCGCTGGACGAGAGGCCGCTCCCCAGGGGGACGTCCGACTCGATCCGCAGGTCGAACCCCCGGAGCGTGTAGCCCGCGTCCCGGAGCACGAGCGTGATCCCCATGACGTAGTCGAGCCAGCTCTGGCGCGGGGTCTCCTCGCCCAGCCGGTACTCCTCGATCCGGTGATTCACGTTGGCGCTCCAGGCGCGCACGAGGGTGCCGATGCGGGGAGCGAGCTCCACCCGGGTCCGCTGGGGGATCGCGAGCGGCAGCACGAAGCCGCCGCTGTAGTCCGTGTGCTCGCCGATCAGGTTGACCCGCCCGGGGGCGTCGGCCCGGACCGTGGCCTCCCGGCCGAAGATCTCGTCGAACGGCGGCGCGGGCTCACTCAAGGCTCACCTCCACGGCCGCGAGCTCCCGGACCTTCTCCTCCGGCAGGGTGTCCGCGGTGAAAACGCCGGCGCCGATCTCGCTGCCGGCCAGGTATTTGAGACGTCCCGGCATGCGGTACGCGGGGTAGATCTCGATGTGGAGATGCGCCTCCGGGTGCGGCTCGCCGTCCGTGGGCGCCTGGTGGAAGACCAGGATGTACGGAAAAGGCTTGCCCCAGAGCGCGTCGTATTTCAAGAGCACCGTCTTCAACGCGCGGGCGAAGTCCGCCTGCTCCTCCGCGTCGAGATCCGCCACCGAGCCCGCGGGCCTCCGGGGAGCGATCCAGACCTCGTAGGAGTAGCGGGCGAAGACGGGCATCCAGGCGACCGCCCGCTCTCCCACGTAGAGGGTGCGCCGGCCGTCGGCCAGCTCGTCCTTGAGGAGGTCGTCGAGGAGCCCGCGCCCGGTCTCTTCGAGGTAGGACCGCTGCTGCGCGAGCTCCTGCGCGGGGACTGGCGGTATGAACGGATAGGCGTAGATCTGGCCGTGGGGATGGTGGAGCGTGACTCCCACCTCGACCCCCCGGTTTTCAAAAGGCATGACGTACAGGATATCCTCCCGCGCCCCCAGCTCCCGGTACCGGTCGGCCCAGACTGAAAGGAGCAGCTCGAGATGGGGGAGCGGCAGCGCTCCGAGGGACGAATTCGGGTCCTGGGTGAACACCACCACCTCGCAGGCCCCCTTGCCGGGCCGGGTCGGAACGATCGCCTCCGGCGACGGCACCTCGGCCTTGCCGGTGAGCGTGGGGAAGCGGTTCTCGAAGACCGCCACGTCGTAGTCCCCGGGCGGCAGCTCCGTGGGGTGCGCCGGGTCCGTGGTGGGGGCGAGCGGGTTGTACTCCGGCGGCGGCAGGAAAGTGCGATTCTGCCGATGGCTCGCGTAGGCCACCCACTCGCCCCGCAGGGGGTGCCAGCGCAGGTGGGTCCTGGTGCCCGGGGGATCGGTCCCCGGGCTCGTCGCCTCGATCCCCGCAGGGATGGGCCGGCGCGAGTAGAGCCAGAGCCCGCGGCCGTCCGGTTTGGTCAAGGTCTCCTTGTGCATCGCGACCTTCATTCTTCTCCGAAGGGGGGAGCGTGGGGCCCGTGCCGGGTGCCGAGGCCGCCCCGCCCGCGGACCACCTTTTTCTGCTGCTTGCGGCCGTTGGTCATCGCCATTTCCTCCTTCTCCCCGCGCTTCTCCCCACGGGTGGCGGCCGCGATCTGGTCGAGCGGGAACTTGGGGGTCCGGTCCGCGTAGAGCAGGCCGTTGGCCTCCTGGTACGTGTCGGCGAACTGGGTGTAGCAGAAGCCCGAGAGCAGGCCCGCCGAGCTCACCGCCGCGACGAGGGCGCAGTAGCGCTCGGCCAGGTCGTCCTCGCTCGCGGCCCGCGAGTAGCCCCAGGTGTTTTCCTTGTCCTTCGAGGTGGCGATGCCGCCGAACTCGGTGAGCATCACCGGATGGTCCTCGTGCTCCTCCAGCACCAGCAGACGCCCTCCGGGGCGCTCCCGCTTGAGCAGCCGCGGGAGCATGTCTTCGACCTGGTATCTCTCCGCGATCCGGTCCGGGTCCGAGTCGTAGTCGTGGATGCCGATGATGTCGGTCGCCACGCTCTCCCAGCCATCGTTGCCGATGACCGGGCGGGTCGTATCGAGCGTCTTCGTCAGGTGGTAAAGGGCGCGAACCCAGTTGCGCTCCGCCTTGTTGTCCGGCAGGTTGGGCACGCCCCAGGACTCGTTGAACGGCACCCACGCGATGATCGAGGGGTGGCTGTAGTCGCGGCGGATCACCTCCATCCACTCCCGGGTGAGCCGCTGGATCGAGCGCTTGGTGAACCGGTAGGCGCTCGGCATCTCCTCCCACACGAGGAGCCCCAGGCGGTCCGCCCAGTAGAGGTAGCGCGGAGCCTCGATCTTCTGGTGCTTCCGGACCCCATTGAACCCCATGGCCTTGGCGAGCTCCACGTCGTGGCGCAGAGCGTCGTCGTCCGGCGCGGTCAGCCCGCTCTCCGGCCAGTAGCCCTGGTCGAGCACCATGCGCAGGTCGTAGGGGCGGCCGTTCAGCAAGAGGCGGTTGCCCTGCACGGCGATCGAGCGCAGCGCCGTGTAGCTCTTCGCCTCGTCCAGGAGCTCCCCGCGCTCGGCCCAGAGCTGCATGTGGGCCTCGATCAGGGTCGGCTTCTGGGGGCTCCAGAGGAGCTCGTTCCTGAAATCGTCGATCCCCGGGTCCGAGAGGGCGATCCGGCGGTGGACCTCGCCTCCCACGACCGTGTAGGTGTCGTCGGCGATGAGTTGGCCGTTCGCCCGAAGCTTCACGCCCAGGCGCAGCCGGTCGCGCTCTTCGCCGGCGACCCAGGCTTCGAAGCCGAGCTGCCAGCGCTCCAGGCTTGGCGTCCAGCGGAGGCTTTCGATCCAGGTCGGCGGGACCTTCTCCACCCACACCGTCTGCCAGATTCCGGTCGTGCGCGGGTACCAGATCGAGTGGGGCTCGAGCTGCCAGTCCTGCTTGCCCCGGGGCTTGGCCAGGTCCGCCGGATCGTCGTCCACCCGCACGACGACGGTCTGGGCCCCGGAGCTTTCGAGGAGATCCGTGATGTCGACGGTGAACGGGGTGTAGCCCCCTTCGTGGGAGATGGCGACCGATCCGTTCACCCACACCGTCGCCGCCCAATCCACAGCGCCGAAGTGAAGAAGCAGGCGCTCGCCGTTTCCGAGCGCGGGAGGATCGAAGGTCCGGCGGTACCAGCACCGCCGGTAGAAGCTCGTGTCCCCGATCCCGGAGGCCTCCGTCTCAGGCGAGAAGGGAACGAGGATGGTTCCGTTCCAGGTGACCTCCCGAGGGTTGCGCCACCGGGCGTCGGGATCCAGAACGAAATCCCAGGGGCCGTCCAACGAGCTCCAGGACTCCCGCTCGAGCTGGGGCCGAGGGTAGCCGTGGGTGAGGTCGGACGTTTTCTTTTGCGCCGTAGGCCGTGTTCGCATGTCGCTCGGGCCGTTGTGCAAACAGCGAGCCACCCTCCCCTGGGCCTCATTCCCGGGAGAGGGGGAAAACGATACTCTTGGCCCATGTCCGAAGCGGTCCAGCTCGAGCTGTTCACCCACCGTTTCGCCGCCGTCGCGCGGCAGATGGGGGAGATGCTCCAGCGCACCGCCGTCTCGACCAACGTCAAGGAGCGCCTCGACTTCTCCTGCGCCCTCCTCGATCCCGCGGGCGAGCTGGTGGTCAACGCTCCGCACATCCCCGTCCACCTGGGCGCCCTGGGCCTCTGCGTGCGCCGCCTTCGGGAGACGATGGCTCTCGAAGAAGGGGACGTCGCCGTGACCAATCACCCCGCCTTCGGCGGCTCCCACCTGCCGGACGTGACCGTGGTGACCCCGGTCTTCGAGCCCGGCGGCCCCCTTCTCGGCTACGTGGCCAGCCGGGCCCACCACGCGGAGATCGGCGGCATCCGTCCCGGCTCCATGCCCCCGGGAGCGCGGCGGCTGATCGAGGAGGGAGTCGTGATCCCCCCGCTCCACCTGCTGCGGAAGGGGGAGCCCCGGTGGGACGCTCTGCGCCACCTTCTGCTCGAGCCGCCTTACCCCACCCGGGCGGTGGAGGAGAACCTGGCCGACCTGCGGGCCGCCGTGGCGGCGAACCACCGGGGGGCCGAGGCCCTGCGGACCCTGGCCCGCGAGCACGGCCGCGAGGCCGTCTCCCGCTACATGGCGGCGCTCAAGGCCCGCGCCGAGGAGCGCCTGCGTGCGGCCCTCGCCCGCCTCTCCGCCGGCACTTTCGAGGCTTTCGAGCGGCTGGACGACGGATCGCCGCTCGCGGTCCGCATCGAGATCGCCGGCCCCGGAGCCGACCCGGCCGCCGTCGTCGACTTCGCCGGCTCGGGGGGCGTCCACCCCGGCAACCTGAACGCCCCGCCGGCCGTGGTGCGCAGCGCCGTGCTCTACGTCCTCCGGCTCCTGATCGCCGAGCCCCTGCCGTTGAACGAAGGGCTCCTGCGGGCCGTGGACATCCGCGTCCCCCCGGGGATGTTGAATCCGCCCTTCCCCGGCGATCCGGCCGAGGCCCCGGCCGTGGTGGGCGGCAACGTCGAGACCAGCCAGCGGATCGTCGACACACTGGTCAAGGCGCTCGGCCTCGCCGCCTGCAGCCAGGGGACGATGAACAACCTCCTCTTCGGCAACGACCGCTTCGGCTTCTACGAGACCGTCTGCGGCGGCGCGGGCGCCGGCCCGGGGTTCGCCGGCGCGAGCGCGGTCCACACGCACATGACGAACACCCGGATCACCGACCCCGAGGTCCTGGAGCACCGCTACCCCGTGCGCCTGGAGCGCTTCGCGATCCGCGGCGGATCGGGCGGGGAGGGCCGCTTCCGCGGCGGGGACGGCGCCGTCCGCGAGCTGACTTTCCTGGCACCCATGTCCCTCTCCCTCTTGAGCCAGCACCGGGTCGAGGTCCCCTATGGAATGGCGGGGGGAGCGCCGGGAGCGCCCGGGCGTCAGCGGCTCGTACGCGCCTCGGGCGAGGTGGAGGAGCTGGCCTCGGTGGACGGCCGCGAGGTGGAGGCGGGAGACCGGCTCATTCTGGAGACTCCGGGGGGCGGGGGATGGGGGACCTCTGGCGCCTGACTTCGTAAAGCGCCAGCGCCACCGAGGTCGACAGGTTGAGCGACCGGATCTCCCGGTCCACCATGGGGATCCGCACCAGCCGGTCCCGGAAGCGTTCGCGGATCTCCGGAGACAGTCCCACGCTCTCGCGCCCGAAGACCAGGACCGCGCGCTCGGGATAGACCACGCTCCAGTAGTCCCGCTTCGCCTCCGCGCTGAAAAAGAACGGCTCGCCGAGATCGGGGAGCTTCGCTTCCAGATCCGCCCAGGAGGGCCAGATCACGGGATCGACCCGGGGCCAGTAGTCGAGACCCGCGCGGCGCACCTCCCGCTCCTCCAGGGAGAAGCCCAGGGGCTCGACGAGATGGAGCCGCGCCCCGGCGGCCAGGCAGGTCCGGCCGGCGTTGCCGGTGTTCCAGTGGATCTCCGGGTGAACGAGGACGACGTGGAGGGAGGGGTGCATGCCGGAGGGGGAGTCTAGCTAAAATACCTCCGTCATGATCGACCTCCTCATCTCTCTGGTCAGCCTCACGAGCCTGATCATTTTTCTGCTCGAGGCGCGGACCGGCGACGGATTCCGCAGCCGGTGGCCCGCGGCCCTCTGGGCCGTCTTCCTCTTTCTCCTGTCCATGCTGACCCTGCTGCGAGTCCTTCACAACGCGGACAAGTGGAGCGAGGGGCAGGTCCTGATGGGGATGATCGCGGTGGCGAACCTGTCCATCGCGGCGGCTCTGCTCCTCGCGTGGCTTTACTGGACAGGCCGGGCTCCGGAGGAGCTTGATCGTCTGTAGCCTTACTTGAGCGCCACGTTGATCTCGCCCACCCCGCAGTCCACCTCGACGCTGGCCTGACCTTTCCCCTTGTTCCAGTGGATCTCGCGCACGAACAGGCCCTCGCTCGTGTAGCGCCGCCCGCCGGCCCGCAAGCCCGCCTCGCCGATGCCGGTGTCCAGATTGACCGAGCCCACCGCGGCTTCGGGCATCGTCACGTTCACCTCGCCGACCCCGAGGTCGACCTGGAGGTCCCCCTCGAGCCCGTTGACCGTGAGCTCTCCCACTCCCAGCTCGGTCCTGAGCGGCAGGGTCCGGGGCACGGTGAACAGCGCGCGGACCTGGAGCCCCCGGGTGTTGGTCTTGGGCCAGTCCTTGAGCTGGAAGTGGAGACGTCCGTCGTCGGTCGAGTAGACGAACCGCACGTTTCGGGCAGCCTCCAGGCAGCGCGACCGGCTGTTCTTGCAGAGGAGCTCGACCTTGGTCTCCACCTGCGGCCCGTCTCCGGCTTCGATCTCGAGCTCGCCCACCGGGATGTCGATGTGGATGCTTTCTACGTCTCCCGCCGAGAGCTGCTTCTGGAACGTGCGGACGACTTCCTCGGCGCTGGCGGGAAGGGCGCAGAGCAGGGCGGCGGCAACGGAAAGGATCAGCTTTTTCATGGTGTCTCTCCTCAGATTTCGGAGCTGCCGTGCGGCGCTCCTCGGAGTCCACTACGAGGGGGACGCGCGGAAGGTTACAAACCGGAGGCACCGATCTTGCCTCTCGTTTCCGGTATGGAACGGCCAGCCGTCGCCTTCGAGGAAGCGCACCTTGCGGACCGCCCGATCCGGGACCTGGGGCTCCGGATCGAGGGCACCCCGCTGGAGCCCGTCCTGGCTGAATTCGAGAGCGAGCTCGACGCGGCCGGGATCCGCCGGGTGCGCCCGCGCTTCTATCTTTCGACCGAATGGGGGGTCCCCTTCGGCACGGTGGCGATCGCCATCCCCTTCTACCTGGCCCGGCCGGACCTGACGGAGATCCACGCGGAACGGACAGGGCACGTCGAGGGGATGGGGCGCTGGGAGCTTCTGCGCTATCTCCGGCACGAGATGGGGCATGTAGTGAACTACGCCTACCGCCTCTACGAGCGGGAGGAGTGGGTGCGCTGCTTCGGCTCGATCACCCAACCCTATCGGGAGGAGTACCGGCCGGAGCCGTTCAGCCGGCGCTACGTCCGCCACCTGCCGGGTTGGTACGCCCAGAAACATCCGGATGAGGACTGGGCCGAGACCTTCGCCGTCTGGATGACCCCCGGCTTCGACCGGCGCGCCGAGTACGCGGACTGGCCCGAGGCCCTGGCCAAGCTCGAATATTGCGACGACCTGATGCGGGAGCTCCGCGAGATCGACCCGCTGGTGACCGATGACGAGCTCGACGAGGACGTGGGGGAGATCTCCTACACGCTGGACCAGTACTACCGCGGCTGGGAGGCCGACTCCGGGGATCTCCTTCCCGGCCTCGACGGCGCCTTGAAGTCGATCTTCGAGGACTGGGGCCGCCCCGAGGACCTGACGACCGACGCCCCGCGCCGCCCCGCGGCCGAGCTGATCCTGCGCCTGATGCGGGACCTCCCCGCGGACGTCTACCGCTGGACCGGCCACTTCCCCGAGCGCACCCGCGTCCTCCTGCGCCACATGGCCGGCCGCGCCGAGGCGCTCGCCCAGGTCTACCCGGAAGACCGCGAGCGGCCGGCCACGATCGCCCTGACCACCCTGGTCACGGCGCTCGCCATGAACCACGTGCACCGGGGGAGCTACATGCCGTAGCCTCGCAGCCGGTCACTTCCCGTTTTTCGCCCGCTCCAGCGCCAGCTCGGCGATGCGGTCGATGAGCTCCGGGTATTCGATCCCGGCCGCCGCGCCGGCGGTGGCGAACTCGCCGCTCTGCTCCAGGTAGCAGTTGGCGTTTACCTCGATGACGTAGATGTCCCCGGTTTCGGTCAGCCGGAGGTCGACGCGGCCGTAGTCGCGCACCCTCAAGGCCCGGTAGGCGTCGAGCGCGGCCTTCTGGAGCTTCGCCCGCAGCTCGTCGGGGATGTCGGCGAGCACGGATTTCGTCCCCTTGTACTCGACGCTGTTCTTGGACCACTTGGCCTTGGAGCCCAGGATGTGCGGCGATCCTTCGGGGAGGCCGGAGAAGTCCATCTCGATGGGCGGGAAGGCGATGGGCTCCCGGTTGCCGAGAACCCCGACGTAGAACTCCCGCCCCTCGATGTACTCCTCGACGAGAGCGCTGTCCTTCACCTTGTCGTGGATCGCGATCACCCGCTTCATCAGGGCTGTCGAGTCCCGCACCAGGGAGTCGCCGTCGATGCCGATCGAGGCGTCGGCCGTGAGCGGCTTGACGAAGAGGGGCATCCGGAGCTTGCCCGCGGTCTCGAAGTCCGCGTTCTGGGAGAAGACCGCGTAGTGGGGGTAGAGGATGCCCTCGAAGGCGAAGACCTTCTTGGCGAGCCCCTTGTCCTGCCGCAGATAGAGCTCCCCGGGGCCGCCCCCCGTATAGCGCAGGCGCAGGAGGTCGAGCACGCCGGCCACGGCCACGTCGCCGCCCAGGTTGTCCCCGAAGCTTTCGAGGAGGTTGAAGACCAGGTCCGGCTTGCGCCGGGAAAAGCCGGAAACCAGCTTCTTCAGATCGTCGTGGACACCGAAGATGGAGGCCCGGTGCTTTTTTTTGCGCAGGGCCGCAGCCACCTGGTCCACCACCACGTCGTACGACTTGGGATCGTCGTTCTCGAGACCCGCCAGGACAGTAATGTTCATGCCGGCGGCTGTATGCAAAGGCTGCGCCGTGGGGCATCGATCTTGCACCGTCCCTTTTCGTCGGCTCGGCCGGCAGCACCGGCGCAAGCCGCTACCAACCCAGGAGGTCCATCATGGTTCGCCCGAACACGATATGGAAAAGAGGTACGGTTCCGGCTCTTCTGGCCGGATTGCTGATGCTGGCGGGCTGTTCGACCAACCCGGCGACGGGCAAGCGCCAGATCGCATTGATCAGTGAGCAGCAGGAAGTGGCCATGGGCCGCGAGGCCGACCAGCAGGTGGGCCAGCAGCTCGGGCTCTACCCGGACGACGAGCTCCAGCGCTACGTGAACCAGCTCGGCCAGAAGCTGGCCGCGGCCTCGGAGCGCCCCGATCTCCCCTGGACCTTCCGGGTGGTGGACGACCCGGTGGTCAACGCCTTCGCGTTCCCCGGGGGATACATCTATGTGACGCGGGGCCTCCTCACCCATCTCACCTCCGAGGCGGAGCTGGTGTCGGTCCTCGGGCATGAGATCGGCCACGTCACCGGGCGTCACAGCGTCGAGCAGATGAGCAAGGCGCAGCTCGCCCAGGTCGGCCTGATCGCCGGCATGATCGTGAGCCCCGAGCTCGCCCAGCAGTACGGCCAGCTCGCCCAGGCGGGGCTCCAGTTGATGTTCCTGAAGTACGGGCGGGACGACGAGCGCGAGGCCGACGACCTGGGCCTGCGCTACATGTATGGAGAGGGTTACGACCCCCGGGAGATGCCCCAGGTGTTCGACGTGCTGCGCCGGGTGAGCGAGCAGCAGGGGGCGGGAAGAGTCCCGGGCTGGATGTCGACCCACCCGGCCCCGGAGAACCGCATCCAGCGCATCAACGAGCAGATCGCCCAACTCGGCGGGATCGACCGGAACCGCACGGTGGCCCGCGACCGCTACCTCGCGCAGGTCGACAACGTGGTCTTCGGACAGAACCCCCGCGAGGGTTACTTCCAGGGCAACCTCTTCGTCCAGCCGGAGCTCGGGATCCAGATCCGGTTCCCGCAGGGCTGGAAGATGAGCAACCAGAAGCAGGCCGTGGGGGCGATCAGCCCGAACCAGGACGCCATCGTGGTGGTGACGCTCTCCGGCCAGCGTTCGCCGGAGGCGGCCGCGCAGCAGTTCTTCTCGCAGCAGGGCGTCCAGCAGGGGCAGTCCCTGCGGGCGGACCTGGGCGGGCTCCCGGCGGTCGCCCGGGTCTTCGGCGCGCAGACCCAGCAGGGTGAGCTCCAAGGGGTCGTCGCCTTCACGGAGCACGACAACCGGGTCTACCAGATCATGGGCTACACCACGGCGAACCGGTGGCGGAGCTACAGCGACGTCCTGTCCGGCGCGGTGGGCACCTTCGAGCGGGTGACCGACCGCCGGCTGCTCAACGTGGAGCCGAAGCGGCTCGACGTGGTCTCCCTGCCGAGCGCGATGACCCTCGAGGAGTTCGCCCGGCGCTATCCCTCGACCGTCGACCTCCAGACCCTGGCCATCATCAACCAGGCGAACGGCGACACCCGTTTCCCGGCCGGCACCGAGGTCAAGCGGGTCGTGGGCGGGGAGCTGCCGCGGAGCGCGAGCATGGGGAGATAGCCGCTCCTTTTTAGAAGCTTCGAAGAGCTTTTCCTCTTCCAGGAAGTTTTTGGTCGGGGCGGCTTCCAAAAAACCTCCGAATCGGGTATGGTTCTCGACCCAGAGAACCATACCTTGATCTTCTAACGAGTCCGCCCAGGCCTGTAGGGGGTTGCTGCATTTCGCGCAATCCTGATTTTTTGTGTGTAGGAGGAGGCTTAGAGTGAAGAAACTATTGGTTGGTGCCGTCCTGCTTTGCGGCCTGTTGCTCCCGGGCCACAGGGCCGCCGCCGAGATCGGAACGATCGACGACGTTCCTGCGGCGACCCTGCTCCTTCCGTATTTCGAGGTGGACCTGGACAGCGCCGAGGGCGTCACCACGCTGTTCTCGGTCAACAACGCCTCGGCCTCGGCGGCCGTCGCCCACGTCACGTTCTGGACGGATGAGTCGATCCCGACCCTCGACTTCGACATCTACCTGACCGGCTACGACGTGCAGACGATCAACATCCGCGACATCTTCAACGGCATCCTGCCGCGGACCGCGGATGCCGGTTCGGACCCGGCGGACACCATCAGCAACAAGGGGGATCTGTCGCAGGACATCAACTTCCCCGGCTCGACGGGCCCCTGCACGGCGTCCGGTGTGTACAACCCGTACCCGACCCCGACGCTCTCCGCGGCGTTCCTGGTCCACCTGCGCAACGCGCACACCGGCGGCGCCTCTCCGGTGTTCGGCAACCTGTGCGCGGGCGCCGACTACGG
>DATHUD010000562.1:0-8616 GCA_035462575.1 Thermoanaerobaculia bacterium | reverse complement strand
TTCCTGCTGGAGGGAGCCCACGAGGGCGTTCACCTCATCCGCACGGACCGCCCCCTGGGCGTTGCCGCGGCGCGCAACCTCGGACTGACCCAGGCCCGCGGCGAGGTCGTCGTCTTCGCCGACGCGCACATCGATCTCCCGGCGGATTGGTGGCAGCCTCTGGTCGACACGCTCAACCGGCCGAACGCCGGCGTGGCCGCGCCCGGCATCGGTGTGATGGGCAAGCCGGACGGGGGCGTGGGATACGGCCAGCGGATCGCCGAGACGAAGTTGCGGCTGGCCTGGCTGTCGCGCAAGGGGGAGGAGCCCTATCCCGTGCCCACGCTGGGAGGCGGTTTCATGGCCATGCGCCACGATACCCTGAAACGGGCCGGGGCCTTCGACGAGGGCATGCCGCAATGGGGCTCGGAAGACGTCGAGCTCTGCCTGCGCTACTGGCTGCTGGGGTATGAGGTCTGGATGGTGCCGGACGTCATCGTGCGGCACTACTTCCGGAAACAGCGGCCCTACGGCGTGGACTCCAGCCTGCTGTTGCACAACCAGGTGCGGGTGGCGCTGCTTCATTTCAACCAGAATCGCCTGGGCCGCGTGCTGACGGCGTTCCGGAGCCATCCCCTGTTCGGCCTGGCCCTGGCCGTGGCCGCGGAGAGCGACGTCTGGGAAAAGCGAGCCGAATTCGCGGCCCGCCGGGTGCGCGACGACGACTGGCTGTTCGAAAGATTCAGCGATTGTTGTCACGTTTAGGAAAGGTGGCCATGCCCGGGATCAGCATCGTGATCGCATGCCGCGACGAAGCGGACACGCTCTGGTTCACACTCAACTCGCTCCAGATGCACACGCGAGGCTCGCTCGTCGAGCGCGACGGCATGGAGATCGTCGTCGCCGACAACGACCCCGGAGCCAAGACCTGCGGCAAGACGGTAAAGGAGGTCTGCGCCGGGTTCGCCAGGGCCCGGTTCCCGGTCCGGTACCTCGCCGCCGGCGAGGTGAAGTCGGTGTTCTACCCGCGCAACCAGGGCGCGGCCGCGGCAGAGGGCGAGCACCTGATCTTCCTCGACTCGCACGTCCTCCTGGCGCCGTACGCCATCGAGGCGCTGCACCGCCTCTTCCTGCACCGGTCGGAGCTCCACACGCACGCCCTCACGCCGGACCTTTACCTGGCTCACATCCCCATCGCCTTCAGCAATCCGAACAGCCTGTTCGGACCGTACAAGCTGCGGCTCCGCGACGACTTCTGGGGCGAGTGGATGCCGATGTCGAAGTTGCCGCAGCCCACGAACGGCAACGGCCTGAAGGCCGCCATGCACCCGATCGCAGCGAGCGGCCTCTGGTGCTACTCCACGCCGAAGGCCGCGTTGGAGGCCGTCCGTGGCTACAACCCGAATTTTCTGGCCTATGCCGGCGGCGAGGTCTACCTCGAGCTCAAGTATTGGCTCCTCGGCGGACATGTCGTGCTCCTTGAGGAGGAGAACAGGCAGGAGCCGGTCTCCGGCGTCCACTGGTCCGCACCGCGGCGCTACCGGATGGCGTGGGATGAGTGGATTCACGACGTCCTGCTCGCTGTCAGTGTCGTGGCGCCGGACTGCCTCGACGAGGTCGGCTGCACCCTGCAAACGAAAAGGAATCTGGACGACACGGCGATGGCCCCTCTGCGCGAGCAGGCACTCCAGGCCGGAGCGGAAGAAGCCCGATGGATCTCCGAGAGCCGAAGGTACGCCGACACCGCGGCGCTCGAAGCCTTCTGGACGAAGAACGGCGTTTTCTATTGATCCTCGTAGAGCTGCGGGTAACGCGCCCGATCGGCCGCTGAGGCTCCCAGGCGGACGGCGCCTTCGTGCGGATAGCGCGCTTCGACGGGCACGTTCCGTTCCGATTGCAACGGTTCGGTATGGTAGCGAACCCGCAGATAGGCCGCTGGATCGCGAAAAGTTCTCAGGCGCACGCCATCGAAGAGCAACTCGATGGAGGGAAGGATGTGCTCCTCGCGCAGGCGTCTGCCGAGAGTCGCATCATTGTCCGGAGCCGAAGTCACGAAGACGCCGTTCTCGATCCAGAACTGGTTGATGTCGACCTGGAGGCCTCCATGCCAACCATATCTCTCGGAGCCGGCGTAGTGGGCATGTAGATAACGGAGCTTCTCGATCGCCGGTTTGTAATGGGGATCCGTTTCACGGGACTGGTACCAAAAGTCGGCGGGACAGCTTGCACGAATCTGCGTTTTGAAGCGCTCGAAGTCGTCCCGATGGACGAGGATGTCGGCGTCGGCGTCCCAGGGAATCCATCCTCCGTAATTGACCGCGCCGATCAGCGTGCCTCCCCAGGCCAGGGCCTGGATTCCATGGGGTTCGCAGACCTCCTCGAAGAGGTACTTCAACATGCGCGTGAGCTGGCGTTGTCCCTCTTTCAGGCAGCGGAGGTCCTCCGGCGACAGCCGCTTCGACAGCGGTGGATCGGGATTCAGATGTGTGGGCCCGGCTGCCGGATCAAGTGGAACAGGAGGCGGGAAAGGCGGCTCCAATCCGGTGCATTCCTGGTGGGTCTTGTAAAACAGATCGGCCGGGACGCTCGGAACGCAGTGGAGGGTGATGAGGTCGTTGCCGGCGCGCGGCCGCAGCTCCTCGTTGCCCAGTGCCACGAAGCGCTGGTCCTGCGTGAACGGAATGCCTCGGCTCGCCAGAGCATCCCGGACGTACACGTCCTCGGGCCCTTCCTTCCGCGTCAGGTGCAGGGCGACGACCTCCGCGGCCTTGCGGCTCAGGAAGTACCCGGCACCCCCCGATGCGTAGCGGACTCCCGGCCTCCACTCGGCGCCGATGTAGTCCGCGGTGAGCGGGTACCGGATGAGCCGGGAGATCGACACGTAGGTGTCGTCGTCGCACTTGAAAAGGTAATCCCAATCGTCGCGCGCGATCGCCCATTGGCAGAAGGCACGAGTCCTCTGGGGGAGAGAGCGGTAGTCGCTCGGCCCCGGCAAGAGCAGGTGCCGGCCGGAGAGCGCGGGCTCCTCGAGCCCGGGGCTGCCGATGAGGAACACCGAGCGGACGATGGTGTGCTCGATGGTATGAAGATATTGCGGAGGCTCGCCCGGCGAGGTGCCGTTGAGCGTGTCCCCCTCCTGCATCCAGGTCTGCTCGCAACGGTCTCGACGTTCCTTGTACTTCCAGCAGGACAGGGCGCCGATCATGATTCGCATGATTTTTCAGGTCCGCAGATCAGTGCTTGATTCTAGCGATCCAGGCCGGGAGAATCAACGGAGACGCGGGCGAGCTCCGCGGCGAAGTCGTGACGGTCTTTTCCAGCGTTCCAAGGAGCGTACCCAAGGTCCTCTCCAGAGAGGATGCCGCCTCCTCCCTAGAGAGGATGCGGAGGCCCGAAAATTCATCGCTAGAGAGGATGTACACGCCGGGGCGCAGGCACTAACCTTTGAACATCTGAACCCAACGAGGGTTTGGGCAGGTGACGCCTGGTGCACAGGCTGTCAACCCTGCGCGAGCCTCCCCGAAAGTAAAAAAGGAGAACCGTCATGAAACCCCATCTGACCCTCGCGTTCACCCTGCTGCTCCTCTGTACCGGCGCCGCCCTGGCGCAAACCCCGGACGGCCAGACGCCGGCCGAGGAGACGGTCTGCGATAACGAGACCGGCGCGGCCTACGGCCTCTGCAACGCCTACTGTGAGGCCATGGACTGCGACAGCGAGAGCCCTCACGCCTCGGAGACCGCCTGCTCCAAGGTGCAGGCCAAATTCCTGCAGATCACCGGCCGCGACCTTCCCTGCGAAGTGCCCCAGGTGACCTGCCCCTGCAACGACCCGGCGGTCAACCAGATTTTCGCTGACGTGGTTGCCGGTCTACGCGTCATTCTCTCTTGTAGCATCTCGGGCTCAGGCGGGGTCTCCGTCGAACTTGCACCTTCCGACTTTGCTGGTGTGGATCCAGTTAATGGCCGGTGCTCATCGTTCCCAGGGTCGACGTTGCCGACTACGGAGGAGCAGAGCCAGTACTGCATCCAACTGCTGGAACAGGCGGCCGCCAACCAGAACGTGACCTGCAATTGACCTGCGGCTGGTGACCGGGACGGATGGTTTTCCGGCCGTTCCGTCCCGGT
Source organism: Thermoanaerobaculia bacterium (assembly GCA_035462575.1). Lineage (GTDB taxonomy): Bacteria > Acidobacteriota > Thermoanaerobaculia > Multivoradales > UBA5704 > DATARR01. The sequence continues at coordinate 4,512 of DATHUD010000562.1, read as the reverse complement.
GTTTGGGTCTTTGATCCTAGCGATCCAGGCCGGGAGAATCAACGGCGGGGCCTGATCCACGCTCAAAGCGGTTGCGTGAAGGTGAGGCTCGTGGTCGCCGTCGCCTGCGACAGGCCGTTCAGCAGGCAGCGGAGCAAGGCCTGGGGGTCGCGAATGTTGATGATCTGAAGCTGGTCGCCGGCGAAACGTCCGCTGGTGACGGTGGCGGTCAGCCCGGCAGCACCGCCGAGGCTGCCGAGATTGAGCGCCAAGGTCGTAATCTCGGCGTAGCTCACGGTGTTGTCCGCCCACACGATGTCCAGCGTGCCGACGATGTTCTCCGTCGACGTGCACGTCATATCGCCCTCGAGCGAGAAGGTGAACGTACCGGTCGTGGGGCCTCCGTCGAGGGCCACGCAGTTGGTGATCGTGCCGCCGCCGGTGGCGGTGGTGTGCGGTGCCGGTGTCGGCGGCAGCACGAGCCTCGCGGGTGGGTCGAAATTGAGCGTGATCGACGCGACGCAGGTGGCGTCGAGTAGCTGCGCGGAAGCGGGGCTCGCGCACCAGACCATGGCCGAGGCCGCCAGCAACAATGTCCATGCTTTCATAAGGGGTCTCCTTTCGAGAGGGGAAAGCTCCCCAATCAATTTCCAGCCCCACACAGTAGCTCCCGGTCCTGGTCCTGTCCATCCTCTCTAGAGAGGACACCGCATCCTCCCTAGAGAGGATTCACGGGGCGCCGCCTGACCGTAGCCCACCAGGAGTCTGTCAACCTAGAAAAGACCTGTCTTGACAGAACACTGGGCCAGAAGAGGTCTCCCGCCACTCAAGGAGAATCCGCCAGTGCGACATCCGCCGGCGTGCGCCGAACGCGCCCCGCCCGGCTATTCGGTGATGAAGCTGATTTCGGCCGAGGATGCGTAGCTCGCGCCCCTCTGTTCGGAAAGCGCGGTGAAGCGCACGAAGCGCGCGGTCACCGGCTGGTCGAACATCACGGTCTGCAGTGACGCGTTGTTCGCGAGCTGGCCGGTCTTCACGACCTTCCACTCCTTGCGGTCGGCGCTCGCGGAGATCTCGTATGTCTTGATGCGTCCGTTGGCGCTGCCGTCCTGGCGCGGGAGCAGGGTGAATCCGGAGAGCTTCGTCGGCTCGACAAGGTCGAAGTCGATCGAGTGCGGAAAGCTCGAGACGGTCCGTCCGTAATGGGTATGCCAATACGAGTCCGGGTTGCCGTCGGCGATTTTCGCGGCCTCGCCCTCGCCGATTTTCTCGCTGCTCGCGGAGAGCACGACGACCTTCGCGCGCTTCTTCGGCGCGGCGATGTCGGCGGCGGTGACCACGGAGGGAGCGAGCCCCGCCTTCTCGGCGCGGGCCGAGAGTTTCACGGCTTTGTCGAAGTCCACCGGGCCGGCGTAATCGCGGGTGGGTTCGCCGTTCAGCGAGTAGCGGATCTTCGCTCCCGGCGTGGCGGTCGTGAGCGCGATGCGGTTGCGCAGCTCGTCGACGGTGACGAGCACCGGGGCCGTCTCGTTCGAGGAGACGCGGGCGAGCTCCGCGGCGTCCGCCTTCGCGCCGAGCGGGCGGATGACGAAGCCGAAGTGATGCGCCGCACCGGCCTTGACGATGTCACGCTCGATGGGAATCGGGCCGCACGAAGCGCCGCCTAAGCCAAGCACGGCGGCGTCTAAGTCGAGGCGCGTGCGGTCGGGGTTTGCGGGCAGATCGGTCGGGTGCGCGGCGGCGGCGAGCTCGGCGGCGGTGTAGGGGAGGACGGTCGCGGACATCCTGCCGAGTCCGGCGAAGAGCACGCCGGATCCGGATTCGTCGCGCAGGGCGACCCACGAGACGTCCTCGCGGTTGGCCATGTCCTGCGGCTTGGCGTAAGGCTCGAAGAAGTCCTTCACGGCCCGCGAGTAGCGGCCGAGGAACGAGCCGGTCTTGCGGTCGGGGTAGTTCTCCTCGGGGCCGCGGCCGTAGTATTCGGCCTTTGAATACGCGGCGGGCAGCTCCATGGTGAAGCCGGCCTTGGCGAGCGGGATGTCCCGGCCGGTCGCGGAGATGGCGGATTGACGCGCGATGGAGCCGTCGGGATGCACCGTCCACGCGCTGACCACGCGGAACACGGGGGCGTCGAACGGGAGGTCTTCGCCGGTGGCGGAGATCTTCGGCTTGTTGGAGCCGTAGCCGGAGACACGTTCGGCCTTTTCGCCGGAGTAGTCGGAGATGGCGGCGATGCGCACCGTGTTGCCGCCGGTCTTTTCGACGGTGAAGGCGGCGGGCCTGGCCTCGAGGTGGCGCAGGCCGAGGACGAACCAGTTGTTCATGGCCCAGCGGTCGTTGTTCACGGGGGCGCGGAATACATTCAGCGCCGGGCCCTTGCCGGGCTTGAACACGGGCTTGCCCGCGTATTCGAGAGCGGTGAGCTCGCCGGTCTTCTTGTCGAAGACGGCTCGGAAACCCTTGCCGGAAACGGTGACGAGCTCGCCGTCGCCGGACACGGTGGGCTTGTCGCCGGCTGCGGCGAGCGCTTGTTTGGCGTCACCCGCCGGGTTTTTCACGGCGAGCTGTTCGGCGGCGATCTCGTAGCCGGCCGGCCCCATGATCGTGTCGGTCGTGGTGCGGAAACCGACGCGCAGGCGGTAGTCGACGCCGGGCCTGGCAGTGAACACTGGGAGCGGCAGTTTCGCCTTGAGCTTCGCACGCGGCGCGACGGCCGGAGCGGGCAGCTTGCCGGAGCCGATCACGGCGCCGTCGCCCGTGAGCTCCCACGCCAGGTCGTATCCGGAAAGGTCTTTGAAGAAAAATTTATTGAAGATTTCGATTTCGCCACTGCCGGCATCGGCGTCCTCCGCGGCGACGGAGATGTCCTGGTACACCTTCTTCACTTCCCAGAAAGAGGGCTTCGGGTCGCGGTTGGCGTACACGACGCCCTTGACGATGAACTGTCCGTCGTTGGGGAAGTCGCCGAAGTCGCCTCCGTAGGCGATAAGCTTGCGGCCGTCCCCGGCCGTCTTTTCGAGACCCTGGTCGGACCATTCCCAGATGCTGCCGCCGAAGATGTTGTCGGACTTCTCGATGGCGTCCCAGTAGTCGGCGAGGTTGCCCATGCCGTTGTTCATGATGTGTGCGTACTCCGAGATGTAGAAGGGCTTTTTATGGTCCTTCTGCGCGGCCTTGGCGTAGGTCCAGGCGACGCTCGGATACTGGTTCGAGTCCATGTCGACGATGGCGTTGTTGCGCTCGTAGTGCGTGGGGCGCGAGAGGTCGCGCGCCTTGATCGCCGCGTTGCCGGCGACGAAGTTGTTGCCCGGGCCCCCCTCGTTGCCGAGCGACCAGATGATGACGGACGGGTGGTTTTTGTCGCGCTCGACCATGGCCATGATGCGGTCGACGTGCGCGGCCTCCCACTCCTTCGGGTGCGAGAGCGACTCCTCGCCGTAGTAATAACCGTGCGACTCGATGTTCGCCTCGTCCATGAGGTACATGCCGTACTTGTCGCAGAGGTAGTACCAGTACGGGTCGTTCGGGTAGTGCGAGAGGCGCACATGGTTCACGTTCGCCTGCTTGAGGCGCTTCATGTCGAGCTCCATGTCGGCGCGCGTGAGCGCGTGGCCGGTCCTGGGGAAATTCTCGTGACGGTTCACGCCCTTGAATTTCACGGCCTTGCCGTTCACGAGGAACACGCCGCCGACGATCTTCACGTCGCGGAAACCGACGTGCGTGGAGACGATGTCGCGGACCTTGCCGCGGGCGCCGGTGAGCTTGACGACGAGGGTATAGAGGTTCGGCGTCTCGGCGGACCAGAGGGCCGGATGGGCGTAGTGATGGACAAAAACCATTTCGCCGTTGGCACCATTCTCTCGTGCAGCATTCTCTCCTGGAACGGTAAGCGGGGAAACTTCCTTGCCCGCTTCGTCGTAGAGCATGGCGTCGATTCTGATGCGTTCTCGGTCGCTCGCGGCTCTGCGGATGTCCACGGCGACGCTGAGCTTCCAGTGCCCGCTTTCTTCGGACACCGCCGGCGCCGTCTGCACGAACAGGTCGCGCACATGCGTCTTGTCCTTCGAGTGGATCGCCACCGAGCGGAAGATGCCGGAGAGGCGCCACATGTCCTGACATTCCAGATACGAGCCGTCGGAGAATCGGTACACCTCGGCGGCGACGACATTCTTTCCGGGCGTGAGGAATCGCGTGATGTTGAATTCGGCCGGGTTGCGGGAATTTTTGGAGAAGCCGGCGTACTTGCCGTTGATCCACAGGTAGAAGAAAGAGTCGACGCCGTCAAAGTTGATGAAGACCTCGCGGCCGTCCCAGCTCGCCGGGATTTCGAAGTCACGCCGGTAGGAGCCGACGGGGTTGCGGTTCACGAACGTGGTGAAGTGTCTGGGCGGCTCGCCCATCACGCGCGGCCAGTCGCGTTTGAAGAGGTAGGCCTGGTTTGAATACACGGGCACATCGTAACCCTGCGTCTGCCAGGAGGACGGCACGGCGATTTCCTTCCAGCCGGACACGTCGAACTCGGGCTTGAAGAAG
>DATHUD010000561.1:0-2325 GCA_035462575.1 Thermoanaerobaculia bacterium | reverse complement strand
GATCAGATCGCCGAGATCCTGCCGGAGAGATGTGCGGACGAGCTTCAGAACGTGGTGGGCCATCTCGAGGATCTCTCCGCCCTGGAAGAGCTCGCCGCGGCGGTCACCGCAGGGCCGGTGCTGGCCGAGCTTCATGAACGGGCCGACGAGTTGGCGGCGATCGTGGCCCGCGGACGGCGTGAGGCGGTCCCGGCGGCAATCCGGATCCTCAGGTCTCTCGCTGCCCGGCTGTGTGTCGATCGAAGGGACCTCACCTATCTGCAGATCACCCGCGAGCGGCTGCTTCCCGGCGAGGAGGACGAGCTGCGGGTCACCGTCGCCGAGAGACTCCTTCGTGCCGGCGAGCTCGAGCTGGCGGAAGATGCCGTCGCCGGGATCCGCTCCACGCCGGTCCGGCGGACGGCTCTTCTCGATCTCTGGCCGGAACGCGCCGAAAGCCTTTTCCGGGAGCCGGCGTCTCTCTACGCTGCATTTGCTCAGGTCGAGGCTGTCGAAGACGAGAGACTCGGGCTGGCCGCGCTCCATGCAGCGCCGACGGACTTGGAGGACATCGCGGAGCATTGGCTGCGGGAAATGGCGCCAGGTCCAACCGCCACCGCAGCCGTGCTCCGCCTGGCCCGCCACGCGACGGCCTTTCAGAACGACAAAAGCGGCGAGCCGAGCGATGCCCTGGCGATCCTCCACTTTATCGAACGCTCCCTGACTGCCGGCTCGCTCCCGCGCAGCGCTGCCTGGCTTCCGGAGATCGTCGAGCTCGGCGCGTCCCTGGGAAGCCCCCGTCTCCTGTTGGAGCTTCAGGCGGCCGTCGTGGAGCTGCTCGCCAAGCCCTGGGAGGAAACCCGAGAGATTTTCGAAGACCTCTTATTTCGCCTTCGCACCTCCCTGCCTCCGCCCGAGAGGGAAAGGGCACTGCTGGTTCTGTTCCGCTCTCTGCGGGAAATCCCCGACACAGAAAGCCGCCGGGAACGGACTCTGCAGCTTCTGCCCTTGCTGGCCGCCGCCGCCGAGCAGCTTCCGGGCAAACTGATCCGAAGGGTGTTCCGGCGAGCCGGGCAATCGGCCCTCCGCGAGGCCCCATCCCCTTCGCCGGAGGGCTTCACCGCGCAGATCTGCGCCGCGGATCCGGCCCTGCGGATCGAGGCGGCCAAGGTGTTCGCTCAGGGTCAGAATGAGCTCGCCCCGGGGGCTCCTTTTCATGCTCTGGCTCTGCTGGTCAGCCAGGCAGCTCCGGAGACCTCGGTGGCTCTCGTGCTCAGGACCCTGCCAGACAGCCTGCGCGACGAGGCTTGCCGGCGGCTGATCCGCTACGGTTGGCTGCCTCCCCTTCAGGCCAGGGAGCTCCTGGCGGTGATCACCCAATCCGTACCGGCCCTCGAAGCCGGGCTCTTCCTCGAAGAGGGCGCCGATCCGTGGCTCCGGAGTCTGGCCCGCCTGGCCGCGAGCCACGGCTTCGAGCCCTCCGCCCCGGAGTCCAGCCCGATCCTCGAGCGGCTTTGGCGAATCGCCCCCCCTCTCAGCCGTCCCTGCCTTGCGGACGCTGTCGTGACGGCGCTCCGATCCGGCCCGGAGGAAGCAGAGCGGGCGATTCGCCTCTGGCTGCATGCGCACCTGCCTCCCCGGCTCGGAGCCGGGAAGGCGGAGCGGCAAAAGGAGAGCGAAGAAGCCGCCGGTGCTCTTCGCGAAGCGCTCACCCTGGCTGCGCCCGCCGCCGAGCAGCAACCCGTCGTCCTCCCCGATTCCACGCCGAGCCCGGCCGAGCTCGGCCGGATGGCCGGTTGGCTCCGCCGCCGGAACCATACGACAACCCAGACCTTTCTCTGGGCTTTACGGCGAGAGGAGACCTGGGCCCTCCCGCATGCCCTCCTGGCGCCTGCGATCCTCTTCGTCCTCATCGACTTCGAACGCTCCTTCGAGGTCACCGAAGCGTGGAGCTGGCCCTCTCTCCTCCTGGTTCTGCCATTTCGCCTCCTGGTCTGGACTCATACGAGCCCAGGCTGGCTGGCTGTCCTGGCAGTCTTTCCTCTCAATGCCCTCCTGCTCCACCGGATTCTGGAGCAGGAGACGCCGCGCGAGGATCTGCGCTCGTGGATCTTGAAGCTCCGCTTTCTCCTCGGAGGATTGCCTCTGTTCGGCCTCTACATGATTCCTGCTTGGCGGAGAATTTTGAAATCGCGGCCCTCCTGGGCCTTTCGAAACACGAGAGAGCAGATCCTCGACGGCTCCCGAGCTCGGCCCTCCGTCTCGCGAAGATCCTTGCCCGCAACCGGCTCATGGCTGGACCGGCTACGGAGCTCCCCGCGAGTTCTCATTTTTTGGCTCTGGATC
>DATHUD010000560.1:0-10057 GCA_035462575.1 Thermoanaerobaculia bacterium | reverse complement strand
CTCCGCGCGCGTCCGGGGGGCCACGAAGCCGTCCTCCCCCTCCGGCCGCGGCTCGGGCAGCGCCTTGCGGTCGAGCTTGCCGTTGGAATTGAGCGGGAGCGCCGGGAGCGCCACCCAGGCCGACGGCACCATGTAGCCCGGCAGCCGCTCGCGCAGGAACTCCCGCAGCTCGCGGCCGGAGGGCTCCTGCCCCTCGGCCGCGACCACATAGGCCACCAGGCGCTGTTTCGCGACCGCGACCACGGCCTCCGCGACCGCCGGGTGCTCGCAGAGGACGGCCTCGATCTCGCCGGGCTCGATGCGGAACCCGCGCAGCTTGATCTGGTGGTCGAGCCGGCCGAGGAACTCGAGGTGGGCGCCGGCCCGGTGGCGCACCAGGTCTCCCGTGCGGTAGAGGCGCTCCCCGGCCTCGCCGCTCCAGGGATCGGGCACGAAGCGCTCGGCCGTGAGCGCCGGCCGGCCGAGGTAGCCGCGGGCGAGGCTCGCGCCGCCGATCCACAGCTCGCCCCTCGCGCCCCGAGGCACCAGGCTCCCCCGGGGGTCGACCGCATAGGCCCGGACGTTCGGGATCGGCCGCCCGATCGGCGGCGCCCCCGGAGTCTCCGGCGGCACGGCCGCGGCGGTCGAGACGACGCTCACCTCCGAAGGGCCGTAGTGGTTGATCAGGGCGAACGGCAGACCGGGCCCCGGGGCGCGGTGGAGACGGTCGCCGCCGCACAGCAGACCCTTCAAGGCGAGCCCGTCCGCGGCGTCTCCCTCCGCCATCACCTCTTCGGCCAGAGGCGTCGGGAGGAAGCTCCAGGTGATCCCTTCGCTCCGCCAGAAGCGCACGATCGCCGCCGGCGAGAGGCGCGTCCCCTCCTCGGGAATGTGGAGGCTGGCGCCGGCCGCGAGATAGGGCCAGAGCTCCCAGACCGCGGCATCGAAGGCCGGATTGGCGATCAGGGTCGCCCGGTCGGCGGGGCAGAGGCCATAGGCCGCGACGTGCCAGTGCACCAGGTTCGAGAGCCCCGCGTGGGAGACGGCGACCCCCTTCGGCAGACCGGTCGAGCCCGAGGTGTAGACGACATAGGCGAGGTTTTCCGGACCGGCCGCGGGAGCGGGGAACGAGCCCTCCCCTTCCCTCGCCGCCTCGAGATCGACGACCCGGGCGGCTCCGCCCTCGAAGCGCCCGGCCAGGGCCCGCTCGGCGAGCACGACCGCCGCCCCGGAGTCGGCGGCCAGGAAGGCGAGACGCTCGGGCGGAGCCTCGGGGTCGAGGAGGACAGAGGCTCCACCCGCCATCAGAACCGCGAGGCTCCCCACCACCCGGTGGACCGTCGGCCCGGCGCAGAGCGCCACCCTCACCTCGGGCCCGACCCCGAGACGGCAGAGGAGCCGCGCGAGACCTCCGGCGCGCGCGGCCAGCTCCCCGTAGGAGAGCCGCTCTCCCGGCGCCGCGACCGCCAGGGCCTCCGGCTGCCGCCGCGCCCGGGCGAGGACGAGCTCGTGGACCCGCGAGGCTCCCGGAAGGGCCGTGGCCGTGTCGTTCCACTCGAAGAGGAGCGCGGCCCGCTCGGCGGGAGAGAGGACCGGCAGCTCGCCCACGCGGGCCTCCGGCGCCGCCACGGCCGCCGCGAGGAGACGCGCGAGGCTCTCGGCGAGACGCATCGCCGTGGTGCGGTCGAAGAGGTCGCGGCTGATTTCGATCGTCCCCGAGAGGCCGCCCGCCGTCTCGGAGAACGTGCAGGCCAGATCGAGCTTCGCCGTCCCCGTCCACACCGGCGTGACCGCGAGCTCCAGGCCCGGCAGCTCCAGGGGGCCCGACGGCGCGTTCTGCAGGGCGAAGAGCACCTGCACGAGCGGCGGCCGGCCCGGATCCCGCTCCGGCAGAAGCTCCTCGACCAGCCGCTCGAACGGCACCTCCTGATGGGCGTAGGCGGCGAGCGTCGTCTCCCGCACCCGGTCGAGCAGCTCCAGGAAGGACGGTGCGCCCGAGAGGTCAACGCGCAGGGCCAGGGTGTTGACGAAAAAGCCGATCAGGGCCTCGGCCTCGGTCCGGGTGCGTCCCGCGATCGGCGAGCCCACCACCAGGTCGTCCTCGCCCGCGGTCCGTTGCAGAAGCCCCAGGAACCCGGCGAGGAGCGTCATGAAGAGCGTCGCCCCCTGCCGCCGGGAGAGCTCCGTCAGCCGGGCGAGGCTCTCGCTGCCGAGACCGAACTCGTGGACCTCCCCGCGCCCGCCGCGGTGCGCCGGCCGCGGGTGGTCCGTGGGCAGATCGAGCGCCGGCGGCATTCCGGCGAGCTGCTCCCGCCACCAGGCGAGCTCCGATTCGAGAAGCTCACCCGAGAGGTGCCGGCGTTGCCAGGCGGCGAAGTCCGCGTACTGGAGCGCGAGCTCCGGCAGCGGGCTCGGCTGCCCCGCGAGGAAGGCCGGATACAGCGCCCCGAGCTCCCGCACGAGCACTCCCATGGACCAGCCGTCGCTCACGATGTGGTGCAGATTGAGGAGGAGCACGTGCCGCCCGGCCGCCGGCCGGAGCAGCACCGCCCGCAGCAGCGGGCCCCGGCCGAGGTCGAACGGCCGCCGCGCCTCGGCCGCCGCGAGACGGCTCGCCTCCGCCTCGGGCACGCTCTCGAGATCGACGAGAGGCAGGGAGAAGCCGGCGGGCTCCGCGACGACCTGGACCGGCTCGCCCGCCGCCAGCGGGAACGTCGTCCGCAGGGCCTCGTGCCGCCGCACCACCTCGGAGAGGGCGGCGCAGAGCGCCGCGACGTCGAGCCTCCCCGCGAGCTCGACCGCCGCCGGGATGTTGTAGGCCGCGCTGCCCGGCTCCAATCGATCCAGCAGCCAGAGCCGCTGCTGCGCGAACGACAGGACCTGCGGCCGCTCGCCCGGGATGCGAACGATCCCCAGCTCCCAGAGCCTCTCCCCCGCCGGTGCCGAGCGCTCGAGCCACGCGGCCAGGCCCGCGACCGTCGGCGCTTCGAACACCACCCGCACCGGCAGCTCCACGCCGAAGACGGAATGCACCCGCGAGGCGATCCGGGTCGCCAGCAGCGAATGGCCGCCCAGCGCGAAGAAGTCCTGGTCGATCCCCACCCGCTCCACCCCCAGCACCTCGGCGAAGATCCCGGCGATCAGCTCCTCGGCGGGATTGCGCGGGGCCGCCCCGGCGCTCGCGGCCACCCTCTCCGGGCGCAGCTTCGCGAGCTCCTTCCGGTCCACCTTGCCGTTCGCCGTCAGCGGCAGCGAGGGGAGGAACACATAAGCGGACGGCAGCATGAAGTCCGGCAGCCGCCCGCGCAGGAAGTCCCGCAGCTCGGAGGGGCCCGGCGCCCCGGCCTCCGGCCCCGCCACGTACGCCACCAGGACCCGGCCGCCCGTCTCCTCTTTCTGCGCCAGCACCACCGCGTCGCGCACCCCGGGGTGAGCCGACAGGGCGGCCTCGATCTCTCCGGGCTCGACCCGGAAGCCGCGCACCTTGACCTGCGTGTCGATCCGGCCGAGGAACTCGAGCTCCCCCGAAGGCCGCCGGCGGACCCGGTCTCCGGTCCGGTACAGGCGCCCTCCCGCCTCCTTCCCGAACGGGTCCGGCACGAAACGCTCGGCCGAGAGAGCCGGCCGGCCCAGATAGCCGCGCGCCAGCCCGTCGCCTCCCGCGAACAGCTCGCCGGCCACCCCGGCCGGCACCGGCTGGAGATGGCGGTCCAGCACGTACACCCAGGTGTTGGCGATCGGGTGGCCGAGAGGGACCGAAGGCTCCAGGCTCTCCGGGCCGGTGACCGGGTGGCAGCAGGTGAACGTGGTGTTTTCGGTCGGGCCGTAGCCGTTGATCAGGAGCGTGCCGGGAAGCTCTTCGAGCACCCGCCGGACGTGCGGCACGGACAGCACGTCGCCTCCGGCCAGGAGCTGGCGCACCCCGGCGAGCCCCGGCAGGTTCTCCTCCACCATCTGGTGGAAGAGGCCCGCCGTCAGCCACAGCGTCGTCACGCCGTGACGGCCCAGCAGATCCCCGAGCTCTCCCGGCGACAGCACGCCCGGCGGCGGGATCACCACGCGTCCGCCGTTCAAGAGCGCACCCCACAGCTCCAGGGTCGAAGCGTCGAAGGCGTAGGGCGCGAGCTGCAGGAAGACCTCGCCGGGACCGAAGCGGGCGTAGCCCGTCTCCCGAACCAGCCGCACCACCGCCCGGTGCGGCACGGCGACCCCCTTGGGCTCACCCGTCGAGCCCGAGGTGTACATCACGTAGGCGAGAGCCGTCGCCGGGACGTCCCAGGCCTCGCCGGCCATCCCGACGGGCTCTTCGCGGTCCAGGCGGTCCAGGCAGAGCACCGCCGCGCCGGTCTCTGGCAGAGCCGGCAGCCAGCGCTCCTCGGTCAGCAGCACCGAGGCCGCGCTGTCTTTCACCAGGTAGGCCAGACGCTCCCGAGGATAGGAGGGGTCGAGCGGCACGTAGACGCCGCCGGCTTCGAGGACCGCGAGCGTCGCGACCACCCGCTCTGGCGAGCGGTCGAGGCAGACGCCCACCCGCACCTCGGGCTCTACACCGGCGGTCCGCAACCAGCCCGCCAGCCGGCCGGCCCGGCGCTTCAGCTCGGCGTAGGTGAGGGACTCCTCCGCGCCCACGATCGCCACGGCGCCGGGCCGGAGGGCCGCCTGCTCGGCGAACAGGGCGTGGATCGTAGCCTCCCGTGGATAGTCCGTCGCTTCGCCGCTCCACTCGGCCAGGAGCTGCTCCCGTTCCTCCTCCGACAGCAGGGGCAGCTCCGACAGGCGCCGCCGGGGATCTTCCACGGCCCCGGCCAGCAGGCGGGTGAAATGACCGGCCAGGCGCTCGATCGTCGCGCCGTCGAACAGGCCGGTGCGGTAGCCGAAGGTTCCGGAGAGGCCCCGGGCCTCCACCCCGAGGGTGAGGCTCAGGTCGAATTTCCCGGTCTCCTGCCCGACCGGCCAGAGGGCCGCTTCGACCCCGCCCAGTCGCAGCAACGGCGGCGGATCGCTCTCCAGGGCGAACGAAACCTGGAACAGCGGCGAGTAGCTGAGGCCGCGCTCCGGGTGCAGCTCCTCCACCAGCTTCTCGAACGGCAGATCCTGGTGGGCGTAGGCCGCGAGCGCCACCTCTCGCACCCGGGCGAGCAGCGCCGAAAACGCTGGCTCGCCCGAAAGGCCGGTCCGCATCACCAGCGTGTTGACGAAGAAGCCGATCAGCCCTTCGGTGCGGAGCTGTCCCCGGCCGGCGACCGGGGTGCCGACGCTCACGTCGTCGCTGTCGCTCGCGCGGGAGAGCAGGGCCTGGAAGGCGGCCAGGACGGCCATGAACAGGGTCACCCCCTGCCGCCGCGCCAGCGCCTGCAGCCCGGACAGCAGGGCGGGCGGCACCTCGAAGGCGAAGCTCCCTCCGCGATCGCTCATCACCGCCGGCCGGGGCCGGTCGAGAGGCAGGTCGAGCACGGGAGGCGCGCCGGCCAGCCGGGACCTCCAGTGCGCGACCTCGGCCTCCAGCCGCTCGCCCGCGAGCCAGCCCCGCTGCCAGACCGCGTAGTCGCCGTACTGGATCTCGAGGTCCGGCAGCGGGGAAGGACGGCCCTCTGCAAAAGCCTCGTAGTGCTCCCCCAGCTCGCGGGCCAGGAGCCGCAACGACCAGCCGTCGGAGACGGCGTGGTGCATGGAGAGGAGGAGCAGAGACTCCTCCGGCCCCAGATCCACCCGGCTCGCCCGCAGCAGCGGCCCCCGGGAGAGGTCGAAGGGGCGCAGGGCCTCCTCACGCGCGAGGAGGCGGGCCTCTCCCGGGCGCCGGTCCGCAGGGAGGCTCGCGAGATCGATCGCCGGCAGGCAAAACGGCGCGGGCGGATCGACGACCTGGACCGGCCCGGCGGGCAGCGCGACGAGACGGGTCCGCAGCGACTCGTGGCGGCGCGCGACCTCGCCGAGCGCCGCCGCGAGCCCGGCGGGTGCCAGGCGGCCCCGCAGGTGGACCGCGGCGGGCATGTTGTAGGCCGGGCTCTCCGGCTCCAACTGGTGGAGGAACCAGAGCCGCTGCTGGGCAAAGGAGAGCGGCAGCGGCACGTCGCGCGGCACCGGCACCAGAGGCGGGGCCGTGCTCCGGCCCGCGCCCTCGCTCGCCCGGGCGAGGGCCGCCACGGTCGGCGTTTCGAACACCTGGTGGAGCGGCAGGTCGGCCCCGAGAGTCTCGCGGACGCGGGCGAGGAGGCGCATCACCGCGAGCGAATGGCCGCCGTGCTCGAAGAAGCTGTCCTCGACGCCGATCCGGGGGACGCCCAGCACCTCGGCAAAGAGGCCCGCGAGCAGCTCTTCGAGCGGGGAGCGCGGTGCCACCACGACCCGCGCGGTCTCAGGCAGGGGCGCCCACCGGGCGAGCGACCGGCGGTCGAGCTTGCCGTTGGGCAGGCGGTCAAGCGCCTCGCCGAACGCGAACGCCGGCACCATGTAGGACGGCAGGCGGGCGGCCAGGAAATCGCGCAGCGCCGCGGCCGTGGCCGCGTTCGGCTCGGCCTCCCGCAGCACCACGCAGGCGAGCAGAGACTTTTCCGCTCCGTCCTGGCGCACCACGACCGCGGCCTCCCGCACCTGCGGATGGCCCATCAAGGCGATCTCGATCTCGCGCGGCTCGATGCGGAAGCCGCGGATCTTGACCTGGTCGTCGAGCCGCCCCAGGTACTCGATCTCGCCTCCCGCCAGATGCCGGCAGAGGTCGCCCGTGCGGTACAGGCGGGCGCCCGGCGTCCCGCTGTACGGATCGGGGACGAAGCGCTCGGCCGTCAGGTCCGGACGGCCCAGATAGCCGCGGGCCACCTGCACGCCGCCGATCGCGAGCTCCCCCACCCCTCCGATCGGCACCGGCTCCAGAAGGCGCCCCACGACCCGGATCGCCGTGTTGCGGATCGGCCGCCCGATCGGCACGGGCCGCGGCCGGGCCGCGGGCTGGCAGGCCCAGGCGGTCACCTCGACCGCGGCCTCCGTCGGCCCGTACAGGTTGATCAGCGGGACCGGGAGCACCTCGAGGCAGCGCTGCTCCGCCTCCCAGGGCACGGCCTCGCCGCTCACCAGCACGCGGCGCAGCGACCGGCACTCCGCCACCCCGTCCTCGGCCAGGAAGAAAGGCAGCATGGAGGGGACGAAGTGGATCGTCGTGATCCCCTCGCGCTTTACCAGCTCGACCAGATAGGCGCTGTCCCGGTGCCCTTCCGGCCTCGCGACCACCAGCCGGGCCCCCAAAATCAGGGGGGCGAAGAATTCCGGGACCGAGACGTCGAAGCCGAACGGGGTCTTCTGCAGAAACCTTTCTGTCGCATCCAGATCGAAGGTCTCCTGCATCCACAGCAGGCGATTCAGGATGCCGCGATGGGTGTTGACGACCCCCTTGGGCCGGCCCGTCGAGCCCGAGGTGTAGATCACGTAGGCCGCGTTGCCGGCTGAAGGCCGGGCGAGCGGACGGACGATGGATCGGGGTAAGGTGTCTTCGAGCCAGACGAGGCGTGTTTCGGGGAAGTCGTCGAGGGGCAGCGAGCCGGCATGACATCGAGCGGTCAGGAGGACCGCCGGCCTGGCATCTGAGAGGATCATCGCCAGGCGCTGCGGCGGCAGGGAGGGCTCGAGCGGCAGATAGGCACCGCCCGCTCCCAGCACGCCGAGAAGGCCGACCACCATCTCGACCGAGCGCTCCGCCGCCACCCCCACCACCACCTCGGGCCCGACCCCGAGCCCTGCCAGGTGCCCGGCGAGCGCCGCGGCCCGTTCGGCCAGCTCGCGGTAGGTGACCTCCTCCCCTTCGAACACCACCGCCACCTCGTCCCGCGACCGCTCCGCCTGGGCCGCAAACAGCTCGTAGAGGCTCGACTCACTCACCCGGCCGGCCGTGTCGTTCCAGGCCACGAGTTGAAGGCGTTCCGCCTCGGGGAGGACCGGCAGCGCCGACAGCGCCAGATCCGGGCGCGCGGCGACCGCCGCGAGCAGCACCGCGAAGCGCTCCATCAGCCGCTCCGCGGTCGTGGCGTCGTAGAGGTCGGCGTTGTACTGCAGGGCGAAGCTCAGCCCCCCCTGCCGCTCGACCGCGTGGAGCATCAGGTCGAAGGGGGCCGGAGGCCGGTCGAGCGAGAGCGATTCCAGCCGGAAATCCTCCGGCCCGATCTCCACCCCCTCCTCGCCCAGGGCGAAGGCGGTGAGTCCCTCGACGCCGCGCGTCTCCTTCTGCATCACGAACGCAACCTGGAACAGGGGCGTCCGGCTGGCGTCGCGCACCGGCTGGAGGTGCTCGGCGAGCAGCGGCAGCGGGATGTCCCCGTGCTCGAACGCGGCCGTCACCGTCGCCTTGGTGCGCTCGAGAAGCTCCGCGAACGCGGGATCGCCGGCCAGGTCTCCGCGCAGGACGACGGGATTGACGAAATAGCCCACCGTGCCCGCGAGCCTCGACTGCGACCGGCCCGAGCGCGGAGCGCCGATCGCCAGATCCTCCTGGCCGGTGTGACGCAGGAGGAGAGCCTGAAGCGCCGCGGTCAGGGTCATGAACAGCGTGCCGTGCTGCGCCCGGCTCCGGGCGCGAAGCGCCGCCGCGAGCTCGCCCGGCAGCCGGAGACGGTGGCTGTCGCCGCGATAGGTCTGGACGGCCGGACGCGGCCGGTCCGTCGCCAGCTCCAGGGTGGGAAGCCCCGCGAGCGCCTCCTTCCAATAATCGAGCAGAGCCTCGCCCCGCTCGCCGGCCAGGGCCTCCCGCTCCAGCCGCACGTGCTCCTCGTAGGGGAGCCCCGGCGGGGGGAGCTCGGCCGGCCCGCCGCCGGCCGCCTCGCGGTAGAGCGCCGGCAGCTCGCGCATCAGGATCGCCAGAGACCAGAAGTCGGCGACGATGTGGTGGATGACGAGGAGGATCACCGGCCCGGCGGGATCGCCGGTCAGGAGCGTCACCCGCAGGAGCGGCCCGCGCTCCAGGTCGAACGGGCGCCAGGCCTCCCCGGCCAGGTACGACCGCAGCCGCTCCGTGCTCCAGCCGGAGGCGTCCTCGCGCGCCAGCGTGAAATCCAGGCCCGCGGCGACCCGCTGGCAGGGCTCGCCGCCCAAGGCCGGAAAGGTCGTCCTCAGGGCCTCGTGGCGGTCCACCAGGGCCTGGAACGCGCGCTCCAGAGCGCCGGCGTCGACCGGAGTCCGGACCCGCGCCGCGGCCGCGATGTTGTAGGCGCCCCCGACGGGAGCCAGGTGGTGCAGGAACCAGAGCGAGCGCTGCCCGTGGGAGAGCGGCAAGAGCGAGCT
The DNA here is from genome assembly GCA_035462575.1 of Thermoanaerobaculia bacterium. GTDB lineage: Bacteria > Acidobacteriota > Thermoanaerobaculia > Multivoradales > UBA5704 > DATARR01. The sequence continues at coordinate 814 of DATHUD010000560.1, read as the reverse complement.
GGCGGGCTCGCTCTCCACGTCCCGTCCCGCCGGGAGGACCAGGTCGGGGCTGCTGGGCAAGTCACGTCCGATCATAGGCGTGTCGTGGTCACCCGAGGCGCAGGAGTCTCATGGGATCGAGGACCGCGGCGCGCCGCGCCGGCAGGAAATTCGCCGCGAGCGTCACCAGGAAGAGCGCCAGAGAGGTGCCGCCCAGAACGAGCGGATCGATGATGCTGGGCTGGGACAGCAGGTTCGCCAGGAGCCGGCTCAGAGAGAAGACGGCGACCAGGCCCAGGGCCAGCCCCACCCCGGCCAGGATCGCGCCACGCACCACGACCATCCGGAGAATGCGGCCGCGGTCCGCCCCGAGCGACATGCGGATCGCGATCTCCCGCGAGCGTTGCGCGATGCTGTAGGAGATCACGCCGTAGATGCCGATCGCCGCCAGGATCAGCGCCAGGACGGTGAAGACGCTGATCATGATCACCTGGAACCTCGCCGTGGTCGTCTGCTTGGCCAGCCGCTCCTCCATCGTGGCCACATCGAAGTCCGGGATCTCGGGATTGATCGCCTTCATCTCCTGATGGAGCGGCATGCGCAGCTCGGCCGTCCGGACCCCCGGCTTCGGGCGCACCAGGAAGTTGACCGTCAGGGGACGCCTGACGAACTGCAGCATCGACAGATAGATGTCGGGAGCCGGAGCCTCCTCGCCCTGCAGCCCCTCGTACCGCACGTCCGCGGAGACTCCGACCACCGAGAGCCAGGGCGCCGGACCGTCCCGCGGGCCGATCTTGAGACGCTCGCCGATCGGGTCCTGGCCGGGCCAGTGCTG
>DATHUD010000559.1:0-2929 GCA_035462575.1 Thermoanaerobaculia bacterium | reverse complement strand
TGAGGTCGCAGGCCACGGACCCCCGTGGCCGAGCTTCGATCCGGAAAAGGAGGATGCTACGATGATCTGGTCACCCTCCGAGGATACAAATGCCCAAATCAGAAGACGGTCGCAGTCTGAGGAATGCGTTTCCCTTCTCCTTGAGGAGAGGGGGTCAGGGGATGAAAACGAACGTACGAGATTTCCGCAGACAGCAGACCCCAGCCGAGCAGGCTCTCTGGGAGCTGCTGCGTGACCGTCGCCTGGATGGCCTGAAATTCCGCCGCCAGTTTCCGATCGCGATCTTCATCGCGGATTTCTGCTGTTTCGAGCTGAAGCTCGTCATCGAGGTGGACGGTGGAGTCCACGAGCTCCCCTACCAGAAAGCTCACGACGAGAACCGCGATACCTACCTGCGCTCCCTGGGCTACACCATCCTGCGCCTGCCCAACGAACAGATCCTCACAGATCCCGCTACCGTCATGCGAAGGATTCGCAACGAGGCCCAAAGGATCCAGAGCCCTCCCTAAGCTTTCTCCTGCTGTTCCGGGACGTCCGTGGCCTGCGACCTCACCCCAACCCCTCTCCTAAAGGAGAGGGGCTCAGGTTTGTCTGGATTGTCTGGATTGGTTTTTCTCTCCCTCTCCTTTAGGAGAGGGAGCCGGAGGGTGAGGTCGTAGGCCACTAACCTACCGATCCCCCGAAGTCCCCTCCGCGTCGTTGCCCGTCTCCTTGCCTCCCCGCGACGGCGCCCCCTCCCCGCCCCAGCTCCAGTCGCGGATCTCGGGGATGTCGTCGCCGTGCTTTTCGATGTAGTCCTTGTGATCGATCAGCCGGTCGCGGAGCGCCTGCTTGACGTAGGCGGACTTGGGGCCGAGCTGGGGGACGCGGTCGATCACGTCCATCACGAGGTGGAAGCGGTCGAGGTCGTTTCGCACCACCATGTCGAAGGGGGTGGTCGTCGTCCCCTCCTCCTTGTAGCCGCGCACGTGGAGGTTGTCGTGGTTGGTCCGCCGGTAGGTCAGGCGGTGGATGAGCCACGGGTAGCCGTGGAAGGCGAAGATGATGGGCTTGTCCACGGTGAAGAGCGAATCGAACTCCTTGTCCGAAAGGCCGTGCGGGTGCTCGGAGGCGGGCTGGAGCGTCATCAGGTCGACGACGTTGACCACCCGCACCTTGAGCTCGGGGAGCATCGTCCGCATCAGCTCCACGGCGGCGAGCGTTTCGAGCGTGGGGACGTCTCCGGCGCAGGCCATCACCACGTCGGGCTCGCTCCCCTGATCGTTGCTCGCCCACTCCCAGATGCCGATGCCGGCGGTGCAATGCTTCACGGCCGCGTCCATGTCCAGCCACTGGGGCGCGGGCTGCTTGCCGCAGATGACGACGTTCACATAGTTGCGGCTCCGCAGGCAGTGATCGGTCACCGAAAGGAGCGTGTTGGCGTCCGGCGGGAGATAGACGCGGATCACGTCCGCCTTCTTGTTCACCACGTGATCGATGAAGCCCGGGTCCTGGTGCGAAAAACCATTGTGGTCCTGCCGCCAGACGTGGCTCGTCAGCATGTAGTTGAGCGAGGCGATGGGCCGCCGCCAGGGGATCTCCCGGGTGGTTTTCAACCATTTCGCGTGCTGGTTGAACATCGAGTCCACGATGTGGATGAACGCCTCGTAGCAGGAGAAGAACCCGTGCCGGCCGGTCAGGAGATAGCCTTCGAGCCACCCCTGGCACTGGTGCTCGGAAAGCATTTCCATCACCCGGCCGTCGGGCGAAACGTGATCGTCCGTTTCGAGAAGCTCGGCCGTGGAGTCGCGATCGGTGGCTTCGAAGACGGCGTTCCAGCGGTTGGAGGCGGTCTCGTCCGGGCTGAAGAGGCGGAAATTGCGGGCGGCGGCGTTCTTCTTGAGCACGTCGCGCAGGAATACGCCCTGCACCCGCGTGGCCTCGGCCAGGGTGGCTCCCGGCGCGGGCACGTCCACGGCGTAGGCGCAGAAGTCGGGGAGCCGCAGGTCGCGCAGCAGCACGCCCCCGTTGGTGTGGGGGTTGGCGCTCATCCGCCGGTTCCCCTTGGGGGAGAGCCCGGCGATCTCCTGCCGCAGGCACCCGTTTTCGTCGAACAGCTCTTCGGGACGGTAACTTTTCATCCACTCTTCGAGCAGCCGCACGTGCTCGGGGACCTTGGACATCTCCGCGAGCGGCACCTGGTGGGCGCGCCAGGTGCCTTCGACGGGCTTGCCGTCCACCACCTTGGGGCCGGTCCACCCCTTGGGGGACTTGAGCACGATCATGGGCCAGCGCGGGCGCTCGCGGAAACCGTTCTGCCGCGCGTCTTCCTGGATGCGGCGGATGTCGGCGATCACCTCGTCGAGCACCGTGGCCATCCTCTGGTGCATGGCCTCGGGCTCGTCCCCTGAGACGTAGTACGGCGTGTGGCCGTAGCCGCGGAGGAGCTGGTCCAGCTCCTCGTGGGGGATGCGGGCGAGCACCGTGGGGCCGGCGATCTTGTAGCCGTTCAGGTGCAGGATGGGGAGCACGGCCCCGTCGTGGACCGGGTTCAGGAACTTGTTCGAGTGCCAGCTCGTGGCGAGCGGGCCGGTCTCGGCCTCGCCGTCGCCGATCACGCAGGCCACGATCAGGTCCGGGTTGTCGAACGCCGCGCCGTAGGCGTGGGAGAGGGCGTAGCCGAGCTCGCCGCCCTCGTGGATCGAGCCGGGCGTTTCGGGCGCCGCGTGGCTCGGGATCCCCCCGGGGAAGGAGAACTGGGTGAAGAGGAGCTTCATCCCCTCCTCGTCCAGCGAAACGTTCGGGTAGAGGTCGCTGTACGTCCCTTCGAGGTACGCGTTGGCTACGAGCCCGTGCCCGCCGTGCCCCGGCCCGGTCACGTACAGCATGTCCAGGTCCCGTTCGACGATGCACCGGTTGAGGTGCGCGTACAGCAGGTTCAGGCCGGGTG
>DATHUD010000558.1:0-19699 GCA_035462575.1 Thermoanaerobaculia bacterium | reverse complement strand
CCGTACTCCCAGCGGATGCGCGTGATGTACTCGCCCGCGCCCAGGCCCGGCGGGGGAGCGATGAGCGTCGTGCTCGCCGCCGTGTTCGGGGAGCTTCCCCACAGCGTGAAGACGCCCGGGGCCGTGTTCTTCTCGTAGCTCACCCGCACGCCCTCGCCGACCGCGAAGTCCGCGAGGCCGTTGTAGGCGCCGGTCGTCACGCTGATCACCTGGAGCTCGACGGACAGCGTGTCGACGATCACCAGGTTGTCGAGCGGCACGTTGCCGTTGTTCGAGAGGTTGAGGTCGTAGCTGAAGGTCTGGTTGAGCGTCGGGGGATTGGGCGTGCCGCCCGCCATGTTCTTGGTGAACCCCGCGCCCGGGCTGGGCACGAATGTGGTCACCGGGTGGGTGACGCCGGCCGGACCGAAGCTCTGCGACGGCTCCCCGAGCGGCGTCGCGTCCGCCGTGAAGTTGTTCGTGACGTTGGTGCCGCTCGGGAACGTCGCGCTCGGGAAGGTGACGTTCACGAGGATGTCGCAGCTCTGGTTCGGCTGGAGCGGCACCGTGCAGGGGCTCGTCCAGGTGACGGTCGCGGGCGTCGTGCCCACGCAGCCGGGCTGGCAGTCGGCCGCGGGCGTGGCGCCGTTGAACACGGTTCCGGGCGGCAGCGTGTCCGTCACCGGGCCGACCGAGGTCAGGCCCAGGGCGCCGTTGACGTTGGGCACCGAGATCCGCAGGCGGTACTGCTCCGGCAGGTCGAGGTTCGCCGGGGAGGTCTGGAGCGTCTTCGTGAGGCTCACCTGGACGGTGGCCACCGCGGTGACGTTCACCGGCGGCGTCGTGAACGTCCCGGGCGTCGCTCCGAGGTTGATCCCGTCCGCCGTGTTCGTCGCCACGGTGCCGTCCGGCGTCGAGCCGTTGGGGAAGCGGACGTTGATGATCAGGTCGCCGCTGTTGCCCGCCGGCAGGGGGTTGATGAGCTGGAAGCGCACCCGCGTGCGGCCGGTCCCCATGAAGTTGGCCGTCACCTGGATCGCGGCCACGTCCCCCGTGGGGCTCGCCGGCACGGTCGAGACCTGCTGCACCTCGGGAGGCAGCAGGTCCACGACCTCGGCGCCCAGGCAGGGCCCCGACGTGCTGCTGCAGTTGTAGGTCAGGCGATACCCGAAGGTCGCCCCGGCCTGCTTGGTGTTGCCGGGGTCGACCTGGATGGCGGATTTGAGCAGCGGCTGCGCGCCGGCCGGAATGGCGGCGAGAGCGAGCAGCGCGACGAAGACGGCCGAGATCACTCTGGACATGAAACCCTCCCAAGGACGAACGAGCGCCGAAGACCAGTAGACTTCTGAAATCGTTTGCAGCGGGAGGATGGTAACCGATTCTGAATGGCGAAAGTGTGACAGAAGGGTGCGCGGCGGAGGCTGGGAATTGCTTCCAGGAGGCCGTCCCCGTGGAGGCAAGGGCATGCATCGTGGCGGCAAGAGCCGCCGCCCCTACCGGCCCCGGTGGCGCGCCGCGAAGGCGGAGGGGCGCTCGCCGTAGCGCTCCTGGAAGGCGTTCGAGAAGTGGGCCACGCTCTTGAAGCCCACGGTGCCGGCGATCTCGCTCACGGTGCCGGCGCCGGCGCGCAGGAGTTGCTCGGCGCGCTGGAGGCGGAGCGACCGGATGAGGCCGGAGGGGGTCTCGCCGGTCAGGGCGCGGAGCTTGCGGAGGAGGTAGGAGCGGTCGCAGCGCAGGGCCTCGGCGAGCCCTTCGACCGAGAGGTCCGTGTCCCCCAATCTCTCCTCGACGACGGCCTGCACGCGGGCGAGGAACGCTTCGTCCGCGGGGATCACCGCGACCTCCGTGGCGCGCAGCGGGCGGGGGGGTATCCCGTCCAGGCGCTCCTTCAGGCGGCGGCGGGAGGCGATGAGGTTGTCCACCCGGGCCTTGAGCTCCCGGGGATCGAAGGGCTTGACGAGGTAGTCGTCCACGCCGTCGCGCAGCCCCTGGATGCGGCTTTCGGCCGACGCCTTGGCGGTGAGCAGGACCACGGGCACGAAGTCGAGCTCCGGGTCCTCGCGCATGGCGCGGAAGAGGGCGTTGCCGTCCAGGCCGGGCATCATGATGTCGCTCACCACGAGGTCCGGGGTGAGGCGCCGCGCCTCCTCGAGCCCCTGGGCGCCGTCCGCCGCCTCCACCACGCGGTAGTGGGGCTCGAGATGGCGACGCACGTAGGCGCGCATCTCGGCGTTGTCGTCCACCACCAGCACGGTCGTGCGGTCGTCGCTGGCGGCCGGATTCTCCGCAGGAGGGAGGTCTAACGTGTCGTCGAGCACGAAGACCGGCCGTTCGCCCGAGTAGCGCTGCTCGTCCTCGGGACCGCTCTCTTCCATCTCGGGCGAGACGTGAGCCCGGCCGCGCAGGAGGGTCACGACGAAGCAGGCGCCCTCTCCCTCGACGCTCTCGGCCGCGATCGAGCCGCGGTGGAGCTCGACGAGCTCGCGGGCGAGCGAGAGGCCGATCCCCGCCCCGGGCCAGCGCCGCCGCGTCGTCGCCTCCACCTGGTAGAAGCGCTCGAAGATCCTCTCCAACTGCCCGGCGGGAATGCCGGGACCGTTGTCCCGCACGCGGATCTCCACCCGGTCCGGCCGCGGGGAGACCACGACCTGGACCCGGCCGCCCCGGGGCGTGAACTTCAAGGCGTTCCCGAGCAGGTTGTCCAGCACCTTCTCGATCTGGACCCGGTCGAGCCAGACCTCCACCCGCTCCCGCGGGGTTTCGAGCGAGAGCTCGATCGTCCGCCGCTCGGCGAGCGGCAGGAACGACTCCACGCGGTGGCGCACGAAGCTGCCGAGGTCGGCGGGCCGCATCCGTAGGCGCAGCCCTCCGGCGTCGAGCCGCGCGATGTCCAGGAGCTGGTCCACCAGCCCGAGCAGGCGGCGGGCGTTGCGCGACGCCACCTCGAGCTGCCCGGCGAGCTCCGGGCCCACCGGTCCGAACCGGCCTTCCAGGGCATCCTCCAGAGGACCGAGGGTGAGGGACAGCGGCGTGCGCAGCTCGTGCGACACGTTGGCGAAGAACTGCGACCGCATCTGGTCGAGCTCGCGCAGCTTCTCGGCCTGGAGGGCGATCGTCGCCGTGCGCTCCTCGACCAGTTGCTCGAGCTCCCTCTCCCGCGCCCCCTGCCGCGCCTCCCGCAGCCGCACGAAGAGCGCCACGAGGGCGGTCAGCGCCGCGAAGGACGCGAGCGTCGCGAGCATCCGGAACCAGCCGATCTCGAAAAGGCGAGGGACCTCGATGATTGCGGAGAGGGCGGAAATCCTGGTCATGGCCGATCGATCGGGAAAAAGGACTTACACGGACAAACATGGACTACCACGGACGAAGGGCTCCCCTCGTCCTTGTGAGTCCGTGGAAGGCCGTGTTCGTCCGTGTGGTTCTACGCGGTCTCTTCCCCGGGGAACTCGTAGAGCGCGGTCGAGAGGTAGCGCTCGCCGTGGCTCGCCAGAACCGCCACGATGAGCTTGCCGCGGTTCTCGGGTTTCTTCGCGAGGTCGAAGGCGGCCACGGCCACGGCTCCTGAAGAGATCCCGACCATCAGGCCGTCCTCGCGGCAGAGGCGGCGGCCCATGTCCAGGGCCTGGTCGTTGGTGACCTGGACGATCTCGTCCACCACATCCATGTCCAGGATCTCCGGGATGAAGCCCGCTCCGATCCCCTGGATCTTGTGGGGGCCGGGGACGAGCTCCTGGCCGGCGCGCTTCTGCGTCAGCACCGGGGAGTGGGTGGGCTCGACCACCACGGTCCGCATCGACGGCTTCTTCGCCTTGAGCACCTCGCCGCAGCCGGTGATCGTGCCACCCGTGCCGACCCCGGCGACCAGGATGTCGACTTTTCCGTCCGTGTCGTCCCAGATCTCGACCGCGGTCGTGCGGCGGTGGATCTCGGGGTTCGCGGGGTTCACGAACTGGCCGATGATCATCGAGCCGGGGGTCTCCCGCTGGATCTCCTCGGCCTTGGCGATCGCGCCCTTCATCCCCTTGGGCCCCTCGGTGAGCACGAGCTTCGCGCCGAGGGCGATCAGGATCTTCCGCCGCTCGATCGACATGGTCTCGGGCATGGTGAGGATGAGCGGGATCCGTTTCGCCGCGGCCACGAAGGCGAGGCCGATCCCGGTGTTGCCCGAGGTGGGCTCGATCACCGTCGTCCCCTCCTTGATCAAGCCGCGGTCGATCGCGTCCAGGATCATGGAGTAGCCGATCCGGTCCTTGACGCTCGACATCGGGTTGAACGATTCGAGCTTGAACACCACGTCGGCGTCCGTCGCCCCGAGCGCGCGGCTCACGTTCGGCGCGCGCACCAGGGGGGTCCTTCCGATCGTGTCGATGATGCTGTCGTAGATGCGTCCCATCGTCCCGTCCCCTTCTCGTCGGCGATTTAAATGCCTTCCCCGAACCCGTACGCGCGTTCGAGGATCTTCCTCTGCCGGGCGGTGCTCGTCCGCGCGAAGAGCACCTTCTCGCCCGGCGGAACCGATTCGACCACCCAGGTGTTCCCCCCGATGACCGCTCCCTCACCAATCACGGTGTCTCCGCCGAGGATTGTCGCGCCGGCGTAGACCACCACGTTGTCTTCGAGGGTGGGGTGGCGCTTGATTCCGCGCAGCAGGCGCCCGCTCGGATCGCGCGGAAAGGAGAGCGCCCCGAGGGTGACTCCCTGGTAGATCTTGACGTTCTTCCCCAGCACGGCGGTCTCGCCGATCACGACGCCGGTGCCGTGGTCGATGAAGAGCGACTCCCCGATCTGCGCCCCGGGGTGGATGTCGATGCCCGTCTTCGAGTGGGCGAATTCGGTCATGATCCGGGGGAGAAGCGGCACTTCGAGATCCCACAGCTCGTGGGCGAGCCGCTGCACCGTGATCGCCTCGAAGCCCGGGTAGGCGAAGACGATCTCGGCGAAGCTCCGCGCCGCCGGATCGCCCTCCATGGCCGCCTCGAGGTCGAGCACCAGGAGCCGCCGCAGCACGGGCATGCGCGCGAGGAAGCGGTCGACCGCCTCCTCCGCCCGCCTCGCGACCCGGTCCGGCCCCCCGTCGGTCTCTTCGAGTTGGAAGGCGAGGACCACCTGCTCATAGAGGTCCGCCGCCACGTCGTCGAGCAGCGCGCCGACGTGGTACTCGACGTTCTCGTGCGTCAGGTGCTGGACGCCGTAGAACCCGGGGTAGAGCACGGCGAAGAGGCGGTCGAGGACGCGCACGACCGCGAGGCGCGAGGGCAGCTTGCGCTCCGGGTCGATGTGGTGGGCCGGGTCCCGCGATGCGCCGTAGCTCGCGACGATCTCTCGCGTGAGGCCCCGCAGACGGTCGGAAAGAGGATGACGTTTCATGATCGTTTCAGGATGCCTTTGAACGTCAACCCCGGATTGTGGTCGATCGGGCGGAACACGTCAACGCCGCCCCGGACGTCTTAACCCGGACCGTAAGGTTCGCCTGCCATCCTCCCCTCCGTCACGAAAAGCGGACAAGGAGGTCGAGGATGAGGAGATTCAAGGGAATTCTCTGTTTCTGCGCCGCTGCGGCGCTCTGGGGCGCGCCCGCGGCCCGGGCCGAGGAGCCGGGTGTCGAGCTGGAGGCCGGGTTCGACTACAGCGGCCGCTACATCTTTCGCGGGGTCGACCTGCTCGGCCGGCGGCCCGCGCTGCTGCCGCGGCTCACGGTCACCCGGGGCGGCCTGTCCGCCTACTACGAGGGGTACGGCGGCGAGATCGGCCGGGGCGGGCCGGACTACGAGGAGCACGACTTCGGGATCGAGTACGGCCTGACCGCGGGCCGGCTGTCGCTCACCCTGGGGAGCGTGGCCTACACCTACCGGAAGCCGGTGGACTACGAGGACGAGCTGGAGATCTATGCCGTCTCGGACCTGGACGTCCCGCTGTCGCCGGCGCTCTCCGTCTACTACGACGCCAAGGGCTTCGGGGGCGGCTACGCGAGCTTGGAGGTGAGCCACGAGCTGCCGCTGGTCGCCGACCGCCTGAGCCTCGGCCTCGCCGGGAGCCTGGGCTACGACCTCGGCTACTACTCGGACGTCTACGGCACCGGCCCGAGCCGGGGTTGGAACGACGCCCGGCTGGGGGCCGACCTCGCCTGGCAGGCGTTTCCGGCGGTCTCCTTCCACCTCCTGGCGGAGCGCTCGATCGCCCTGGACGTGATGGACGCGGTGGGCGAGCGCGACCAGACCTTCTACACGGTGGGGACGGCGCTCTCCTTTTGAGCGTAACGCGACCCGTAAGGTTTCCCTGTCATCTTCCGGGGCAGGAGGAGCAAACCGCCATGGCATCCAGAATCGTGGTGATCGACGACGCGCCCGAGGTGGTCGAGACGATCTCGTATGCGCTCGCGACGGCGGGGCACGCGGTGGTGCCGGTCGCGAACGACAGCCGGGCCGAGTCGCGGATCGGGGAGGAGCGGCCGGACCTCGTGCTGCTCGACATCGTGATGCCGGAGAGGAACGGTTTCGAGATCCTGCGGGGCCTGAGGCGGCGGGAGGACACCCGCGCCTGCCGGGTGGTGGTGGTCTCCCGCAAGAGCGAGCCTTCGGACCAGCAGTGGGCGCGCATGCAGGGCGCGAACGATTTCCTGGCGAAGCCCTTCACCTCCGAGCAGCTCCTCGCCGTGGTGCGGAGAAACCTGCCTTGACGCCCGCCTCCGACGACGGCGCCACCCTCCCCGGGGAGCCCGCGCCCGAAGCGCCGCCGCCGGACACGCACTACGTCTTCACCGCGGGCGAGCTGCGCTTCGCCGTGCCGCTCGCCGCAGTGCGGAGCGTCCATCGCGTCGAGCGGTGGACGCCTGTGCCGCGGGCGCCCCGCCACCTCCTGGGCGTGACCCAGACGCGCAACGAGCTGTTCGCCCTGGTGGACCTCTCCGGGCTCCCGGGCGGGGCCGCTCCTCCGGCCGAGCCGCTCTACGCCGTGGTGGTCGAGGCGTCGGGCCTGCGCGCCGGCCTGGTGTCGGCCGAGCTGGGCCGCACGGCGGCGGATCACGGCGTGCTGCCCTGGCCGGTCGCGGCGGGGCGCCCCGAGGCCGCCCTTCAGGGAGCGCGCGGCTGGATGGCGCTGGACGACGGGCCGGCCGTGGTGCTGGACCCGCTCCTCCTCCTCCGGGGGCTCGCCCCCCGCTGGCGGGCGGAGACGGCCTCCGGGGAGGCCGCGGATGCTTGAGGCCCCGGTCCGCCGCGCCGAGTTCCTGCCCGAGGCGTGGAGCATCGCCTGCGGCATCGAGGAGGCCGTGCGCGGGGTGACGTCGCCGGAGGCCCCGGCGGCCGAGCGGCTCCTGCGCGTGCTCACCCACCGCATGGCGGGCTCGGCCTCCCTGTTCGGCATGACCGAGGTGGCGCGGGTGGCCGACGCCATGGAGGGCGCGGCCGAGCGGCTCGGCGCGGGAGACGGGGAGCGGAGCCAGGCCCTGGACCTCCTGGCCGGGATGCTCCCCGTCCTCACCCGGCTGCTCGACGAGGAGTCGGTGCGCCCGGCCGATCCGCTGGCCGTGGAGCTCGCGGAGCTCGCCCGGCACGAGGGGGAGGTGCTCGCCGATTTCCTCCCCGAGCTCGCCGAGCACCTGGAGGAGGCCGGCGAGGCGCTGGTGAGGATGGCCGCCTCCGGCCCTTCGGCCGGGGACCTGGCGGCGCTCTTCCGGCGGATGCACACGATCAAGGGGACGGCCTTCGTGGTCGGCTGCCGGCCGGTGGGCGAGCTCGCCCACCGCGTGGAGGACGCCCTGGCCGTGGCCCGCGCCGAGCCGGCCCGCTTCGACGGGGGCGCCGTGCGCGCCGGCTTCGCGGCGCTCGACGTGCTGCACGAGATGGCCGCCGTGCTCTCCGGCCGGCGCCCGGCCCACCCGCTCACCGAGGCCCGCGACGCCGTGCTGCGGGACCTGGCTCTCTGGGCCGCGTCCGCCCCGGCGGTGCCGCCGGAGCCGGCCCCCGCGCCGCCGGTGCCGCGCGTGGCGGAGGAGGAGCCGACGTCGGCGCCGCTCGGCCTGCGGTTCGAGCTCCAGGCCGTGGACGGCCTGCTGGAGCTGACGGGCGATCTGCTCGTCTTGCGCAACCGGCTGGAGCGGGACGTGGAGCGGGCCGAGGCGCTGCGCACCGAGCGGCGGGCGAGCGCCGAACGGCTGCGGCGGACGCTTCGCGAGCTCGCCGACCGCTTCTCCGGCCCCCGCCCGGCCGCCGCGCTCGCAGTATCGGCCGGGTCCGCCGGCCCCGGCGCGGCGCTGTCGGACCTGGAGCTCGACCGCTACGACGACTTCACGGTGCTGGCCCGCCGCCTGGAGGAGATCGCCGACGACCTGCTCGAGGTCGAGGCCCAGGAGGGGGCGCTGACCGGGGATCTGCGCACCGGCGCCGAGGGGCTGAAGACGCTGGCCGAGGGGCTCCACACCGGAGTCGGGCGGCTGCGCCTCGTCCCCCTGGGCCAGGTGTTCGGCCGCTCGGGGCGCCTGGCGCGCCGCGCCGCCGCGGCGGCGGGCAAGCTGCTGGACCTCGAGGTGACCGGCGAGCGGGTGGAGGTGGACGCGGCCATCGCCGAGCGGATCTGGGACCCGCTGCTCCACCTGGTGCAGAACGCCGTGGACCACGGCCTGGAGCCGGCCGCGGCGCGGCTCGCCCGGGGCAAGCCCGCGGCCGGCCGCCTGCGCCTCGCGGCCCGCGCCGAGGGGCGGCGGGTGGTGGTCGAGGTCGAGGACGACGGCGCGGGCATCGACCTCCTCCGCGTGCGGCGGAGGGCCGCGGAGCTCGGGCTCGCCCCCGCCGCCTCAGAGCTCGGCGATCCCGAGGCCCTGCGCCTCGTCTTCCTCCCGGGGCTCACCACCGCCGCCGTGCCCACGGCGCGCTCGGGCCGCGGCGTGGGCCTGGACGTGGTGCGCTCCACCCTGGAGCGCCTGGGCGGGAGCGTCGAGGCCGCCTCCACGCCCGGCGGCGGCACCCGGTTCCGCCTCGTGTTCCCGCTGACGCTCGTGGTCTCGGAAGTGCTCCTGGTGCGGGTGGGGGCCGAGGTCGTGGCCGTGCCCGCCACGGCGGTCGAGCGCATCGCCGAGGCCGCCCCGGACGCGGTGGAGGTGGGGGAGGAGCGCGCCCCGGTGGTGGACCTCGCCCAGATCCTCGGCCTCCCCTCGCGGAGCGGCGGCCCGGCGCCGGTGCTGGTCGTGGGCGCTCCGGGCCGCTTCCGCGGCCTGCGGGTGGACGAGGTGCTGCGCGCGGAGACCGTGGCGCTGCGCCCCCTGGGCCCGTTCTTCGAGGACTTCGGGCTCTTCTCCGGCGGCCTGCTCACCCGGGAGGGGACGCTCGTGCTCCTGGTGAACGTGGCCGCGTGCACCGAAGGCGCCGCGGCGGCCTCCGCCGCGCCGCGGACCGCGCCGCCGGCCGTCCGCCCGGTCCGCGTGCTCCTGGCCGACGACTCGGTGAGCGTGCGCAAGATCCTGGGGCGGATGCTCGCGCGCGCCGGCTACGACGTGACTCCGGCGGTCGACGGCGAGGAGGCCCGCGAGCGGCTGGAGGAGGGCGCCTACGACGTGCTGGTCACCGACCTCGAAATGCCGCGGTTGAATGGCTACGAGCTGATCGACTGGATCCGCGGGCGGCCGGCCACGGCGGACCTGCCCGTGATCGTGGTGACGACCCGGGTGGGCGACAAGCACCGGGAGCTGGCGCGCGAGCACGGCGCGACCGCCTATCTCCCCAAACCCACCCAGGAGTCCGTGCTGCTGCAGACGGTGGCCGGCGTGTCCGCCGGCCGGAAGGAGCCCATGTGACGTCGAAGCTTCTGATCGTGGACGACTCGTTGAGCGTGCGCAAGGCGATCGAGCGCATCCTGGGCCCCCAGGGGCACCAGACCCGCTCGGCCGCCTCGCTGGCCGCGGCTCGCGCGGCCCTCGACGCCGAAACCCCGGACCTCGTGCTCTGCGACCTGATCCTGCCGGACGGCGACGGGATCGAGCTCGTCTCCGAGCTCCGCGGCAAGGGCGTGCCGGTCCTCTGCATCTCGGCCGTCGTGGACGGCGGGGTGCGCGAGCGGGTGGCGGCGGCCGGGGCGGCCGGGCTGCTCGCCAAGCCGTTCACCCCCGCGGAGATGCTCGCGGCCGTCGCGGCCCAGCTCGGCGGCAACGGCGCGCACGCTCCCGCGCACGCTCCCGTGGCGCCGCGCCGCCAGCCGGCGATCGAGCGCTCGCTCGAGGCGGCGAAGGACTGGGCCGGGCTCGTGTTCGCCGTGGTGACCGCCCCCGAGGGCGGCGAGCTGGCCGGAGCGCGCGGGGTCTCCTCCTCCGGGATGAACGAGGGGCGCACCGCCGAGCTCCTGCAGCTCGGCCGGAGGATGGCTTCGGAGCTGCGCTCCGGAACCGTGCAGAGCATGGTGCTCGAAGCCTACGACGCGCGCCTGATCGTAGAGCTGCTCCCGGAGGGCGAGGTGCTGGTGATCTGCGTCTCCTCGACCGTGCTTCTGGGCATGGCCCTCCTCTACGCCCGGCGGATCCACCGTCCCGTCTCCCCCCTGTCCCGTCCCCGCCGATCCTTCGGAGGAGCTTCATGACATCCCGTCCGTCCCACAGAAAGCGCACCATCCGCGGCAAGCTGCTGCGTTCGATCCTCCCCCTGGCCGTGGTCTTCGCGGGCGCCGGCCTGCTGGTGAACGCGGTCGAGGCGCGGCGCGTCCAGACCCGCCTGGCCCTGGCCGAGGCGCGCCTCGCGGCGCGGGGCGAGGCCGCGGCCCTGGAGCGCGAGCTCGCCTCCTACGACCAGCTCGGCCGGCTGATCGCCCTCTCGCTCGAGAAGAACACCTCCCGCGACCGCGCGGAGGTGACCGGGTTCCTCCGCGAGCTCCTGGGGCGGAACCCGCGTCTGCTCGGCGCCTACGCCGCCTTCGAGCCGGACGCCTTCGACGGCCGGGACGCGGACTTCGCCGGCACCCCCGGCCACGACGCCACGGGCCGATTCCTCCCCGCCTGGACCAGCCTCGCGGGGAGGGCCGGGCTCGGCCCGGTGGTGGACGTCGACTTCCAGGACTTCTACCTCCGGCCCAAGCGGGAGCTGCAGTCGGTGGTCCTCGAGCCCTACCTGCGCCAGGGCGTGCTGATGACGTCGTTCGTCTCCCCGGTCCTCGCCGAGAGTGCCTTCCGCGGGGTGGCCGGGGTGGACGTGAGCCTCGCGAGCCTCCACGACCGGGTGGGGCAGATCCGGCTGTTCGAGACCGGCTACGCCCTTCTCGTGAGCCCCTCGGGCGTCCTCCTGGCCGGCGGCGACAAGGGGAACCTGGGCCGGATGAAGCTCGCGGACCTGGGCGAGAAGCCGGACCAGAAGGCGCTCGCGGAGCTTCTGCGGCGCGCCACCCGCGGCGAGGACGCGGAGCTCGAGCTCGGCCGCTTCGGGAAGACCGAGGGGGCGCTCCTCCTCGCCACCCCGGTCAAGGCCACGAAGTGGAGCCTCGTCGCGGTGGTGCCGGAGAGCGAGGTGCTCGCCGGAGTGGCGCGGCTGACCGGCCGCCAGGCGGCGATCGGCGTGGCCGCGCTCGTCCTCCTCGCCGGGCTGGTCGCCTGGGCGGCGCGGCAGATCGCGCGGCCCGTCGTGGAGCTCGACGAGGCGGCCCGGCGCGCCGCGGCCGGCGACCTCGAAACCCCCGTGCGGATCGAATCGGACGACGAGGTCGGCAGCCTCGGCCGCTCGTTCGACACCATGTTGAAGGAGGTGCGGACGCGGCAGCAGACGATCGAGAAGGACCACCTGCGCCTGCAGCTCGAGATCTCCGACCTCCTCGTGAACGTGGCCGCCGCATCCCAGGGCGACCTGCGCGTGCGGGCGAAGGTCACCGAGGGGAACCTGGGCAACGTGGCCGACGGCTTCAACCTGCTGACCGAGAACTTCGGCTTCCTGATCGAAGAGCTCCAGCAGGCGTCCGGCCAGGTGGCCCGGGCCGCGGAGGGGCTCGCCACCAACTCGCGGCAGCTCGAGCGGGGCACCGACCTCCAGGGCGAGGAGCTGGCCGCGACCGGCGCCGCGCTCGAAGCCATGGCGGCGAGCCTGCGCGAGGTGTCGGCCGGCGCCACCCAGGCCGCCGAGGCCGCCCGCCGGGCCGAGTCGCTCTCCGAGGAGGGGGGCGTGGCGGTGGGGGAGGTCACCTCCGGCATGACGGCCCTGCGGCAGAACGTGCTCGCCGGGGCGCGCAAGATCAAGAGCCTGGGCGAGCGCACCCTGGAGATCTCCTCGATCGCCGGAGTCATCCGCGAGATCGCGGCGCAGACCAGCATCCTCGCCCTGAACGCCGGCCTGGAGGCCGGCCGCGCCGGCGAGATGGGGCGCGGCTTCGCCGTGGTCGCCGACGAGGTGCGCCGCCTGAACGACCGGGTGGCCGGCGCCGTGCGCGACATCGAGCGGCTGGCCGGCACGATCGAGCAGGAGGCCCGCGAGGCGGTCGCCGCAATCGAAGGGCAGACCGCCGAGGTGGAGCGCCAGACCCAGGCCGTGGCCACCGCCGGGGCGGCCCTCGCGCGCATCGGCCGCGCCGCGCGCCAGTCGTCGGAGCTGATCCAGGGGATCGAAGGCTCGGCGCTCCAGCAGACCCGCTCGTCCCAGCGCGTGAGCTCCGCCATGACCGCGGCGCTCGAGGTCGCCCGCCTCGCCCGTGGCCAGGTGGCGGAGATCCACGGCGCGAGCGAGACCCTGGCGGCTCTCGCCGGAGCGCTCGCCCGCCGGGTCGACGAGTACCGCGTCCAGGAGGTCGAGGCGGCCTGAGGGCCGCTTCGAGGAGATCCACCATGCGCGCACGCCTTTTTCCGGTCCTCCTCCTCACCCTCGCCGCCGCCGGCTGCGGCCTCTTCCCTCAGGGCGAGAAGCCCGAGGCCGCCCGCGAGCTCCGCCTGTTCAACTGGGCCGAGTACATCGATCCGGCGATCGTGGCCGACTTCGAGCGCGAATTCGACTGCAAGGTGATCCAGGAGACCTACGAGAACAACGAGGAGCTCCTGGCGAAGCTCGAAGCCGGCGGCGTGGCCACCTACGACGTGATCGTGCCGTCCGACTACCTGGTGTCCACCCTGATCGACCGGGGATTCCTCGCGCCGCTGCGCCCGGAGAACGTTCCCAACCTGAGCAATCTCGAGGTGCGCTTCGCCTCGCCCGCCTTCGACCCCGGCAACCGCTACACCGCGGCCTACATCTGGGGCACGACCGGCCTCTACGTGCGCGAGACGCCTGGAAAGCCGCTGCCCGAGACCTGGGGGCTCCTCTTCGATCCCGCCCAGCAGGCCGGCCCCTTCCTGCTCATGGACTCGATGCGCGAGATGATGGCCCCGGCGCTGATCTACCTGGGCGCGAGCATCAATACGAAGGACCCCGCCGAGATCGCCGCGGCCCGCGACCTCCTGGAGCGCACGGCCCGGCGCGCGGCCGGCTGGGCCGACGGCGTCACCGCGACCGACCCCGTGGTGAAGGGCCAGGTGACCGCGGCCGTGGTCTACAACGGCGACGCCCTGAAGGATCTGTCCGACCACCCCGAGACCCGCTACTTCGTGCCGCGCGAGGGGGGAGAGATCTGGGTGGACAACATGGCGATCCCCCTCGGAGCCCCGCACCGCGACCTCGCCGAGCAGTTCATCAACTTCATCCTGGACGGCCGGATCGGCGGCCGCCTCGCCAACTTCAACCGCGGCGCCACCCCCAACCGCCTCGCCAAGCCCTGGGTCCGCCCCGAGGACCTCGAAAACCGCGCCATCTACCCCGGCCTCGACCAGATGGATCGCCTGGAGTTCCTGTCCGACCTGGGACCGGCGCTCAAGCTGTACGAGGAAGCGTGGGGGACGGTGCGGGGGAAGCCCTAACCCTCCCCCGCGACCAGCGGCGACAGCAGCGCGAGCAGCAGGCTCCCCAGCTCCCGGGGCGCCTGCTGCATCCATCGCGCGCGCAGGCCGGCCCCGGGCTTCTCGGGGGCGATCCAGAGGAGGAAGGCCCGCGGGTCGGCCTGGCCGAGGATTCCCGCGGCGGCGCGGCCGGCCTCTTCCCCCCCTTGCCCGTCGAGCCAGGCGACCACCGCGGTGGCCCGGCGGAGCGCTTCCGGCTCCGGTTGCCTGGAGAGGGTGCGGACCTCCAGGCGCAGACCGCCGGGAGCCGCCGCGAGCACGGGGACCGCCTCCGCCGCGGCGCCGGGACCGACCAGGACCAGGACCTCCACGGGATCGGTGGGGAAGCCCCGGAGCCCGCTCTCCCGGCGCAGCTCGGCGACGAGCTCCGGCAGCTCGCCGTTCTCCGCGGGGGGAGGCGCGTCGAGCAGATCCGAGCCTTCCTCGTAGACCATCCCGGCCTCGATCAGGCAGGCGACCGCCAGTCGCACCCGGTTGGGCGCCGCGAGGCGCGCGGCGAGGATCTCGCCGAGCAGGGACCCCGGCCGCTCCGAGAGAAGAGAGAGGACGGCCCGGAAGGGTACCTGGGGCAGGTCGCCGGCCGGCAGCGGCGCCGTCCATCCCGCGAGGTGGAGGCCCCGGTCCCCGGGCGGCAGCAGCGGCCGCCGGGCCTTGAGCTCGTCCTCGATCCAGGCGGCCTCCAGCATCACGGCCTGGAGCGACGGCAGCTCCGTCTCCGGCGGTCCGGACGGGCCCGTCTCGGTGCGCAGGCGGAAGCTGCCCGCCTTCTCGCCCACGAGCGCGAGGATCGCGTCGACGCCCGTAAACCCCGCGAACGAGGCGCCCACGCAGCGGCCGGCCACGAAGCGCACGCAGCCGTCGTCGGCCGGAGTCCGCACCTCGAGCAGGCCCGAGGCCTCGCCGGCCGTGAGCGACTGCAGCACCGCCTCGGCCGGGAAGCTCGCGAAATCCCCCACGAGGCCCTGGGTCTCGACCCTCCGGCGCTCCAGCATCCCCTCGATGCGGGCGAGGATCTCCTCCGGGTGGAACGGCTTGGCCAGGAAGTCGTCCGCGCCCAGGCGGATGCCGCGCACGCGGTTCACCGGATCGCCGATCGCCGACAGCATCAGCACCGGCAGGCGCTCCGTGCGCGGATTGCCGCGCAGATCCTCCAGAACCTCCCACCCCGAGCGCCGGGGCATCATCACGTCGAGCACCACGGCGTCGAAACGGCTCTGCCCCACCAGGGGAGCGACTTCGCAAGGGTCCGGAATCGCGCGCACCTCATGGCCCGCGCTTTCGAACGCGGCGGTCAGGATGCGCAGGATGTCCGGGTCGTCGTCGACCAGCAGGATGTTGGGCATGGGCTAGAGGGTCTCCGGGAGGGCCGGGCCGGGATCGGCCTGCCGCGTCCTATTGTCCCGCCCGAAGATGACGAAACGGATTACGCCGGAACCTGGCGCGCGACCGGGATGAAGCTGTAGCCCTGGCCGCGGTGGGTGAGCACGTAGCGCGGCTGGCCCGGGGAAGCCTCGATCTTCTGGCGCAGGCGGTGGACGTGGACGCGCAGCGTGTCCTCGAACACCGCCTCGAGCGGCCAGACGCGGCGCAGCAGGTAGTCGGTCGTCACCAGGCGCGGCGCGCTGCGCATCAGGATGTGCAGGATCTTGCACTCGGTCGGGGTGAGCGGCACGGACCGGCCTTCCACCCGCGCCGTCTGGCGGACGAAGTCCACGGCCAGGCGCTCGTCCACCGGGGTCTCCGGCCCCTGGACGAACGACAGGTCGCCCATGCGCCGCAGCACGCGGCGCGCCCGGGCCACCAGCTCGTTCGGGCGGAAGGGTTTCAGGACGTAGTCTTCCGCCACCTTGTCCAGCGCGTCGACCACGGTGGGCTCGTCGTCCACCGCGGTGAGCAGGATCGCGGGCAGGTCGCAGAAGGACTGGATCTGCCGGCAGAGCGCGATGCCGTCCATCTCCGGCATCCGGATGTCCACGAGAGCGAGGTGGGGGAGGCCGTGCTGCCCGATCCAGCGCAGCGCCTGCGCGCCCGAGCCGGCGGAGCCCACGTCGAAGCCGGCGTCCTCGAAGGTGAAGCGGAGGATCCGGAGGATGTCCGGATCGTCGTCCACACAGAGGACTCGAAAGCTCGCGGGCTGGCCGAAATCTTCCATGGCGCGGGTCGAAGGGAGCGCGCCCAGTATAACCCGGTCCCGGCGCGGCCGTAAGGCGGCCCGAAACCTTCCTGCTCTAGTCTGTGGTCCCATGACCCCTGGAGAACCCCGGCCGCCGCGTCCGCCCTGGAAGCCCACGAGCCTCCACACCCTGTGGGGAGCGCACCTCCCGGACTCCCGGGTCTCCCCGCTCCTCGCGACCGCCGTCTTCGGCGCCACCCTGCTCGCCTTCGCCCTCGTCTTTGCCGAGAGGAGCCTCGGCCTTGCGGTCCTGCCGTCTCCCCGCGGCTTCCTCGGGGTGGCGCTGCCGTGGACCAGCGCGCTCTCGGCCCTGCTCGTCGCCACGTTCGCGTGGGGCGCCTGGCTCACGCGCGGCGGCGTCACCGCCCTCGTGCTCGCGGGCACGCTGCCGGGCGTGGCGCTCCTCGCCGGGCATGACGCCCTGGCCGCCTGGGACGGCGTCGTGCATCTGGCGGAGAGGACGGCTCCGCCCGAGGCCGGGGCGGGCGCCGGACTGGTGCTCGCGCTGGGGCTCCAGCTCGTCTGGGCCGAGCCGTGGCTCGAGCGCCTGGGCGCCTCCCTGCGCCGCGGGCGCGGGGCCGTCCTCCTGCTCGGGGCCGCCCTGGCGCTCGCCGGGGCCCTCGCCTTCGCGGCGGACCGGGTGCGCATGGCCGCGGTCTTCCGGACCGCCGACGTCCTGGCCCTCGTCCTGCTCGCCCTGGCCGTGCCCGCGGTGAGCCGGCTGCACCGCAGCCATCCCAACCTGCTCACCCACGGCCTGCTGCTCTCGCTCGCGCCGCTCGCGGGGGCCCAGATCGCGCGGCTCGCCTCGGCGGACCCCTGGGACCCCTGGGCGCTCCTCGCCGGAGCGCAGACCGTGCTCGCCTGCATCACCCTGCTGGCCGGCGTGTGCCTCGACTTCGTGGCCACCGAAAAGGCCAAGGCGCGCATCCAGGGGCGGCTCCGCGAAGCGGCCCGCGATCTGGAGAGCAGCACCTACGAGGTTCGGCGCGTCCATGGCGAGCTGGCCCGCGAGCAGGAGCAGAAAGCGCGCTACTTCAGGAAGCTGCGGCTGCTCGAACGGGCCGTCGAGCGGATGAGCCTGGGGCTCACCATCACCGACCCCGACGGCAAGATCATCTACGTCAACCCCGCCGACGCCGCCATGCACGGCTACACCCCGGACGAGCTCGTGGGCCAGCCGGCGCGGATCTACGGCGCGCCGGAGGCCGCCGCCCGCCCGCCCGAGGTGGCGGTCTGCTGGCGGCGCGAAACGCTCAACCGCACCCGGGGCGGCCAGGTCTTCCCCGTCCGCCTGATCTCCGACGCGGTGCTCGGGGACGACGGCCGGCCACAGGCCCAGGTGACGCTGTGCGAAGACCTGACCGAGGTGCAACAGGCCCTGGAGGCCATCGAAGAGGCGCAGGAGGTGCTCGCCGCGCGCGAGGCCGACTACCGCCAGCTCGTCGAGGAGGCGAGCGACCTCATCCAGAGCGTGGGGACGGACGGCCGCTTCCGCTTCGTCAACCGCGCGTGGCTCGAGACCCTGGGCTACGAGCCCGCGGAGCTTCCCGCGCTCTCCATCTGGGACGTCGTCCACCCCTCGCAGCACGGCCACTGCCGCGAGGTGCTCTCCCGCCTCTTGGGCGAAGGCCGGCCCGAGCGGATCGAAACCGTCTTCCGCGGCCGGGAGGGGCGGGAGATCCAGGTCGAGGGGAGCGTCGGCGTGCGCTCCGAGCAGGGCGCGGTCGTGGCCACCCTGGGCATCTTCCGCGACATCACCGAGCGCCGCCGGGTGGACCGGATGAAACAGGACTTCCTGGCCACCGTGAGCCACGAGCTGCGCACCCCGCTCACCTCCATCCTGGGCTCGATCTCCCTCGTGCGCAGCCCGCGCCTCGCCATGCAGCCCGAAAAAGCCGGGGAGCTCCTGGAGATCGCCGAGCGCAACGGCGACCGCCTGCTCCGCCTGATCAACGACCTCCTCGACCTGCAACGCCTGGAAGCCGGCGAGCTGCGCTTCCACCCGGCGACGACCCGCCTCGCAACGCTCCTCGAAGAGGCCGTGCGCGACATCCACGGGTTCGCCGACCTCTACAACGTGCGGGTCCGCGCCGAGGCGGCGTCCTCCCTCACCCTCTCGACCGACCGGGACCGTCTCGCCCAGGTGCTCTATAATGTCCTCTCGAACGCCATCAAGTTCTCGCCGCAGGGCGAGGAGGTTCTGCTCGCGGCCCGGCTCGACGGCCCGGAGGTGGAGATCACCGTCCGGGACCACGGCCCGGGCATTCCGGAGCACTTCCGCAAGAGGCTGTTCGAGAAGTTTGCCCAGGCGGACGCCTCGACCGTGCGCAGCCACGGCGGCTCGGGGCTGGGCCTGTCGATCTCCAAGGGGATCGTCGAGGGGCTGGGCGGCACGATCGCCGTCGACAGCGCGCCGGAGACGGGCACGGCCGTGTCCATCCGGCTGCCGTGCCGCACGATCTGAAACTTTCGCGTTGTGAGTGGGGGAGTGATGATCTGGTATTTCGAATGCCGTTCTCCGGGAGCCTTCCACGCCTCTGTGATCCCCATGAGGCGGCTGCCCTTCCGCATCGGCCGGCGGTGGGACCTGGACCTCGTGCTGACCTCGCCCATGGTCTCCTGGGAGCACGCGGAGGTCTTCGAAGACCGGGGCGCGCTCAAGGTCCAGGACCTGGGCAGCAGCAATGGGACCTGCATCAACGGCCGGCGTCTGCTGCTCCGGCCGGAGCCGCTCGCCGAGGGCGACGTGCTCCACGTCGCGCTCG
Organism: Thermoanaerobaculia bacterium; assembly: GCA_035462575.1. GTDB lineage: Bacteria > Acidobacteriota > Thermoanaerobaculia > Multivoradales > UBA5704 > DATARR01. The sequence goes on along the minus strand of DATHUD010000558.1, from coordinate 897 downwards.
AAGAGCTCCGGCTCGGCCGTGCCGAATCCTACGAGGCGCTCCAGCGGCGCACGACGAACCTCATGGCCGTTTCGCTCCCCCGCACCCCCGCCGAGCAGGCCGAGCGCTTCTCGGAGATGATGCGCACCCGGGATGTCACGGCCGTCTTCCAGCCCATCGTCAGCCTGCGCGGGCCCGAGCGGCTGGGCTTCGAGCTCCTGGGGCGCGGCAGCTCCGCGGGTCTGCCGGTGAGCCCGGTGGAGCTGCTGGAGACCGCCTCCAGCCTGGGCGCGGCGACCGAGCTGAGCCAGCTCTTCCGCTCCCGGGGCCTGGAGATCGCGGCCGAGCACCTGCCCCAAGGCAGCCGCATCTTCGCCAACACCCACCCCGCGGAGCTTCAGGACCCGGCGCGGCTGCTGCGCTCCGTGCGTGACCTCCAGGAGCAGGCGCCCGGCCTGCGCCTCACCCTCGAGGTGCACGAGGGGGCGGTCGCCGGCCTCGCGGCGCTGCGCGAGCTCCGCGCCCGCCTCCACGACCTGGACGTCCAGCTCGCCTTCGACGACTTCGGAGCCGGGCAGTCGCGCCTCCTGGAGCTCAGCGAAGCGCCGCCGGACATCCTCAAATTCGACGCCGCCCTGATCCGCGACCTGGACGCGACCCTGGGCGGGAGGCGCACCGTCCTCTCCTCGATCCTGCGCATCGCGGCGGACCTCGGCATCTTCACCATCGCCGAAGGCGTCGAGACCGAGAGCGACCTCCGCGCCTGCCGGGCCGTCGGCTTCGACGGCGCCCAGGGCTACTTCCTGGGCCACCCCCTGCCCGCCGCCGAGGCCGCGGCACTTTCACTCCACTTTGTCAGACTGCGGCCGAGGCCCCCCGCCCGGCCCTCACCACCCCGGCCCTCCTCTCCCAGCCTCC
>DATHUD010000557.1:0-16591 GCA_035462575.1 Thermoanaerobaculia bacterium | reverse complement strand
GGCGTTTCCCCCCAATGGGGGGAGGGGCGTACCCGTTGGGGGCGGGGCTCGCCCATTACGGGGGGAGGCCCGTACCCGCTCGGGGGAGAGGCGTACCCGTTGGGTACGGGCCCGTACCCGTTCGGGGGAGCGGTTCCCCCCAGTGGGGGCGGCGATCGCCCCGTTCGGGGCGACGCTTCCCGCGTAGTCTCGAACCCCCGCCCGGTTGACCCCGCGTCCCGCCTCTCATAGCGTTAGCCCGGAAAGGGGATCGCCTTGGTCCATACCTACAGCAACTATCTCCGTCTGGAAGAGCTCCTGAACCTCCAGACGACCGCCTCCGGCAAGGCGGGCGAGGAGGAGCACGACGAGATGCTCTTCATCGTCATCCACCAGGTCTACGAGCTCTGGTTCAAGCAGGTCCTCCACGAGACCCAGCTTCTCGTGCGCTCGCTGGAGCACAAGGACGGCCGCCCCATGGCGTTCGCCACCTTCAAGCGGATCCTGACCATCTTCAAGACCCTGGTCGCCCAGGTGGACATCCTGGAGACCATGACGCCGGTCTCGTTCGCCTCGTTCCGGTCGCGGCTGGACAGCGCGAGCGGTTTTCAGTCCGCCCAGTTCCGGCAGATCGAGTTCGCCCTGGGGCACAAGGTCCGGTCGTCGTACCACCAGATGCCCGAAGGGAGCAACGAGCGGCGGCTCCTGGAGGAGCTCATGGGCCGGCGGAGCGTCTACGACGCCTTCCTGCTCAACCTGAAGCTTCACGGCTACGACATTCCGAAGGAGCTTCTGGAACGGGACTTCTCCGAGCCGGCGCCCGAGGATGAGCGCGTGCGGGAGATCCTGATCCGGATCTACCACACGGACCCGTCGGGCCGCGACCTCTGCGAGCGCATGGTCGACGTGGACGAGGCGCTCCAGGAGTGGCGCTACCGCCACGTGAAGATGGTGCAGCGCACCATCGGCACCAAGATGGGCACCGGCGGCTCGGCCGGCGCGGAGTACTTGAAGAACACCCTGTTCAAGCCGCTGTTCCCGGATTTGTGGACGATCCGGACGGAGCTCTGAGGAAACCTCGACGCCCCTCCTGCGTTCTTCTCTGGACGCGGGAGAGGTAGCCTCGGCATGAAGACGAACGACACCGCCACCAAGTTCATCCTGATCGCGACGCTCTACGTGTCGCAGGCGATCCCGCTGGGGTTCTTCATCGTGGCGATCCCGGCGATCCTGCGGTGGCAGGGGCTGTCGCTGCGCGGGGTGGGGATGCTTTCGGCGATCGCGTTCCCGTGGCTGATCAAGTTCCTCTGGGCACCGCTCGTGGACCGCTACGGCTCGGCGCGGCTCGGGCATTTCCGGTCGTGGCTCCTGCCGCTCCAGATCCTGTCGGTCGCGACGGTCGTCGTCATCGCGTTCCTGGACCTCGAAACGCAGTTCGTCCCCCTGGTCGTCGCGGGGGCGCTCTTCATGCTGCTCGCGGCCACCCAGGACGTCGCAACGGACGGCCTCTCCGTGCGGGTGCTCACGCACGAGGAGCGCGGGCCGGGCAACGGGGTGCAGGTGGGCGGCTACTACCTGGGGCAGATCGTGGGCGGCGGCCTCATGCTCATCGCCTTCCACCGCTTCGGCTGGACTCTCGCCGTGCTCACCATGGCCGGGTTCCTCGCCCTGCCGCTGCTCCCGGCGCTCTTCTTCCGTGAGCCGGCGCACCCCCGGGAGGCCCGGGTGCGGACGGTGGACTACCGCGCCCTCGGCCGGTTCTTCACCCGTCCGGGCATGGGCGCGTGGGTGCTCATCCTGCTCCTCTACCGGACGGGGGAGACCATGGCCGCCACCATGTTCAATCCCATGCTGGTGGACCTGGGGCTGCCGCTGGAACGGATCGGTCTCCTCCTGGGCGTCGCGAGCTCCTTCGGCGCGTTCTCGGGCGCGCTCCTGGGAGGATTCCTCACCCGCTCCCTGGGGCGGAAGCCTTCGCTCGTGGCGTTCGGGCTTCTCCAGGCGGCGGCCCTTTCCGCGCTCGCTCTGCCCGGGATGGGCTTCCACAGCAATGCCACGATCTACTCCGTGGCGATCGTCTCGGCCGTCGCGGGGGGCATGGCCACGGCCGCTCTCTACACGAGCATGATGGACCACAGCTCGGCCGAGACCTCGGCCACGGACTTCACCCTCCAGCAGTCGCTCGCGGCCGTGGGGCCGCTCCTGGCGTCGTCGCTTTCAGGCTTCAGCGCGGGGACGCTGGGATATCCCCTCCACTTCGCGCTCTGCGCCGGAGTCACCGTCCTGACCGCGGTCCTCGTGGCAGGATTCTTCGTGCCCGTGTCCGAGCCGGCCGTCGCGGCGGAGGCGGCGGCTCCCTGACATAATCCATGGGCGCGCCGCGGTCCCGGCTCCGGAAATGGCTCCTGAGGGTCGCCGCGGTGGGAGCCCTGCTCTTCATGCTCGATTCCGTCGCCCGCCAGATGCTCTACCCGGCGCCCGCGGTGCCGGTCCCCTCGCCGCCCCCGCCGCCGCTCGAAGAGGTGCGCCTCGATCTCGCGGCCGGCGGCCACGCCATGGCCTGGGCGTCCATCGACCCCGGCCTGCCACCGGACGCTCCGCTGGCGATCTTCTTCCACGGCAACGGGGAGAACCTGGAGACCCTGCGCTGGGCCGGCCTTTTCGACGAGCTCCGGCGCCTCCGGGTGGCGATCCTCGCGGCGGACTTCCCCGGCTACGGCCGGAGCCCCGGCTCGCCCTCCGAAGAGGGGCTGCTCGCCACCGGCGACGCGGCCGTGGCCTGGGCCCGGAAGCACCATCCCGGCCGGCCCGTCGTCGTCTGCGGCTGGTCGCTCGGAGCGGCTCTGGCGATCGCCACCGCGGCCCGTCACCCCGGCGAGGTGAGCGGTCTCGTCGCCCTCTCCTCGTGGACGACGCTCGACGAGACCGCCCGGCTGATCTTCCCCGGCTTCGTGGTCAAGGCCCTCCTCCGGGAGCGCTACGACTCCCGCGCCGCCGCGAAGGAGGTCCGCGTCCCCGCCCTCGTCATCCACGGCGAGCGGGACGACCTGATCCCGGTCTCGCAGGGGAAGGAGATTTCGGAGACGCTCGCCGGATCCACGCGGTGGGTTCCGGTGCCCCGGGCGGGGCACAATGATTTGCTGGGGGAGCGGGTGGTCTGGGAGGAGATGGAGGGGTTTTTCAGGCAGATTTCGGGGTGACGGGGCGGGGAGCCGGCTCCGGTTTTCTCCATCCTGCCCCGGGCTCACGGCCGCTCCGGCCGGACCGCCCCCGCCGCCACCTCCAGCCCCCGCTCGAGCTGCCCATCCCGCCCCTCCGCAAAAGGCAGCTCCCCGGCCACCCCAACATCCGGCGTCACCCCCACCCCCTCCAGCCGCTCGCCGTCCACCAGGACATCGCTCACGGCCAGGTAGAGAAGAGATCCGTCGGCGAGCAGGATGGGCTTGCCGGCGAGGACGGCTCCGGCCGTGCGCTCGCCGACCAGGGTGCCCAGCTTGTGGCGCTGGAGGGCTCGCGAGACCGCCTCCTTGCCGCTCCGGCTCCCGCCGTCGATGAGCACGACGAGCGGCTTGGTCCAGGTCGCGGGGAAGGTGGAGCGTCGGCCTTCCCGGTCGATGCGGGTGAGCTGGGGGACCTGGGGGTTGAAGAGGTTGACGAAGTCGGGGTTGCAGCCGCCCCAGCCGCCGCGCAGGTCGAGGACGAGGGCGTGGGCCTCCGCGAGATCGCCTTGCAGCGCCTCTTTCAGCAGCTCCCGGTGGTCGTCCCCCGCGCAGGACCAGAGCGGGGCGTAGGCCACGCGTGTCCCGCGGAATTCCACGATCCGGGTGCCGGCCTTCTGCGCCTCCAGCCACTCCTGTTTCGGATTGGCGAGGCGGGGCGTGACGGACACCGTCCGCGCCGGGCCGTCCCGCCGGCTCCGGACCTCCAGGGCGACCGGCCTTCCCGCCTTGTCGCGGAGGGAGCGCACGGGCGCGAAGGGCGCGCCGTCCGCGGACACGAGAAGGTCCCCGCGGCGGAGGCCGGCCGCCTCCGCCGGACCGCCGGGGAAGACGCGGGCCACGAACCAGCCGCCTTCCGCCTCCACGAGCCCGAGCCCCAGGCTTTCGACCTCCGGGCTCTTCTCGAGAACCGGCTCGAAGATGGCGAGCAATCCGTAATAGCCGGGGTCTTCCGGGGTGTAGTAGTCGGTGTGGGAGACAGAGAGCTCCGCGAGCCTCCGCCGGGTCTCGCGGCGGAACGTCTCCGCGTCGCGGATGCCGTCCGCATAGCCCGCGTGCGCCTCGGCCCAGCGGGCGGCCTTGCCGGGGTCGAACAGCTCGTCGCGCACGTGGGAGACGATCTCCCGCCCGAGGGCCGCAAAGTCGGGCCGCGAAGGCTCCGGAGGGGCGGCCGGTCCGGTTTCCGCCAGAGTGGCCAGGAGCGCGAGGGTGAGAAGCGTCCGCATGGCGGGGGAGGGTAGCAGAGGTCCAGGTTTTCGATTCAGGGCCTCGACCCTGGGCGGGCATCTTTGGAGGTTGTGATACGCTGATAAAGTATTTCGAACGACTTCGAGATTTTTTCCGCGTGGACGATACGGGAATGTCCGCGCGCCAGCAGGCGCAGGTGCCGGAAAGCGAGCCGACGATGAGCACCGACACGGAGACCCAAGTCCTCGTCAACTCGCAGGAATACTGGGAGAAGCGCTTTTCGACCGACTGGGACGCCCTGGGGGGACGCCAGCAGTCCCGCTCTTTCATGGACCTCCTGGTCAAGTATCTCCCCGCTCCCGTGGCGGAGGAGATCGAGGCGGGCGCCCTGTCGATCCTGGACTGCGGCTGCGCCCTGGGGGACGGCACGGCGGTGCTCGCGGCGGAGTTCCCCCGCTCGCGGGTCTCCGGCTTCGATTTCAGCGCCTCCGCCGTGGAGACGGCCCGGAAGGCCCACCCCGGGATCGACTTCTTCGTCTCCGATTTCGAGGCGCTCGAGCGGAGCGCGGACGTCCTCGTCGTCTCCCATTGCCTGGAGCACCTCTCCCGCCCGGTCTCGGCGCTACGGTCGCTCACGGCCCGCTCCCGGCGGTACCTCCTCGTGCTGGTCCCCTATCTCGAATCGTACCCGCCCCACCACGAGCACCGGCGGGTCGTCCACGCGGGAACCTTCCCCGAGGAGGTGGACGGCTGGAGGGTGGCCGACCGGATGATCCTCCCTCCCACCGCGACGTGGGGGGGCAACCAGCTCCTCCTCGTCTACCGGCCCGCCGAGGCGGGGAAGGTGGCTGCTCCGGCGCCGCTCCCTTCCGTCATCGACATCGAGCACCAGATGCGGCTGCGATCGCTCGAGGCGGCCACCGCTTCCTTCGCGGCGGGGCTCCAGCGGATCGCGGGGGAGCTCGAATCCCGCCAAGTCGAGGAGCTTCGCGAGTTGCGCGACAAGCTCCGCGAAGAGCGCGACAAGTTCCGCGAAGAGCGCGAGGAGCTCCGCGAGGAGCTGCAGCGCGCCCGGCACCGCACCCAGGAGATCGCGGACGAGCGCGACCGGAGCATGGCCCTCGTCTGGGAACAGGTCGAGCAGGCCAACCGTGCCCTCGCGGACCGCGACGAGCGCATCCGCGCGATGGAGGAGGAGCTCCGGAAGGGGCACGGCTTCGTGCAGGCCGTCCAGGAGGAGCGGGAAAAGACCGTCCGCGAGCTCAACGAGCGGATCGCCGCGGCCGAGCTCGAGCGGGAGGATCTGCGGGTCGAGGTCGAGAGCTGGCGCTGGGACGCCACCACGGCACGGCGGGAGCTCGGCGCTCTCCAGGGCTCCCGTCTCTGGCGGATCGCCAACATCTACTGGAAAGTGCGCCGGAAGCTCTTCGGGAAGGCCTCCCGCCCGGCCACCCCGCGGGGAGAGGCGGCGTCCCTCTCCGCTCCCGGCGCCGCGGCCCCGGAGCGCATCGCGGCCCGGCCGGACGATCCGGCGCTTCCGCCGGGCCTGCCGCGGGTCCCGTCCTCGCGCTACGACGTGGTCGTCTTCTCGATCATCGACTGGGATTTCCGTTTCCAGCGCCCGCAGCAGATCGCCACCCAGCTCGGCCGGCACGGGCACCGGGTCTTCTACCTCTCGACGACGAGCACGATCCCCGAGGACGGCCCCGCCTGGACCCTGGCCTGGAAGGCGAAGAACGTGGTCGAGGTGAAGCTCCGCTCCCGCCGCCCGCTCGACATCTACGGCGGGCGCCTGGAGGAGGAAGACCTGGCGACCCTCGAAGGCGCGCTCTCCGAGCTCCTGACGGACCTCTCGCTCGGCGACGTCGTCTCCCTCGTGCAGATCCCCTTCTGGGCCCCCCTGGCGGACCGCCTGCGCGAGCGTTACGGCTGGCGGGTGGTCTACGACTGCATGGACGAGTGGACCAACTTCCCCGGCTTCGGCGAGGCGGTGCTCTCGCTGGAAGAGGGGCTGGTGCGCGATGCGGACGTGACCATCGCCACCGCGCGGCTCCTCTACGAGAAGCTGGACGGCCGGGCTTCCCGGCTCATCCTCGCCCAGAACGGCGTAGACCTCGACCACTACAAGCGCAACTACGGGGAGAACGCCCTGCTCGGCCCGGTGACCCACCCGGTCATCGGCTACTACGGCGCTCTCGCCTCGTGGGTGGACGTGGATCTCCTGGAGAAGATCGCCCGGCGCTTCCCCGAGGCCTCGATCGTGCTGGCCGGCGGCGTCTTCGACGTGGACCTCTCCAGGGTCTCCGCCCTGCCCAACGTGCGGCTCCTCGGCCAGCGCCCTTACGAGGAGATGCCGCAGCTCCTCTGGCACTTCGACGCCTGCGTGATCCCGTTCCTCGTCAACGACATCACCGAGGCCACGAACCCGGTCAAGTTCTACGAGTACCTCTCGGCTGGAAAGCCCGTGGTCTCCCCCCGCCTGACCGAGCTCCTCCCCTTTGAAGACCTCTGCTACCTGGCGGACGACCACGAGGGCTTCCTGGCGGGCCTCACGAGCGCCCTGGCCGAGCCCGCGGACGACCCGCGCCGCGAGCGGCGCAAGAAGGTGGCCGAGGAGAACGATTGGCGTGAGCGCTACGGGGCGATCCACCGCGCGGTCGCCGAGGCCTTCCCGCTCGTCTCCGTCGTCGTCGTCACCTACGGCGGCCTGCCGCTCACGCGCCGCTGCCTCGACTCGCTCCTCGAAGCGGAGACCTGGCCGCGCTTCGAGGTCCTGGTGGTGGACAACGCCTCGCCGGACGGCACGCCCGAGTACCTGCGCGCCGTGGCCGCGGGAGACACCCGCGTGCGCGTCTTCTTCCAGGAGAAGAACCTCGGGTTCCCCGCCGCCAACAACGTGGGGATCGCCCAGGCCCGGGGCGAGGTGGTCCTCCTCCTCAACAACGACACGGTCGTCCCGCCGGGGATGATCGGCCGGCTCGTCCGCACCCTGGAGCGGGACCGCCGGATCGGCATCGTCTGCGCCACGACCAACTTCTGCGGCAACGAGGCCCGGGTCGAGCCTGACTACGAGGATCTGGCCGACATGCCCCGCTACGCCGCCCGGAGAGCCCGGGAGCACGCCGGGCGCCTCCTGGACCTCCACGTGGCCGCCATGTACTGCGTCGCGGCCCGCCGCGAGGTGATGCGCGAGATCGGTCCGCTGGACGAGGCCTTCGGTATCGGCATGTTCGAGGACGACGACTACTCCGTGCGCATGCGCGAGGCCGGCTACCGCGTGGTCTGCGCCGAGGACGCCTACGTCCACCACGTGGGCCAGGGATCGTTCCAGACCCTTTCGCCCCAGGAGTACGAGTCGCTCTGGAGCCGCAACCAGGCGCACTACGAAAGGAAGTGGGGCCGCAAGTGGAAGCCCCACACCCTGCGCTCGGGCGTGGCCCCTGTGATGTCGAAAGTAGGCCTCGCCTGATGCTGCGGTGGAAAGAGTACCTGCGGAGCTCCGACTACAAGGCGAGGGCGGCGGCGGAGAGCAAGAAGTGGGGGAAGCACCTGGAGGTCGAAGCCCGGGGCGAGATGAACGCCTGGCTCGATCACCCGGAGATCGCGGCTCACTACCGGGAGCGCTGCCGGATCGACGGCCTCGACTGGATGCGCTGGGTGCGCCACCACCTGGGAGGCCCCGCCGCCCGCAGCCTGGACCTGGGCTGCGGCGCCGCCGCCCGGAGCCTCGCCGTGTGGGAAGCAGGGGCGAGCGCTCACCTCGAAGGGACCGACATCAGCGAGGACCGGGTCGCGGAAGGGGAGAGAAAGCGGCAGAGCCTGGGCGCCCCCGGCCGCTTCTGGGCGGACGACGTCAACGCGCTGACGCTCGAGCCCGGCCGCTACGACCTGATCTTTTCCGCCCACAGCTTCCACCACTTCCTGGAGCTCGAGCACGTGATGGAGCAGGTCGAGCGGGCGCTCACTCCGCGCGGCCTCTTCATCCTCGAAGAGTTCGTGGGCCCCACGCAGTTCCAGTGGACCGACCTCCAGATGGACCTGACCGCGGGACTGCTCAAATTTCTCCCCGAAAGCCTGAGGCGTTTCCGCTGGAACGCCGTCAAGCACGTCGAAGGCCGCCCCACCGTCGAAGAGGTCGTGGCCGTCTCCCCCTTCGAATCGATCCGCTCGGCCGAGATCGGCCCGCTCTTCGAGAAATATTTCGATCTGTTCGTTGTCCGCAACCTCGGCGGCACGATCCAGCACCTCCTCTACAACGGCATCGCCCACAACTTCTGGCCGGTGACGGACGAAGCCTCCCGCGCGATCCAGGGCATCTTCGCGATCGAAGACCGGTTGATCGATTCCGGCCTCCTGCCGAGCGATTTCATGCTGCTGGTGGGCCGTCGCCGCGGCGGCTGACCAGAATCAGGTCCCGCGACTCCGTCTCTTCCCAAGCGCTTCCGTCGAACCCGCCCCAGGCGGTGAAATCGCGGAACCCTTCCCGCTCGAGGACCGCCTCCACCTCCCGCCGCTTCCAGCCCCGAAGCTCGACCTCGCGGGTGTGCTTCACCTCGACGGGCGGCTGGTGGCCGGGGCGCAGCAGGAGGGTAGTGGGGAAGAAGAGGACCGTGCCGTCCTCCCGCGGCTCCATCAGGCGGAGGAAGACGAGCTCACCCTCGGGATCGGGGCGGAAATTGACGGGGAGAGCCCGCTCGTTTCGGGCGAAGATCCGGTCGTAGCTCAAGATCTGGAGGAGGAACGGCGCTCCGGGAAGGAGCCGGGAGCGGAGGCCGGCCGCCAGGCGGGCGAGATCTTCCTCGGTGCGGAGGTGGGGGAGGGTGTTGCCCAGGGAGATCGCGCCGCCGAAGGAGCCGTCCACCACCTCCTCCAGGCTCCGGAGGTCCCCCAGCAAGAAACGGAGGTTTTCGGGGACCGGTGCCTCCCGGGCCGCTTCCAGCATGGATTCGGAGGCGTCCACACCCACCACGTCGAACTCGTGGGCGGCGAGCCACCGGGAGTGCTCCCCGGGGCCGCAGCCCAGGTCGAGCACGCGCCGGGAGGGACCCGACGAGAGGATCTTTTCGAGGAATGGAGCCTCGCGCTCGATCCGTTGCGGCCAGGCGATGAGGCGCCGGTAGTCCAGGCGGGAGTAGGGATCGGATGTCACGGTGATGGGCGTCCTTTGCGGTGCAGTCTAAAGTATGCTGGAAGAATGAACCCTCTATCGGATGAAGTCTGGAGCCGCGGCCTTTCCTACGAAGAGTACAGGGAGAGCATCACCCGAAACACCGATGTCTTCGACGAGGTCTACGAAGACCCCGCCTATCACCGCGACGAGCTCGCTCTTTTAAGGCAGCTCCCGCCGCTCAAGGTGCTCGCCATCGGCGAGGACTGGTGCCCGGATGTCTACCATACTCTCCCGACCTGGGGGCGCATCGCCGACGAGCTTCCCGGCTGGGACCTCCGGGTCTTCCCCCGCGACGCCCATCCGGACGTGATGCGCTACTTCCTGTGGAAGAAAGAGGCCGCGCAGCGCATCCCCGTCTACGCCTTCTACGACGAGGCCGGGCGCCTCCTGGCCTGGTGGTCCGGCCGGAGCGGCATTGCCCAGAAGGCGATGGACGACGCTCTCAAGGGCCGCACCTTCGCCGACCTCGACCCCAAGGATCGCAAGCAGATCAGCCACGATATCGAGGAGGGCTACCGGCGGGAGTTCCGCCGCGCCAACTTCGTGGAGATCCTGACCCTCCTCCGGGCGCTCTTCCACGTCGCCTGAAGACAAAAAGCGGCAGGGGCGATGAGCAGCCCCTGCCGGCAGAACATGGCGGCGCCGATACTACGTACGACGCCGGGAAGAACGCAGGCGGCGGCCCGATCCCCTCACCGTGTTATCCTGAAGTCGAGCCATGCGCCGTTCGATCGCGGCCCTCCTCCTCGCTGTTCTTCCCGCCGGTTCCCCGCTGCCGGCCGATCCGAATCCCCTCGCTTTCCAGGAACCGCCGCCGGAGGAAACCTTCGGCGAAGAGATCACCGTCACGATCCATCCCCTGGTGGTGCGGGTGGTCGACAACGTGGGAAACCCGGTCCTGGGGCTCGGACGGGAGGACTTCGCGGTCCGGGTGGGGAAGGCGGACGTGCCGGTCTCCTCCGTGGACTGGGTGAATGCGGGGGAGGCGGCCCCGGAGCCGGCCGGAGAGCCCGGCTCGGAGCCGGCAGCCGTCCCGGTGACCGTCGAGACGGCTCCCCCGGGGCGCACCGTCGTCTTCTTCGTCCAGGCGGGCATGCACCCGACCCGGATCCACGGCCAGCTCGAGCTGCGGGAGGAGACCCTGGACCTTCTCCGGAGGTTCCCCGCGGACGACCGGGTGGCGGTCGTCTCCTTTGACTCCCACCTGAAGCTCCGGCACGATCTGACCCGCGACCGCGAGGCCGTCCACCGGGCGCTGGACCGGGCGATCCTCTTCGACAACGAAATGGTGATCCGGACCGCAGGGGAGCCCGATTCGCTCTCCGCGCGCTTCGACTTCGACGATGCCTGGAAGGCGGCCTCGGCGGAGCGGGGCCTGGAGGTCCTGGCGAACGCCTTGAAGCCCTTCCCGGGAGAGAAGATCGTCGTCTACCTGGGCTGGGGCCTCGGCCGCTTCGGAGGAGGCGGCGTCAAGATGATCCCCGCCTTCTATCCGGCCGTCCGCGCCTTGAGGGCCGCCCGCGCGACCGTCTTCGTTCTGGACATCACCGACGCCGGATATCACTCTCTGGAGGTCGGTCTCGGTGCCGTCGCCGCGGCGACAGGAGGCACCTACACCAAGACCTACCTCTTCCCCCACCTGGCGACCGATTACGTCGCTCGCGCCACCTCCGGCTACTACGTCCTCACCCTGGACCGCGACGCCCTCCCCGAAGGGGGCGGAGCGGTGACGGTCGAGCTCCGGGAGAGGCGCAAGGGGATCGTTCTCGCCCGGCCGATGATCTTGCGGTAGGCCTGCTCTGTAGGGGCGGCCCTATGTGGCCGCCCTGCTCGCTTCGGCTTCCCCCACCAGGGCGGCCGCGTTTCCCCACCCAGGGCGGCCACATAGGGCCGCCCCTACAGAATGTTGCGCAGCAGGAGTTGTTCTAGCGGGTGCGGCCGGCGCGGGGCACGATCACGAGGCGCGTCCCTCCGGCCGGCAGGTTGGTGCGGTCGTCCACTCCCCCCGCCCGGATCCAAATATAGCGCAGCACCAGGGCCACGTCGGTCACGGCGTGGCTGAAGGAGAGGGAGGCGGCGCCGAACGCGGTCGAGCGGTCGTCGAAGCGGCCGATCCCGGAGGCGAAGCCGATCCGGCGGTACTCGCGGCCCACCAGGGGGTAGAGCTCGCGCCCGCGGCGGAAGGTCTCGGCCAGGAGCGGCGAGACGTCCGCGCGGTTTTCGAGGCCCGGGCGGACTCCGTAGAAGACCAGGGGGAACTTGGGCTCCGTCTTCTCGGCATAGCGGAGGAAGTCGATGAAGTATTGCCCCTCCTCGGCGTCCGCGGCCGAGGTGGCGAGCGGGTTGTTGGCATCGGCCACGTAATGGGAGACGATGCCCAACTGGCGCACGACCTCCTCGAACGGCCGGTGGGCCTGGATGAGGGCGATCGCCCGCGCCACCTCCTCCACGATCACCCGGTCGAGCTGGCCCGAGCCGTCGGCGTTCTTCATGTGCCGGCCGGGGTCCGTGTCGGAGAACGGGGCGGTGGCCGCCTCCTCGAACACGCGGCGGTGCTTCTCGATCTGCCGGTAGAGGTCCCCCGGAGCGAGGCGGGACGCCTCCCGGGCGATGATCACCTGCATGGAAGGCGTCCAGGCCAAGGCCGCCCGCCCACCGCCCAGGACGGAAAACGACCCCAGAGCTACGAAGAGATACAATCTGGCGCGCATTTCGCTCTTATTGTACAGCTTGAGGCTCGCCGCAAGGCGACGGAGACCCGCATTGCCTTCGAAGCGCTACCACCTGGACGTGACCGGCACCTTCTGCCCCCTCCCCATCCTCCTCTCCGCCCGGGAGATGAGGAAGCTCCAGCCGGGAGACCAACTGGAGATCCTGGGGGACGACCCCGGCATCCTCGAAGACATGCCCGTCTGGTGCGAGCGGGCCGGCAACCGCCTCCTTGAGATGGTGGAGGAGAGAGACGGCAAGATCCGCTCCTTGGTCGAGAGGGGAGCCCCGCGCCCAAGGCCCGCGGACCTGGACTCTTGACACCCCGGGGCGGACCCTGGCACAATCCGCGTCCCTCGGAGGTTTCACAGACCTCTGTGCCCAGGTAGCTCAGTTGGTAGAGCACGTGACTGAAAATCACGGTGTCACTGGTTCGATTCCGGTCCTGGGCACCATCTTCAACCAAAGTTCTCCCCAAGAGTAAACTACAAGGCCTGTCCTGCCGCAGCCGGCGCTGCTGCACGGGTCCATTTCGCGCCTATAAGGGCGAAAGCAGTCGACTCCCCACATTGTGGGTTGCCGGTGACCTGATGTAACCTTAGGCGACGAACATGGCATGGCGCGACGCGTGACGGCAGCAGGCAACTCAGCCTTGAAGATCCAGGGAACCGCCCAGTGCACAGTGGCCGAGGTGGCTCGGCAGGCGGCGATGATGCGCCAGAAGATCTGGCCCTTTGGGCGAGGCCTCTCGCGAGAAGGGATAGAGGGATGAGCGAGAAGAAGGCGGTCGTCCTCCTAAGCGGTGGGCTCGACTCCACGACAACCCTCGCCATCGCCCGGAGCGAGGGCTTCCAGGCGTATGCCCTTACATTCCGCTACGGCCAACGCCATGCAGTCGAGATCGAGGCAGCTCGCCGCGTGGCTGAGGCTCTTGGCGCGATAGAGCACGTCCTGGTGGACTTCGACCTCCGGCGATTCGGGGGGTCCGCTCTCACGAGCGACCTCGAAGTACCCAAGGACCGGCCCCTCGCCTCCATGGCTGAAGGGATCCCTGTAACCTATGTCCCCGCTCGGAACACGATCTTCCTCTCCTTCGCGCTCGCGTGGGCGGAAGTCCTCGGCGCGACAACCATCTTCATCGGCGTGAATGCCCTCGATTACAGTGGATACCCCGACTGCCGGCCAGAGTACCTCAGGGCGTACGAACACATGGCCCGTCTCGCGACGCGTACAGGAGTCGAAGGACAGCAGGAAGTACGCATCCATGCGCCGCTCCTTCACCTTTCCAAGGCTGAGATCATCCGGCGGGGTCTCGAACTTGGCGTTGATTACGGCCTTACGCTGACCTGTTACGACCCGTCCCCGGAGGGGAGATCCTGTGGTCACTGTGACGCCTGTCTCCTCCGGATAAAAGGGTTTGCGGAGAATGGGATGCGCGACCCTGCACCCTACCAGTTGGAGGCGAGCGCTCTGTCGTGACGTACGTTGTAAAGGAGATCTTCTACACCCTTCAAGGTGAAGGCGCCAACGCAGGCAGGCCGTCGGTCTTCTGCCGCTTCACTGGCTGCAATCTCTGGACAGGCTTGGAGCGTGATCGCGCCACGGCGGCATGTCGCTTCTGCGACACGGATTTCGTTGGGATTGACGGCCCCGGTGGCGGTAGGTTCGACAGCGCCGAGGAACTCGCCACAGCAATCGACCAGCAGTGGCCCAATGGGCATCGCCGTGCCCGTCCTTTCGTTGTCTGTACAGGAGGAGAGCCCCTTCTCCAGGTGGATGACGATCTTGTGCACGCTCTCCATGATGTGGGCTTCACTGTCGCTGTCGAGACGAACGGCACGAGGCCAGCGCCGGCAGGAATTGATTGGCTCTGCGTGAGCCCGAAGGCTGGGGTGCCGTTGATCCTTCAGAGTGGTGACGAGTTGAAGGTCGTTTTCCCCCAAGATGGCATCGACCCATCGACGCTCGAAGATCTGGATTTCCGCCACTTCTTCCTGCAGCCAATGGATGGGCCCGAGGGTGATAGGAACACCAAGGCGGCCGTCGCTTACTGCCTCAACCACCCGGTCTGGCGTCTTAGCCTCCAGACCCACAAGTACCTTGGGGTACCATGAGGAGCACCCCTGGAAATCTATAAGGAGTTCTCGTTTGAGGCGGCTCACCTGCTGCCGAACGTGCCACCAGGGCACAAGTGTGGCCGCCTGCACGGCCACTCGTTCCGCGTCGAGCTCCGCCTGCGAGGGACGGTTGACGAGCATATGGGGTGGTTCCGCGATTTCGCCGATGTGAAGAGCGCGTTCAAGCCGCTGGAGGATCAACTTGACCATCATTTCTTGAACGACATTCCCGGTCTCGAGAATCCGACGAGCGAGAATATAGCCCGCTGGATCTGGAAACACCTGAAGCCCGAGTTGCCTGACCTCTACCGCGTCATTGTGCGTGAGACTTGCACGGCCGGCTGCATCTACGACGGAGAGGACTAGACTGATGGAAGACGTCCAGAATCACCGCGATATCCGTAACATCGCCCTCGACCACGCTGGGGTGAGCGACCTGCGCTACCCGATTGTCGTCCTCGATCGCGGTCATCAGGTCCAGCATACGGTCGCGAACGTTTCGATGTCGGTCGGCTTGCCCGAGGAGTTCAAGGGAACCCACATGAGCCGTTTTATCGAGGTCCTGAACGAGCACCGTGGGGAGTTGACGATGCGGACATTGCCGGGGCTTCTTCATGACCTGCGCCGGCGCCTCCATGCCAAGACTGCGCGAGTCGAGATCGTCTTCCCGTACTTCATCGAGCGAGCAGCTCCCGTGAGTGGGGCGACGGCGCTCATGGATTACGAGTGCAGTTTCGTCGGCGAATCCGTAAACGGCACCGATGATTTCGTTCTCGGTGTGAAGGTCCCTGTGACGAGCCTTTGCCCCTGCAGTAAGGCGATCAGCGACTACGGGGCACACAATCAGCGCGGTTATATAACCATCCAGACGCGTGGTGTCAGGCAACCGGATGGCAGCAACGCATTCGTGTGGATCGAGGAGCTCGTAGGGATCGCTGAGGGGGCAGCGTCAGCCCCCGTCTATCCGCTCCTCAAGCGCCCCGACGAGCGCTTCGTCACCATGCAAGCCTACGATCAGCCAGCGTTTGTCGAAGACATGGTCCGCGAGGTCGCCCTGAGCCTCCAGCGTGATCCGCGCGTTGCTTGGTTCCACGTCCGAGCGGTGAACCAGGAAAGCATCCACAATCACTCCGCCTTCGCACAGATCGCGTGGACGAGGGAGACCCCGGCTGTGCCGACTGACGCTGCTATTACCGCGAGTGCGGGCGAGGTGGTTGTATAGCATGGGCCAGAGCCGCATTGATTCGGAGATGTCCCCGGTGCAGAAGGTACATATTGTTGCGAGCTGCACGCAGGGTAAGAGGTGGGCCGCGCCATCAGACCTCCGACTCGGAGGCATCCCTGAGGGACCACTTGCCCAGCGCCTTGCGACGTGGGGGGATCGCCTCCAGCGGAGTGGAGGAGAACGCGTTGCTGCGGCCGGCCTTTATCGAGGGCAGCATTGGGCGGTCATTCGCGAGCTCCCGGCTGTGGCGCAGGGGGCGGGCTATCAGGCAGACCTCTGGGTCGCCTCAGCCGGCTATGGTCTAATTCCCGTTGAGGCAAAGCTCTGCCCCTACTCCGCGACATTTTCGACATCGGAGGATGACGGCGTATGGCGGTCGAGCGACGGGGACCGCCGCACTGCTCTCCGAGCTTGGTGGAACGGACTGCAGGCATTACCTGGCCCTGTTGCGAAGGCACCGCGCTCGCTCACAGCGCTCGCAGACGCGGCACCTGACGCGGTCATTCTGGTGATTGCCTCGCCGGCCTACGTAGCAGCCATGGCCGACGACCTCGCGGGCGCTCGTGCGCAGTTGAGAAACCCTCAGCATCTCATCGTCATTTCGAGCCGGGACGGATCTCTCCCAGAGTGGATGACGCCGCACCTCGTGCCATCAGAGGCGCCGCTGAGTGGCATACTCGGAGGAGCACGCGGATCTCTCCACGCGCGGACTGCGCGTCGCATCCTCCAGGAGGCGGCGGCGGTGTCCCTGCGGGCTGATGTCCTCGTCCCCCGCTACGACCGCCTTGTTTCAGAGACTGAGAGTCCTGCCACCCCGGCTCGTCTGAAGCTTGCCGACGATGATGTTCGCCAGTTCATCCGTGAGGCGATTGCCAGTAACAGGCGTCTCACGTGCACAGCGGCCCTCCGCAAGCTTCGGACGACCGGCCAGGCTTGCGAGCAGCGGCGTTTCGCTGGTCTTTACGCGGAGATCAGGAGGAAGGCC
>DATHUD010000556.1:0-7258 GCA_035462575.1 Thermoanaerobaculia bacterium | reverse complement strand
CGGCCGGGGCGAGACCCAGACCCGCTTCGACGATGCCTTCGACCGCCGCGTCCGGAAGGCCGGCGCGGCGGTCGAAGCGTTCCGCCTGGGCGTCGAACCGCCTCAGTGGTGGCCCTCGTGACCGTTGCCGGCCGTCCCCGGCGTGCAGGCGGGCAGGGGCTGGAGCGGATTCAAGCCACCGCAGTCGTCGTTCCTGCCGGTGGTGACCGTGAGGCCGTACTTGCCGGCCTGTCCGGTCCCCGCGGGGCAGACCGTCTGCACGTTGTGCATCATGCCCCGGTCCTCATGGCCGAGGAAGTGGCAGTGGTAGACATAGCCGCCCGTGTAGTCCTCGAAGCGGCTGCGCAGCTCGACCGACTTGGTCGTGCAGCACCCGCAGACCGACTGCACGCCCGTCTGGGTCGTCTTCCACTGGCCGTTCCACGTCTGCTGCTGCGCGCTGCAGACGCCGGGGCAGGTCGCCTCCGCCTGCTGCTGGTTGTAGATCGGGCCGGCGTTCACGTCGTTGCACCCGCCGGTGGGGAGCGCGATCGTGTCCTGCCAGATCGGCTTTTTGTACGTGGTCGTGTCGTTCCTCACCACCTGGAAGGGGTTGACGTGGATGTGGAACGGATGGTTCGGCCCGGAGTCGTTGGTGACGGTCCACTTCTCGGACGTGCCGAGCTCCATGGTCTGGTTCGCGCAGTTGGGGTTGTATTTCGTCTTGTCGATCCAGAAGCCGTTGGGCTGCGTGCCCGGCTGCGTGGGCACGCCGGTCGCGGGGTCGGTCATGCTGAAGGCGATGGTGCGCTCCTTCTTGATGTCGCCGGGGGCGACGTCGCGCAGGAAGTAGGGCATTTCCGGCCAGGCCGCGGGCAGGGACATCGCCGGAGTGGCGACTCCCGAGAGCTCCATCGTGAACAGCACGGGGTTTGTCGCCGCCACGGCGTCCACGGCGGCGTTCGCGGCGGTCTCGGGGCTCGGGGCGGCCTTGCCCTCGCGAGCGGCCCGGTTCGCCCGCCGTTTCCTCACCTGGTCCTGGAGGATCTGTTTGAGCTCGGGCGCCACGTTGCCGAAAACGCGGAAGGAGACGGAGTGCCTCTTCTTGGGCACCGCGTTCACGTTCGCGGGCGGCGGCGGAGCCTGGACCAGGAAGTCGGCCCGGTTGCCCGGCGCCAGGTTGAAGGACACTTTGCAGTTGGAGCCCGAGTCGGGCACGAGGAGCGGCTGGTCCTGCCAGTTCTCCGGGGCGAACTGGACTCCGTCCTGGGCCATCTGTTTGATCCGGTACCCCTCCTCGATCATGCTGTCGAAGCAGATCGTGAGCTGGGCCGCGGCCTGCATGGTGGCGCCGATCATCCGCAGGCGCTGCACCTCGCCGTAGCGGATCGGGATCACCGGCTCGGCCTGGCCATTGACGAGCGGCGGCGGCGGGTAGTTCGGGTGGGGCCTCTGGTAGAAGTTGAGCTCCGGCCAGATCTGCTGCACCACCATCACCTTCTCGAACTGCTGGATCTGCGGGTCGTTGTTCGGATCGACCTTGTAGAGGCCGTACAGCCAGTCGTCGAACGACCCTTCCATCAGCAGGGCCCCGGCCATGCCGTTCAGCACCTGCACGGCCGTCGAGGCATGCTTGTGGGCGTGGTACCAGTGGGTGCCGGGCGCCTGGTTCCAGGGGATCGGGTTGATGTCCGTCTGGTACTGCCCGATCTCCGAGGCGCCGGTGGGATACATCGCCGCGGCCTTGTTCGGCGCCCCCTCCGGGTACAGCTCCAGGAAGATGTAGTCCTGGTGCGGCTGGGGGGAGACGTGGCTGCCATGGAAGTGGATGTTGGTCACGTTGGCGCCGTGGAAGCAGTCGGGAGCCACCTGCGGGATCTTCTGGCTCTTGTCGCAGTTGGGCTCGCAGCCCGGAGCCGGCGGCTGGAGCACCTCGGCCGGCTCACAGGCATTCGGATTGGCGCTCGGCGGGAGCCGGTTCCTGAGCAGGAGCCGGAAGCGGGTCCCGGGCGCCACCTCGGGATTGCTCGGCCCGGGCGGCAGGTCGGGGTTGGCCAGAAGGGCCTTCTTGATCCGGAACGTCGGCCCCGGGATCGACGGCACGAGGTTGGGGTCGCCCGGGTTGTTCCCGTCCTGGGGCGCGAAATAGGTGCGCAACGTCATCGGCTTCCACACCCACTGGTTGTCGATGAAGGCCGGGATGCACTGGTGATCCGCCATCCGGACCACCAGGCTGGTGTTGACCGTCCCCTTCACGGGCCGGATCACGCGCGGCTGCACGAGGGGATTGCCCGAGACGCTCGCGGGCAGAGGGTTCGGGCAGGGGACGACCGGATTGGTCTGAGCCTCGGCCCGGCCGGCGCCGCCCAGAAGGCAGGCGGCCACGGCCACACCGAGCACGGCTCGCCGGGTCCGTCCGGCGAGGACAGCGGGGTTCTCCGACATCGGGCACCTCCGATTCATGACATCGGGGAGGCCCGCCCCTGGCGAACGGGTTCCCACAAGAAAATTGCCGCGGAAGGCCCGGCCCAGGGCGCGGCGGTGGTCGCAAAGCCTGTATTTGCGTGGGAAGTGTACCACCGCCGCGGGAGGCGAGGGAGGGGGCTACGGGGTCAAGCTTTCGCCCCTCGGGAGACCAGCAGCTCGGTCACCGCATCCTGCTTTCCCGCCTGGGCGTGGCGGAGGAGGGAGATGCCGTGCGGTCCCTTGAGATAGACCACCTTCGGATCGTCCGCGAGGAACCCCTTCACGATCTCGATCTTGCCCAGCATGGCGGCGCAGAAGACGTCCATGCGGGCGCCCTGCGAGAGCAGGTACTCGGCGATCTCGCGGCTCCCCATGTGGGAGGCGCCGCCGAGAGCGGTCTCCCAGTCTCCCCCGCCCCAGTCCCACGTCGCGTTGATCAGGGCGGGCTGCTGACCCAGGAGCGCCCGGGTCTTCTCCATGTTGGCGTGGCCTGCGCCCACGAACGCGCGGACCAGCTCGTCGTCCAGGCGGGGACCTTTGTCCGGCCTCTTCGGCGCCGGCGGTGTCTCCTGCGTCTGCCCCACGAGCGGCACCTCCCCCACCAGAATCGCACCGGCGGCCATCAGGGCTCCACTTTCGAGGAATCGTCTCCGGGATGTCATGGCGTTCTCCTTTCGAAGGGGATCGTAGGAGAATCCCCGGGTTTCCACATCTGCCGCGAGGACTAGGAGGCGTCCTATGCCTTCCGGCCTAGGACGCCGCTCCCCCCGCCCGGCTATCATCGCTCCATGAACGGGATCGCGCGCGAGCACCTTCGGCTGCTCCGGTGGGGCGGAGTGGCGGCGTGGCTCATGGTGGGCCTGCCGATCCTCACGCATGAGATCCGGCGGCCTCCGGTGTTCGCGGTGTGGCTATCGGCGTGGCTGATCTTCGTGGTGGCCTTCTGGGTCTCCGCGGACGGCCGGGAGCGGACCCGGAGGGAGGCGCTGGGGCTTCCCGGGCTCCAGGTCGTCTGCGTGCTCGCCCTGGTGCTCACGATCTGCGACGGCTTCGAGGGGGCGCTCCTGGTCCTCGTCGCGATGCAGATCGCCTCGAGGGTCTCGCGCCGGACGGGGCTCTTGTGGATCGCCGTCCAGTCGATTCTCTTGTGCGTCGCGATCTCGATCCACTGGTCCCTCCGGCCGGCCCTGATGCTCGCGCCGCCCTACCTGGGGTTCCAGATCCTCGCCTTCCTCGTCATCGAGGTGATGGAGCGCGAGGCTGGGGGACGGGCGGAGCTCGCGGCGGCCAACACGGAGCTCAGGGCCGCCCGGGAGCTTCTGGCCCACAGCAGCCGCGTGGCCGAGCGGCTGCGGATCGCCCGCGAGCTTCACGACGCCGTGGGCCACCACCTCGTGGCCCTGAGCCTCAACCTGGAGGTGGCCTCTCACCAGATCGAGGGACCGGCCCTGGAGCAGATCCGGATTTCGCAGGGGCTCACGAAGCTTCTGCTGACCGACGTCTCCGAGATCGTAGGCACCCTGGGGAGGGACGAGGCGATCGACCTGCGGGCGGCGTTGACGGCGCTGACGTCCG
The DNA here is from genome assembly GCA_035462575.1 of Thermoanaerobaculia bacterium. Classification (GTDB taxonomy): domain Bacteria; phylum Acidobacteriota; class Thermoanaerobaculia; order Multivoradales; family UBA5704; genus DATARR01. The sequence goes on along the minus strand of DATHUD010000556.1, from coordinate 3,238 downwards.
AGATCCCCCGTCCGCGGGTGCACCTGACGCTCGCGGAGGGGATGACGGTCGAGGACCCCGAGCTCGCCCACCTGGTTTTGCGCTGCTGCCAGGAGATCGTCACCAACGCGGTCAAGCACGCCCGGGCGGAAAACCTCTGGATCGAGGTCGTCCGCGAGGGGGATGCGCTCGGCGTGCGGGCCAGAGACGACGGTCAGGGGGCCGGCGAGATCGCGGCCGGGCGCGGGCTCTCCGGGATGCGCGACCGGCTGGAGACGGCGGGCGGAAAGCTGGAGTTGGAGACGAGCCCCGGGACCGGTTTCTCCGTGGCCGCCCTCGTGCCTCTCCGGAGAGGCGCGTGAGCATCCGCCTCCTCCTCGTGGAGGACGAAACGCTGGTCCGCCACGGCATCCGAAAGCTCCTGGAGCTCGATCCCCGGATGGTGATCACGGCCGAAGCCGGGGACGGCGAAGAGGCCCTGCGCCTTCTCGCCGAGGACCGCCCCGACGTGGTCCTTCTGGACGTCCGCCTCCCGAAGCTCGACGGCCTGGGCGTGCTGCGAGCCCTCCGCGCCCGGCCCGGCGCGCCCCCCTGCCTCGTCCTCACCACGTTCGACGACCGGGCGCTCATCCTCGAAGCCATCCGCGAGGGCGCGAAGGGTTTCCTCAGGAAAGACGTCTCCCTCGCCCAACTCGTCCAGGCCATCGAGACCCTCGCGGCCGGAGGGAGCTTCCTGCAGCCGGCGCTGACGGATTCGCTCATGAAGGGATTGGAAGCCGCCCGAGGCACCCTGCCGGACTCGGGCGCCTCGCTCGTCGAGCCGCTCACCCCGCGGGAGACCGAAGTCCTCCGCCTGATGGCCGCCGCCTACACGAACCGGGAGATCGCCGAGGCCTTGGGGACTGCCGAGGGGACGGTCAAGATCCACGTTTCGAACATCCTGGCGAAGCTCGCGGCGCGGGACCGGACGCAGGCGGTGCTCAAGTCGTTGGAGCTGCGGCTGTTGTAGGAGACGACGCGAGTATTTTCACCCCCAGTCAAAAATACTCGCGAGTTTTTTAGACCGGGGGTGAAAATACTCGTTGGGGATCGTCCGCGAGATTGGCACCCGCGCCCGGGAGGGACGCCACATTGGCAGCCCCGGAATCTCCCCCGCCTCGGAGCGCCCTCCAATGTAGCGCCTCAACCGGCCGGGCCGGACAATGGCCGGGAAGAAACAGGGTGCTGGTGAGGTACGGTAAGGCGCGCGTTCGCACCATGGCCGGCGTCTCACTGGTGCGGCTTCGGCCGCCCGTAATGTAGCGTGGTCGGGGTTTCGTCAATGTCATTGGTGAGGTCTGCTACGGCAGCCATCCCGTTTGAGAGATTGAGCATAACGACGATTCCCACGCGGCGCGCATCCCCTAAAATAGCCTGGCTCCAGGAGGATGCGACATGTCCAAGCTATCGCAAGCGGCTGCCCGGCAGCGTCAGGGTGCAAAAAAGCCCGGTAAGCTGCCCCGCAAGAAGGCAAAGGCTTTGCCACCGCTGTCCATCACCTATCCCAACGCCGCGGGCATCGACATCGGCGCGAGCAGCCACTTCGTGGCCGTGCCGGCGGCTCGTGATGCCGAGCCTGTGCGCGAGTTCGCCGCCTTCACCGACGATCTGCAGCGTCTTGTGCAGTGGCTGCGGGAGTGCAAAATAACGGCCGTGGCGATGGAATCCACAGGTGTCTACTGGATTGCCCTCTATGAGATGCTGGAAACCGAGGGTTTTGAGGTTCACCTGGTCAACGCGCGACACGTCAAGGGAGTGCCGGGCCGCAAGAGCGATGTGCTCGACTGCCAGTGGCTCCAGCAGCTCATGAGCTTTGGGCTGCTGCGCGGGGCGTTCCGGCCGGCCGGCGAGGTTTGTGCGTTGCGCGCCGTCTGGCGCCACCGCGACATGCTGTTGTCGTATCAATCGCGCCATGTGCAGCACCTGCAAAAAGCACTGACGCAGATGAACGTGCAGTTACACCATGTCATTTCAGACATCATGGGCGTGACAGGTCAGGCCATTGTGCGCGCCATCGTCGCGGGTGAACGCGATGGGCAGGAGCTGGCCCGTCTGCGCCACCGGTGCATCCGCGCCGACGAGGCCGAGATCGCGCGATCCCTGGAAGGCAATTGGCGCTCCGAACACCTGTTTTCGCTCAAGCAAGCCCTGGCGCTCTACGACGCCTATGCCGGCCAGATCGCCGACTGCGATGCGGAGCTCGAGCGCCTGCTCAGTGCCCTGAAGGCCCATGAAGTGCCGCCGGACGGGCTGGGCAGCGCCCCGCGCGGCGGGCCGTCGAAGAACGCTCCGCGCTTTGATGCGCGCAAGGCGCTCTTCGAGGCCGCGGGCGTGGATCTGACACGGATCCCCGGGATCGAGGCCAGCTCGGCGCTGAAGATCATCAGCGAGATCGGCACCGACCTACGCCGATTCCCCACCATCAAACACTTTACCTCCTGGTTGGGTTTGTGCCCCGGCACCAAGATCTCCGGCGGCAAATCCCTCTCGGGGGAGACCAAGCGATGCGCCAACCGCGCCGCGCAGGCTCTTCGCATGGCCGCTCAATCTCTAAGGAAGAGTCAGTCGGCCTTGGGCGCCTACCACCGCCGGCTGTGCTCCCGAATGGACCGAGCCAAAGCGATTGCTGCCACCGCCCACAAACTGGCGCGGCTGGTGTACCTCATGCTTACCCGTGGACAGGCCTACGTGGACGCTGGCCAGAAGCAGTACGAGGAACGCTACCAACAACGGATGGTTCATCACCTCGCCAAACGTGCACAGGCCCTGGGATTCCAACTCGTGCCTGCTCCTCAGCCCACATGAAAAAACACCTTGCCAGACGACCATCCCCCTGGAGGGTTTCTTGAGAGAGACGCCCCGTGGGGCGTCTCCGGATCGGGAAGGACGGCCCGGACTGGCGAGAGATCCCGCGGCACGGTCCTTGTGTCGGGGAGGATCTCGCCGCCCCGGAGACGCCCCCCGGGGCGTCTCTACATTGGGGCGACCTGCTAAAGAAGGTGGACGTGAGCCCCGGGGAACGTCGTAATCCCGGAAATTGCGCCAGACCCACTGGGTTTTGTGCTGGAACCGCTCGATCCGGCCGGCCAAGGCTCTTACTGAAGATACCCGAGAGACCTGAGGCTCTTCTCCAACTCGGGATCGAGCGGCGCCGCCGAGGCCGCGGCCACCGGAGCCGGAGTGAACGCCAGGAGGTCCCGGAGGAGCGTTCGGGTCGTCC
>DATHUD010000555.1:0-20973 GCA_035462575.1 Thermoanaerobaculia bacterium | reverse complement strand
GGGACGGAGATGGTGATGCCCGGGGACAACGTGAACCTGGAAGTGGAGCTGATCGCTCCGATCGCGATGGAGAAGGGCGTGCGTTTCGCCATCCGCGAGGGTGGCCGGACGGTCGGCGCCGGTACCGTCACGGAGATCGTCAAGTAGCTTGAGGTCAGAAGAATCACAGGTCAGTAGCTCAACTGGCAGAGCACCGGTCTCCAAAACCGGGGGTTGGGGGTTCGAGTCCCTCCTGACCTGCCAATCTTTTCATTCGGTTCGATCGGGGCGCTCATGAACTGGTGGAACAAGTCGAAGGAATTCCTCGGAGAAGTGCGCTCCGAGATGAGGAAAGTAAGCTTTCCCACGCGGGATGAGGTGGTCGGCACGACGGTCGTGGTGGTGGTCACCAGCGCGATCTTCGCGGTCTACCTCTGGGTCGCGGACTTCCTCATTCAGCAAGGGTATGTCGGCATCATAAGGGTGTTCGGTTCATGACGGATCAGTTCACCGACCAGGCCACCACGGCGCGCGAGCGCAAGTGGTACATCGTCCACACCTACTCCGGGTTCGAGGAGCGGGTCAAGGAGACTCTCCGCCAGCGGGCCGAGGCCCTCGGGATGGGAGACGCCTTCGGCGAGGTCCGCATCCCTACGGAGACGGTGGTCGAGTACAAGGGCGGGAAGAAGCGCGAGACGCAGCGCAAGTTCTTTCCCGGCTACATCCTGGTCGAGATGGAGATGTCGGACGCGGCCTGGCACGTGGTCAAGAACACCCCGAAGGTCACGGGCTTCGTGGGCACCGGCAAGAAGCCGACCCCGCTCTCCGAAGAGGAGGTCAACCAGATCCTGGAGCAGGTGGTGACCGCCAAGGAAAAGCCGAAGCCCAAGTACATGTTCGAGAAGGCGGAGCCGGTGAAGATCACCGACGGCCCCTTCACCAACTTCACGGGCGTGGTCGACGAGGTCAACCTCGACCGCAACACCGTGAAGGTCATGGTTACGATCTTCGGCCGGCAGACGCCGGTCGAGCTCGATTTTTCTCAGGTCCAGAAGCTCTGAACAGGGGTTGAACTCGAATGGCCAAAAAAGTCACTGGAATGATCAAGCTGCAGATCCCGGCGGGTGCGGCGACGCCGGCGCCCCCGGTGGGCCCGGCCCTGGGCCAGGCGGGTGTCAACATCATGGACTTCGTGAAGAACTTCAACGCGCGCACGGCGGCGCAGACGGGCCTGATCATCCCCGTGGTGATCACCGTCTACGCCGACCGCAGCTATACGTTCATCACCAAGACGCCGCCGGCTCCGATCCTTCTCCTGAAGGCGGCGGGGCTGGAGAAGGGGTCCGGCGAGCCGAACAAGAAGAAGGTGGGCAAGGTCACCAAGGCGCAGGTCGAGGAGATCGCCAGGACCAAGATGCCCGATTTGAACGCGGCGAACCTCGAGACCGCGATCAAGACCATCGAGGGCACGGCCCGCTCGATGGGCCTGGAAGTCCAGGGATAAGAAAGCCGGAGGGCGTCTTCGGGCGCCCGTTACGAGGAGGAACTGTGGCGAAGCACGGAAAGAAGTATCGGCAGGCGGTCGAGAAGGTCGAGGCCCGGCCCTATTCCCTGGAGGATGCGATCAAGCTGGCGAAGGACGTCTCCTACGTCAAGTTCGACGAGACGCTGGAGATCGCGCTGCGCCTCGGGGTCGACCCCAAGCACGCCGACCAGATGGTCCGCGGCACCGTGGTGCTGCCGCACGGTCTCGGCAAGACGGCCCGCGTCCTCGTTTTCGCGAGCGGCGAGAAGATCCGCGAGGCGGAGGAGGCCGGCGCCGACCACGTGGGCGGCGAGGACGTCGCCAAGAAGATCGAAGGAGGGTGGCTCGACTTCGACGCTGTGGTCGCCACCCCCGACATGATGAGGGTTGTCGGGCGCCTGGGCAAGGTGCTCGGCCCCCGGGGTCTCATGCCCAACCCCAAGGCGGGCACGGTGACCACGGACGTCGCCAAGGCGGTGCAGGAGATCAAGGCCGGCAAGGTGGAGTTCCGGGTCGACAAGACCGGCATCATCCACGCTCCGGCGGGCAAGCTCTCCTTCGGGCCCGAGCGCCTCAGGGAGAACGCGGAGGCCCTGATCGGGGCCGTCTTGAAGGCCAAGCCCGCCGCGGCCAAGGGCAAGTACGTTCGTGGAGTGAGCGTCTCCTCCACGATGGGCCCCGGCATCCAGGTGGACGAGACCCATCTCACGACCGTGGAAGCCTAGGAGAGGAGCCTGACACATGCCTTTGACCCGTAATGACAAAGAGGAGCTCCTGCAGAGTTACGAGCAGGGTCTCGCGAAGGCTCCCCATGCCTTCCTGCTCGGCTACCAGGGGATCACCGTCCCCCAGGTGACCGAGCTCCGCAACCGGGTGCGCCAGAGCGGCGGCGAGTACATCGTCGTGAAGAACACCCTGGCTCTGCGCGCCATCGACAGCCAGGCCCTGGACCAGCTCAAGGAGCACTTCAGCGGGCCCACGGCGGTGGTCTTCAGCCAGAAGGACCCGGTCGCCGTGGCCAAGGCGCTGACCGATTTCGCCAAGGACGTGCCGGCGGTCCAGTTCAAGGCCGGGATCGTCGAAGGGCGGGCTGTCGCCGCCGATCAGATCAAGGACATCGCGTCGCTGCCGAGCCGCGAGGAGCTGATCGCGAAGCTGCTGTTCCTGCTGCAGTCGCCGGTCATCCGGTTCGCCCGGGTGCTCGCGGCCGTGCCGCAGCAGTTCGTCGCGGTTCTGGACCAGGTCCGGATCAAGAAAGAAGAAGCAGGCCAGGGCTCGCCTGCCCCGGCCTCCGAGGAATAAGAGAAAAAGGACCCCGGACTTCGTAGTCCGCAGCGCTAAGGAGAGAAAATGGCTATCGCGACCGAAGATTTCATCAAGCAGATCGACGAGATGACCGTCCTCGAGCTGAACAACCTCGTCAAGGCGCTCGAGACCCACTACGGCGTCTCCGCCGCTGCCGCCGCCGTGGCCGCCCCGGCGGCCGGGGGTGGTGCCGCCGCCGCCCCGGTCGAGGAGAAGACCGAGTTCGACGTCGTCCTCAAAGCGGCCGGCGACAAGAAGATCAACGTGATCAAGGTGGTCCGCGAGGTCACCAGCCTGGGTCTCAAGGAGGCCAAGGATCTGGTCGAGTCCGCTCCGGCCACGGTCAAGGAAGGGATCTCGAAGGACGAGGCCGAGGCCGTCAAGAAGAAGTTCGAAGAGGCCGGCGCCACCGTCGAGCTCAAGTAGGCGCGAGACAACGCGCGGACCACGTGGAGCGAAGCGACACGTACGCTCGATTGAACCTCTCAGCAGGCCGGCGAGGACAACAAGATGCCGGAACAGGACTCGGCGCGGGCATAAACCGGGCGTCGAGGCTGTTCTGGACTTTGCTCACCATGCCCGGTGACCCTCCGCGAAGCAAGCGGGGGGCCGGGCATGGTGTCTCCTGCTTCCGGAACAGGAGCCCCGGGCACCCCGCGGTCGTAACTTTGGTTGCCGCGTAGCAATCAACCAAGGCATCGAGGAGATACCAAGGACCCCTATGGATACATCCCCTACCCCGCAAGCTTTAGTGCGCAACGGTTATCGAAAGGACTTCTCCCGGATCAGCACGTCGCTGCCGATCCCCAACCTGATCGACGTCCAGCGGAGGTCCTACGAGCGCTTTCTGCAGATGAACCTGTTGCCCGAGGAGCGGGCGAATCAGGGCCTGCAGTCGGTCTTCACCGGGATTTTTCCGTTCTCCGACTTTCGCGAGACCTGCTCGCTCGACTTCGTCAAGTACTCGATCGGGGACTGGCAGTGCAAGTGCGGCGAGCTCAAGGGGCTCGAATACCTCCGCATGACCTGCACCAACTGCAGCTCGAAGATCATGACCGATCACCCGCATGAGGAGACGGTCACCTGCACGGAGTGCGGCTTCGTCAACAAGAACCGGGTCACCAAGTGCGACATCTGCGGCAACCCGGTCGACCTGCAGCTCAAGTACTCGATCTCCGACTGCCAGGAGCGGGGCATGACCTTTGCCGTGCCGCTCAAGGTCACCTTCCGGCTGTTCGTCTACGACCGCGACCCGGAGACGGGCACGCGGATGATGCGCGACGCCAAGGAGGAGGAGGTCTACTTCGGCGACATCCCGCTGATGACGGACAACGGAACGTTCATCATCAACGGCACGGAGCGGGTCATCGTCTCCCAGCTCCACCGGAGCCCGGGCGTCTTCTTCACCAAGGAGGGGCCGCGCTCCTATCTCTCGAAGATCATCCCCTACCGCGGCTCCTGGGTGGAGTTCGAGTACGACCAGAAGGACGTCCTCTCGGTCCGCATCGACCGCAAGAGGAAGTTCCACGGCACCGTGTTCCTCCGCGCCCTGGGGCTCGAGTCGGACGAGTCGATCCTCCGCCAGTTCTACACCCCCGTGGGCCTGACCTCTTCGGGCGGCGGCAAGTTCGACCTGCACGTCAGCCCCAAGGTTCTGGACCCCGAGCGCCTGAAGGACCGTCAGAGCCGCGGCCGCCGCGAGGCGTACCCGATCTTTGCCGGCATCACGCTCACCAAGCAGCACATCGGCAAGCTCGACACCGGCCAGACCATCCCCTTCGAGGTCGACGCCGAGGACCTGGAGCGGGCGTTCTTCATCGGTGACGTGGTCGACCTGGACACCGGCGAGGTGATCTTCGAGGCCAACGAGCTCGTGCCCGAGGACATCGAGGAGAGGCTGGACGGCCGCAACTCGACTCCGGTCCAGGTCTTCTTCCCCGACTGGGAGCTGACCGGCGCGACGCTGTCGAACACGCTCGCCAAGGACACGACGAAGAACTCCAAGGAGGCGCTGATCGAGATCTACCGGCGCATGCGCCCCGGCGATCCTCCGACCCTGGAGAGCGCCCGGTCGCTCTTCTACGGCATGTTCTTCGACGCGAAGCGCTACGACTTCTCGCGGGTCGGCCGCTTCAAGTTCAACATCAAGCTGGACACCGAGGTGCCGGTCGACCAGAAGACCCTGTCGGCCGACGACTTCTTCCGGGTGATCGAGTACCTGCTCCGTCTGCAGAAGGACGTCGGGCGGGTCGACGACATCGACAACCTCGGCAACCGCCGCGTGCGCGCCGTGGGCGAGCTCCTGGAGAACCAGTTCCGGATCGGCCTCGTGCGCATGGAGCGGGCCATCAAGGAGAAGATGTCGGTCCACCAGGACATCGACTCGGCGATGCCGCACGACCTCATCAACTCGAAGCCCGTCATCGCGGCGATCAAGGAGTTCTTCGGGTCCTCGCAGCTCTCGCAGTTCATGGACCAGACGAACCCGCTCTCCGAGGTCACGCACAAGCGGCGCCTGTCCGCCCTCGGACCGGGCGGCCTCTCCCGCGAGCGGGCCGGGTTCGAGGTGCGCGACGTCCACGCCACGCACTACGGCCGGATCTGCCCGATCGAGACGCCGGAAGGCCCGAACATCGGCCTCATCTCGTCGCTCGCCACCTACGCGCGGATCAACGACTACGGGTTCATCGAGAGCCCGTACAAGAAGGTGGAGAACGGGCGCGTGCTCGACCACTTCCGCATCATGAAGGTGGGGGACGGTGGATTCCGCCTGGGGCAGATCGTCACCGGCGACGAGCTCAAGGCGGAGAACGAGCGGTTGGAGAAGGCCGGCAAGCGGAAGGTGGACGCCGAGGCGCACGCCTTCTACCTCTCGGCCTGGGAGGAAGAGAAGTACATCATCGCCCAGGCGAACGCCCGCCTCGACGAGAACGGCGTGTTCGTGAGCGACCGCGTGATCTCGCGCGCCGGCGGCGACTTCATCACTCCCGAGCGCGACCGCATCGACTACATGGACATCAGCCCGAAGCAGCTCGTGTCCGTGGCCGCGGCGCTCATCCCGTTCCTCGAGAACGACGACGCGAACCGCGCGCTCATGGGCTCGAACATGCAGCGCCAGGCCGTGCCGCTCCTGCGGAGCGACTCGCCCATCGTGGGCACCGGCCTCGAAGCGATCGTGGCCCAGGACTCGGGCGCGGTCGTCCTCTGCAAGCGGGGCGGCATCGTCGACTCGGTGGACGCCGAGCGCATCATCGTGCGCGTCGAGGCCGAGGACCTGGAGACCGGCGAAACGAAGGATTTCGGCGCCGACATCTACCAGCTCATCAAGTTCCGCCGCTCGAACCAGAACACCTGCATCACCCAGAAGCCCGTGGTCTTCGAGGGGCAGCGGGTCAAGAAGGGCGACGTCCTGTCCGACGGCCCCTGCACCGAGCTCGGCGAGCTGGCCCTGGGCCGGAACGTCCTCGTGGCCTTCATGCCCTGGCGCGGCTACAACTTCGAGGACGCGATCCTCATCTCCGAAAAGCTCGTGCGGGAGGACTACTACACGTCCATCCACATCGAGGAGTTCGAGATCGAGGCGCGGGACACCAAGCTCGGCCCCGAGGAGATCACGCGGGACATCCCGAACGTCTCGGAGTCGGCCTTGAAGGACCTGGACGAGAGCGGCATCGTCCGCATCGGCGCCACGGTCAAGGCCGGCGACATCCTGGTGGGCAAGGTCACGCCCAAGGGCGAGACTCAGCTCACCCCCGAGGAGAAGCTGCTGCGCGCCATCTTCGGCGAAAAGGCGGGGGACGTCCGCGACGCCTCGCTCAAGGTGCCGCCGGGCATCGAAGGGACGATCGTCGACGTCAAGATCTTCTCCCGGAAGGGTGTCGAGAAGGATGTCCGGGCCAAGGAGATCGAGGAGGCCGAGATCGCCCGGCTCGAGAAGAACATCAAGGACGAGGTGCGAATCTTGACCGAGGAGCGCAACAAGAAGGTCTCAGACCTCTTGCTCGGCAAGAAGGTCACCGGGGTCGTCAAGTCCCGGACCGGCCAGGAGCTGCTCAAGACCGGAGACGCGATCAACCAGGAGACGCTCGAGCGTCTCACCCGGCAGGAGATCCTCCGCCTGCCGCTCGACGAGCGCCGCCTGATCGACGCCGTCGAGATCGTCTACCGGAAAACCGACTCGCACATCGAGGTCCTGCACCGGGTCAACGAAGAGCGGATCGGCCTCCTCCAGAAGGGCGACGAGCTGCCGCCCGGCGTGATCAAGCTGGTCAAGGTCTACGTCGCCATGAAGCGCAAGCTCCAGGTGGGCGACAAGATGGCCGGCCGTCACGGCAACAAGGGCGTGATCTCGCGCATCCTGCCCGAGGAGGACATGCCCTACCTGCCGGACGGCACGCCGGTCGAGATCGTGTTGAACCCTCTGGGCGTGCCGAGCCGCATGAACGTGGGGCAGATCCTGGAGACCCACCTGGGGTGGGCGGGCAAGGTGCTGGGCCTCAAATTCGCGACGCCCGTCTTCGACGGCGCGCGGGAGGCCGACATCAAGGAGCTGCTGCGGGAGGCGGAGCTGCCCGAGTCGGGCAAGACCCCGCTTTTCGACGGCATGACCGGAGAGGCCTTCGAGCAGCAGGTCACCGTAGGGTACATCTACATGCTCAAGCTCTCCCACCTGGTCGACGACAAGATCCACGCGCGGTCCATCGGACCGTACTCGCTGATCACCCAGCAGCCGCTGGGCGGAAAGGCGCAGTTCGGCGGCCAGCGCTTCGGAGAGATGGAGGTCTGGGCGCTCGAAGCGTACGGCGCCGCCTACACCCTCCAGGAGCTTCTGACCGTCAAGAGCGACGACGTGGAGGGCCGGAGCAAGGTCTACGAGGCGATCGTCAAGGGCGACGTGCCGGAGCCGCCGGGGCTGCCCGAGTCTTTCAACGTTCTCGTGCGCGAGCTCCAGAGCCTCTGTCTCGACGTTGAACTCCTCAAGGTCTAATGGGAGGAAACACGTTGCAACCATTCAGCAGTTTTGACAAGCCACAGTCGCTCAAGGATTTCAACGCGATCAAGATCTCGATCGCGTCTCCGGAGAAGATCCGTTCCTGGAGCTACGGCGAGGTCACGAAGCCGGAGACGATCAACTACCGGACTTTCAAGCCGGAGCGGGACGGGCTTTTCTGCGCGAAGATCTTCGGTCCGATCACGGACTGGGAGTGCCTGTGCGGTAAATACAAGCGGATGAAGCACCGGGGCGTCATCTGCGACCAGTGCGGCGTCGAGGTCACCCGCTCGCGGGTGCGCCGCGAGCGGATGGGCCACATCGAGCTCGCCTGCCCGGTCTCGCACGTCTGGTTCTTCAAGGGGCTGCCGTCGCGGATCGGCCACCTCCTGGACATCAGCCTGCGGGATCTGGAGCGGATCCTCTACTTCGAGAGCTACGTCGTCATCGATCCGGGTGAGACCGAGCTCAAGGAGCAGGAGCTCCTGACCGAGGAGCGGTTCCGCGAGTTGCGCGACAAGTACGGCGAAGGCGCCTTCGACGCCCGCATGGGCGCCGAGGGGATCAAGGAGCTCCTGACGCGGATCGACGTCGACGAGCTCTCCGAGGAGTTGCGCATCGTGATGCGCACCGAGACAAGCCAGATCCGCCGTCTGAAGGCCGCCAAGCGCCTGAAGGTGGTGGACGCGTTCCGCCGTTCCGGCCACCGGCCGGAGTGGATGATCCTGGACGTGATCCCGGTCATCCCGCCGGAGCTGCGCCCGCTCGTGCCTCTGGACGGTGGCCGCTTCGCGACCAGCGATCTGAACGACCTCTACCGGCGCGTGATCAACCGGAACAACCGGTTGAAGAAGCTCCTGGAGCTGCGCGCTCCCGAGGTCATCGTGCGGAACGAAAAGCGGATGCTCCAGGAGGCGGTCGACGCGCTCTTCGACAACGGCCGCCGCGGCCGCGTGCTCAAGGGCTCGAACAACCGGCCTCTCAAGTCGCTGTCCGACACGCTCAAGGGCAAGCAGGGCCGCTTCCGCCAGAACCTGCTCGGCAAGCGCGTCGACTACTCGGGCCGTTCGGTGATCGTGGTGGGCCCGGAGCTCAAGCTCCACCAGTGCGGTCTGCCCAAGAAGATGGCCTTGGAGCTCTTCAAGCCGTTCATCTACAACCGGCTCGAGGAGAAGGGTCTGGTGGGCACCATCAAGGCCGCCAAGGAGCTGGTGGAGGCCGAGGTGGACGAGGTGTGGGACGCCCTGGAGGAGGTCATTCAGGATCACCCGGTGCTCCTGAACCGCGCGCCTACGCTCCACCGTCTGGGCATTCAGGCCTTCCAGCCGACGCTCATCGAGGGCAAGGCGATCAAGATCCACCCGCTCGTCTGCGCCGCGTTCAACGCGGACTTCGACGGGGACCAGATGGCGGTCCACGTGCCGCTGTCACCCAAGGCGCAGATCGAGAGCAAGGTGCTGATGCTCGCCTCGAACAACGTCCTGTCTCCGGCTCACGGGCGCCCGGTCGCGGTGCCGTCTCAGGATCTCGTCCTCGGCGGCTACTACCTGACGCTCGGCAAGGCGGGTGCGAAGGGCGAGGGGCGGACGTTCGTCGACTTCGACTCGGTGCTCCTGGCTCTGGAATCGCGGGAGGTCGAGACGCTCACTCCGATCCGGGTGCGCTACTCGGGCGACTACATCAATCTGGAGACGCAGTACGACAAGCAGGACGTCGTGCACGCCGAGATGGAGACGCTCGAGAACCAGTTGATCGAGACGACCGTCGGCCGGGTGATCTTCAACCGTCACCTGCCGAAGGACATCCCGTACATCAACGGCCTTCTGAAGAAGCGCGGCCTCCAGGACCTGGTGGGCTACTGCTTCATCAAGCTGGGCAACGAAGCCACCGTCCAGATGCTGGACGACATCAAGGAGATCACCTTCCAGTACGCGACCCGCGCCGGCATCTCCTTTGGCGTGGACGACATGGTGGTGCCTTCCCGCAAGCAGGAGATTCTCCAGCAGGCGAGGACCGAGGTGGTCGAGATCGAGAACCAGCGCTCGGCCGGTGTCATCACCGCCGGTGAGCGGCACAACAAGATCATCGACATCTGGCACCGGGTGACCGAGCGCGTCTCCGAGGAGATGTTCCGCGAGATGCGGGAGATCGAGAACAAGACGGGCGTCTTCAACCCGATCAACCTGATGGCCGACTCCGGCGCCCGAGGCTCCCGTGAGCAGGTGCGCCAGCTCGCCGGCATGCGCGGTCTCATGTCCAAGCCCTCGGGCGAGGTCATCGAGACGCCCATCACGGCGAACTTCCGCGAGGGTCTGTCGGTGTTGCAGTACTTCATCTCGACGCACGGCGCCCGCAAGGGTCTCGCCGACACGGCGCTCAAGACGGCCGACTCCGGCTACTTGACCCGCCGGCTGGTCGACGTGGCTCAGGACGTCATCATCAACGATGTGGACTGCGGCACGATCGACGGTATCGTGGTCACGGCGATCATGGAGGGCGGCGAGATCCTGGAGCCCCTGCGGGACCGCATCGTCGGCCGCGTCAGCCAGGAGGACATCTACGATCCGATGACCGGCGAGCTGATCATCGGCGTCGGCCAGGAGATCACGGAGCTGCTCGGCAACGCCGTCCAGGCGGCCGGCATCGAGCGGGTGAAGATCCGCTCCGTGCTGACCTGCGAGGCGCGGCGCGGCGTGTGCGCCTTCTGCTACGGGCGGAACCTGGCGACCGGCAAGATGGTCGAGATCGGCGAGGCGGTGGGCGTCATCGCCGCCCAGTCGATCGGCGAGCCCGGCACGCAGCTCACGATGCGGACGTTCCACTACGGCGGTACCGCGTCGCGGGTGTCCGAGCAGTCGAAGCACATCGCCAAGAACCCGGGCATCGTCAAGTTCCTGACCGTCAACACGGTCGAGGCCAAGCGCGGGGCGCTCGTCGTCATCAACCGGAGCGGCAAGCTCGTCATCACCGACGAGAAGGGCCGGGAGCGGGAGCGCTACGCTCTCACCTACGGCTCGCAGCTCCTGGTCCACGAGGGCGACGAGGTCCAGCCGGGCACCGAGCTCGTGACCTGGGACCCGTTCACGTACGCGATCCTGACCGAGATCGGCGGCCGGATCGAGTTCCAGGACATCGTCGAGGGCGAGAACGTCCGCGAGGAGACCGACAAGGTTACCGGCCTCTCGCAGAAGATCATCGTCGAGGCTTCGGCCAACGAGAAGCGGGTTCCGGCGATCCTCGTCCACGGGGACAACGGCCGGGAGAAGCGGTATCTGCTGCCCTCGGGCTCGCACCTGGTCGTGCTGAACGGCCAGGACGTCTACCCCGGCGACACGCTGGTCAAGATCCCGCGCGAGACGACGAAGACCAAGGACATCACCGGCGGTCTCCCCAGAGTCGTCGAGCTCTTCGAGGCCCGGAGCCCCAAGGAGCCGGCGATCATCACGGAGATCGACGGCACGGTGCGCCTGGGCGAGGTCCACAAGGGCATGCGCAAAGTCGTCGTCGAGAGCGACGCCGGCGAGACGCGCGAGTACCTGGTGCCGCGCTCCATCCACATCAACGTGCAGGAGGGCGAGCGGGTGCGCGCCGGCGATCCCCTGATCGACGGTCCGATCAACCCGCACGACGTTCTCCAGACGCTGGGCGAGAAGGAGCTCCAGCGCTATCTGACGGACAAGATCCAGGAGGTCTACCGGTCGCAGAGCGTGGCGATCAACGACAAGCACATCGAGGTGATCGTGCGCCAGATGATGCGGTCGGTGAAGATCGAAGAGGTGGGCGACACGGAGTTCCTGATCGACGAGCAGGTGGACCGCTGGAAGTTCCAGGAGGAGAACGAGCGCGTCGTCGCCGCGGGCGGTACCCCCGCCATCGGCCGGCCGTTGCTCCTCGGGATCACCAAGGCCAGCCTCTCGACCGAGAGCTTCATCTCGGCGGCGAGCTTCCAGGAGACCACCCGCGTGCTCACCGAAGCCGCCATCAGCGGCAAGGTGGACAACCTGCGTGGCCTGAAGGAGAACGTCATCGTCGGCCGGGTCATCCCCGCCGGCACGGGCATGGGCTACTACCACGACTTCCACATGGCCGAGGAGTTCATCGAGTCCGAGCCGGAGGCGGAGGAGGAGCTCTTCTTCGAGTTCGGCGAGGAGGAGATCCGGAGCCTGCCGCAGGAGGTCCTCGAGGGCGAGTAGCTCCCGGGAGCCTTGGAAGGATCGAAGGGCGGCCGCGAGGCCGCCCTTTTTGTTGGAGGGTGGAGAAGGCATGCCATCGGAAAGTCGCCGGATCAGCCCCTGGCTGCTCCTGATCCTCGCCGCGAGCTTCGTCCTCCGCCTCTGGCTCGCTTCGTCCGAGCTCAACGCGAGCCGCTTCTGGGACGAGCAGATCAACCTGTCGAACGTCGCCTCCCTGCTCGAAGGGCACCTGCGGCCGGCGACCGGGGTCTACCAGGGGCTCTCCTATCTGCCGCAGGCGGGGCTCCTGGCCGCCGTCGAAGGCCTCCATCGTGCGACGGGCTGGGAGGGGCTTGCCGTTCGCTCCGCGCAGGGGTTCACTCCCCTCGCCTACCTCCTCTGCCGCCTGCTTCAGACCCTCTACGGTACCCTCTCCCTTTTCGCCACCTATCTTCTCGGAAGGAGGCTCTTTTCGGAGCCTGCGGCGATCCTGGGTGCCCTGCTCCTGGCCTTGACGGAGCGTCACCTGCACGCGAGCGTCATCTTCAAGCCGGACATCCTTCTCCTCCTGTGGACAGTCGTCGCGTTCCTCTGGATTCTCGATGGGGTGGAGAAACCGGGCCTCCGCAGTTACCTCCTGGCCGGCCTGGGGGTCGGCCTCTGCGTCGCGACCAAGCTCAACGGGGCCTTGGTGGCGATCCCGCTCGTCCTCGGGACGGCGGCCCTCTTCCGGAGGGAGCGCCGAGTCGCTCTCTGGCTCCTCCTTTCCGGGCTCGTGGCGGCTGTCGTGTTCGTGCTCTTCAATCCCTACGTCGGGGTGCAGGTCGCCGCCTTCGAGAGAAACCTCAGCCATTACGAGAGGCGCTCCACCGGCTCGCACCTCGATGTGCTCTGGCAGACCTTCGCCCTTCCGTTCACGAGGGCTTTCCATGGTCCCCTGATCGGCGTGTGCGCGGTGCTCGGCGGCGCGCTGACGGCGGCGCGGTCCCGGGGGCTCCGCACGCTCGTCTTTCTGAGCTATCCGGTGGCCTACATAGCCCTCTACTCGGTAGTGACGGCCCGGTTCAAGGAGAACCACTTCCTGCAGATCCTCCCCTTCACCTCGCTCCTCGCCGCGTATTTCCTGCTGGATGCGCTCGCATGGCTGGCCCGGAGGTTCCCCACGATGGGGCGAATACCGGTGCGTGGGGCGATCCTGGGGCTCCTCATCGGCTGGTTTGCCGTGAGCGCCGTCCTCTATATCCACGGGCAGGTGGTCCCGGAGACGCGGGCCTGCGCCCATGATTTTCTGAGCCGGAGCCTGCCCCAGCCGCAGAGGGCCCGGTTGATCTATGCCGAGGACGACGCGTCGCCGGTCCTGCCGGGCCGGCCGCTCCGCAGCGGCGTGGTGGCCGTGAGGAGCCTGGGGGCCGTTCCGGCCGAGACCCTGGACCTTGCCGATGCCGTGGTGCTCTCCTCGGCGGCGCCGGAGCACCCCGGGCAGGTCCGGCGCTTCGCTCCCCGGCCTTTCGTGTGCCGGGGGAGGGAGGTGACCGTTCTGTTCCACCCCTGGACGTCCACCAGCCAGAAGAACAGGCAGGTAACTCCTGTCGCGGCACAAAAAAAGGGATGGATGACCGCGGATCTTCCGCTCGGCGTCCCCGCGGGAGAGACCGTCTCCCTGACCGTCCGGCTGCCGCGTCCCTCCGGGAGGAGCGCGGAGCTCGTGGTGGACGGACGGACCCTGCCCCTCGTCCGGGTCGGTAAAAAAGGGCAGATGCAGCTTTACCTCTCCCCGCGCTTCGTCTCCCCAAGAGAGGGGGAGGTCCGTCTCCGGTTCCAGGAACACTGGTCGCTGCCTTCAGAGATCGACTTCACGATCTATCGCTGGGCGCCGCCGGGCTCGGACGCAGTGGTAGAATAGGAGCCTGTTGAAAGGGAGTCTCATGCGGAACCCGCTCGCTCTGTCCCTCCTTCTCTCACTCTCCGCCGTCCCCGTCTTCGCCGACGACGTCTACCTCGCGAACGGTCGCAAGTTCGAGGGCGTCATCGCGGAGACCACCGATTCCGAGGTTCGTATCCAGATGCAGGGTGGGGTCCTGAGCCTGCCCCTGGCGCAGGTCGCGAGAGTGGAGAAGGGGGATTCGAGCCTGGCCGAATATCTGCGCCGAAAAGAGGCGCTCCAGCGCGATCCGCGGGCCTTGGCCTCGCACTGGGTGAACCTGGCGCGCTGGGCACAGACCCAGAAGCTCCAGCACGGCACCCGCGAGGCAGCGCTCAAAGCCGCGGAAATCGACCCGCGCCTGGACGGCCTGGGCCCGATCCTCCGTGGGCTCGGGTATGTGTACGACGACCAGCTCGACCGTTGGATCCCGTACGCCGACTCCATGCGGCGGCGCGGGTTCGTGCTCGCCAACGGGCAGTGGATCACGCGCCAGGAGTACGAGACGGCGGTCCGCGCCCAGGAAGAGGAGGCGGCGCGCCGCCGGGCCGCCCGGGAAGAGGCGGCCCGCGTCGCCCGCGAGGACCGGTTGGCCGCTCTGACCGAGCTGGCGCTCGTCCGGGAGGCGACGGGCTCCGAGCGCCGCAGCTCCGGGGGGCCGCTGGTCGTCTACCCCGGGTACTTCTTTCCCCCGCTCTTTGTCGATCCTCCGCACGATCCGGACTTCCCGGGCGGCCGCCACCGCGGGCGCTCCGGTTTCGGCCCACGGGCCGGATCGCCGCACAGCAGCACCCGGGTCCCCGGCAGTCTGATCCGCGGACATCGGGGACACCGGTAGGCCGCAAACGCGCCAAGGCTCCCCTCTGAATCCTCAGGGGAGTCGGACGCCCTGCGGGGCGCCGAAATTCTGGACCCAGACGGCGGTGTAGCCGGTCGTACCCTTTCCCACCGCGAGCCCCACGCCCAGGTCGACAAAGCCTCCGTGGAGGAGGTTCCGGCGGTGTTCCGTGCTGCGCAGCCACCCGTCCACGGCCTCGTCCACCGAGAGTGCCCCCCGGGCGATGTTCTCTCCGACGGTCCGCCCCAGATACCCTTGGGCCTGCACGCGGTCGCGGGGTCGCTTTCCCTCCGGGCTCTCGTGGTTGTAGTAGGAGCGGGCCAGCATGTCCTCAGCGTGTCTTTGCGCCGCCGCGTTCAAGCTCGGATCGAGCAGCAGGGGCCGGACCCCCGCCCGGGCGCGCTCGGCGTTGACCCGGGCGAGCATGGCCCGGCGGACCTCCTCGAGATCCGTCAGCCCCTCGGTCTGCCGGGCGAAGTACTCGCTCTCCCGCCAGGCGAAGAGGAACGTGTAGAGGGGAGTGCTTTCGTACTCGCCCACCCCGATGCCGATCTCCCGGTAGTCGGGGTCCAGGAGACGCTCCGTGGCATCGGCGTTCGACGTTTTCCACCAGGAGTAGACCTCCTCGACGTCGCCCGGGGTGACGGCGAAGCTGTAGCTCCAGCCGTGGGCTTCGTAGCCGGCCCGGGCGATGCGCAGCCGGATATCCCGGATCGCCCGCTCTTCGAAGGGGGCGGCCTTGCTCTTGCGGACGTCTTCGGCGGTTTCCTGGGCGATTCGCGTCAAGGTGTCGACGAGGACGAGCGGCGGCAGCCCCGCGGCCTGGCGCTCCTGGTTGAAGCGCGTGAGGAACGCCTGGCGCAGGGTTTCCGGATCGGGCGGCGGCGGAGCCGCCGGGGGAGTCATCTGGAGAGCGAGGAGGAGAGCCGGGAGGAGCTTCATGGCCTCCCTGTACAAGGGGCGGCGCGGGGGGCCTTATTCCGCAGTAGGATGCCCGGCCATGAGAGTCGTCGCCATCGTCAACCGCGAGGCGGGCTCGATTGTGGAAGGGAGAGTCGGCGCGGAGGAGTTGGGCGGCTTGTTCCGCGCCGCGGGGGTAGACGCCCGGGTGCTCTTCCTGCCCGGCGAGAGCATCCTCGACGCCGCGCAGGAGGCGGTCGCGTCCGGAGCCGACGCGGTGGTGGCGGGGGGAGGCGACGGGACGATCCGGACCGTGGCCTCGGTCCTGGTGGGCGGCTCCGTGCCGCTCGGCGTCCTTCCCGTCGGCACTCTGAACCACTTCGCCCGCGATCTGGGAATTCCGGTCGACCTCGCGGAGGCCGTCCGCCTGATCCCTGAGGGGACTCCGCGGGCTCTGGATGTCGGCGAGGTCAACGGCCAGGTCTTCATCAACAATTCGATGCTGGGTTTCTACCCTCCCATGGTCCGCGTGCGCGACCGGGAGCGGCGGCATCTTTCCCGCGGCAAGTGGGCGGCGACCTTCTCGGCCGCCCTGAAGGTCCTGCCGCGCCTCCCGCTCCTCCACGTCCGGGTGGTGGGGGAGGATCTGTGGATCGACCGCGAGACGCGCTTCGTTTTCATCGGCAACAACGAGTACGAGATGAACGCGTTCACGTACGGCGCCCGCTCCCGTTTCGACAGCGGCGACCTGTATCTCTACATCGCGAAAAGCCGGAGCCGTCTGGGGCTGGTGGGCCTCGCCCTCCTGGGGCTCGTCCGGGACGTCAAGCGCACCCAGAGCTTCGACCGCTGGTGCCTCCCTGAGTTCACGATCGACGTCCACAAGCGCGCCCTGCCGGTCTATGTGGACGGCGAGGTCACTCTGCTTTCCCCGCCGTTACGCTATCGGGTGCGACCCCGCTCGCTGCCGGTGATCCTCCCGGCTTGAGACCTGTGTCTCAGGCGCCCTCGCGGGACCAGCGGATCTCGGCCTCCTCCCGGTCGCCCAGGGCGCGGCGGAGGATTTCGAGGAGCGCGGGGTCCGCCCCCTCGGACTCGAAGAAGTCCACGGTGGTGCGGTTCAGGTAGTAGTCGTCGTCCCGGGGCGACTCCTCTTCGAGACGGTCCATCAGGAACCGGAGGTGCTCGTCGGTGATCGTGCCCAGGGTGGCACCGCTCTGCTTGTCGAACAGGTGGATCATGGGGCCTCCTTCAAAAGCGCCAAGTGTATCCAATCTCCGCAGTGAGCGCCCGCGACCGGCAGCCCTCCGCCCCCGTACAATGGGAGCAGCGAGCCTCCGGCCCGCGGAAAGGAAGCTCCATGAGACGATTCGTGACTCCAACCCTTCTCCTGGCAGGCGCCGGGTCACCTCGGAGGCCCTGAGGAGATCGCCGAGGTCGCCCGCCAGCCGGAGCGCACGGTCTGTGCCGCGGGAGGCGGGAAGCGGTAGACTAGGGAAAATCCGAAGGACCGTCTCGAAAAGGATCATTCCCATGCGGAAGCTCACCCTGTCCCTTCTTCTCCTCGCGCTCGCGGCGGCGCCGGCGCTCGCCACCACCATGGTCCTCGCGACCGACGAGGAGCTGTTCGACCAGGCGGCCCTCGTCCTCGAAGGGACCGTCGTCTCGCAGGCGGCCGACACCTCGGGGCGCCCCGCCACCGAGTACCGGGTCCGGGTGGACCGCACGATCAAGGGGCGGGCACCGCGCAGCGAGGTCGTCGTCCGGGTACCCGGCGGCACCACGGCGGACGGCATGACCCTGGAGATCCACGGCGCGCCGGAGCTCGCCGTGGGGGAGCGCGCGCTCCTCTTCCTGGCGGCGCGGCCGGACGGCGCCTATGGAGCCCTCCACCTGGCCATGGGCGCCTTCCGCGAGGTCCGCGCGGACGGCCGCAAGCTCGCGGTGCGCGACCTCTCCGAGATGGTGGACGTCTCGGGCGCTCCTGCCGAGACCGGGCGGGAGCGGGACTTCGCCCGCTTCTCCGGCTGGCTCGCGGACCGGGCGGCCGGTCTCCGCCGGCCGGCGGACTACTTCGTCGAGACCCCCACCGGCTCTCTCCGGCGGGCCTTCGAGAAGTTCAACTACCTCCAGGGGAGAAAGCAGCTCTGGCTGGAGTTCGGGCGCGGCCAGAGCAACTCCTGGCGCGCGCACGAGGGCGGTCAGCCGGGCCTCGACGGACGGGGCTTCGATCCGTTCCAGGCGGGGATCAAGGCCTGGAACGACGATCCGGGCACCAACATCCGCTATGCGTACGCCGGCACCACGGGGGTGGCCAAGGGCTTCACGGACTTCGACGGCTTGAACGTGATCCTCTTCGAAGATCCGAACCAGGAGATCGACGGCACGTTCGAGTGCTCGCAACCGGGCCGCGGCTCCGGCGTTCTTGCGGTGGGAGGCACCTGGACGTCGTCCGACGACCCCGATCCACGTCCCATCGGCGGGGCCGACATCATCGTCAACGACGGAGTCGGCTGCTGGTTCGTCACCGACAAGCGGGCGGAGCAGGTCTACGGGCATGAGCTGGGCCACACCCTGGGACTCGGCCATTCCTGTGGAGACACCCGGACCGGCTCTTGTGATACGTCCGTGAAGCGGGAAGCCCTGATGCGCGCCAACGCTCACGGCGACAATCGCGGCGCCTCGTTGAACGCGGACGACCGCGCGGGTGCCGCGAGCCTCTACGGCACCGGAGGCGGCAACCCCAACGGCAAGCCGGCCGCTCCCTCGGATCTGTCCGCGACGGCGGTCTCCCGCACGGAGATCGAGGTCGCCTGGGTGGACAACTCGGGCAACGAGACCAAGTTCGCGTTGCAGATGAAGACCGGCAACGGGCCCTTCCGGCTGAGCAAGACCCTGCCGGCGAACACCACGGTTGTGCGCATCAAGAGCTTGAAGCCCGGGACGCGGTACAGCTTCCGGCTGCAGGCCAAGAGCAAGAAGGGGCCCTCGGCCTTCTCCGAGGTGGTGACCGTCGAGACCCCGCGGTAGCGCGGAGCACCGTCCTCGCGGCGCTTGGGGGCCGTCCTCCGGCGAGGCCGGCCCCGGTCGCCGTCCGCCTCCTCCATTCCCTTTTCCCAACCTCCTGATCCGGCGGGACTTGGGGCTTTCCGTCTCCCCCCTCCGGAGCTGGCATCCTCGTTGCTCCCGGACCTTGCCAGCATGCAGTCTGATCACAGGAGATAAAAAACCATGACATCCAAGAAAGCACGCGTGATCTTCGCTCTGGCGGGGTTGCTCGCGACGGCCGCTCCCGCCGCCTGGGCGCAGCGGGGCTATCCCGAGCGGGATGGCGCCTTCCGCCTCCACCTGGGGGCCTTCCAGCCCGAAGGGGACTCCGAGTACTGGGACGACGTCGAGACTCTGTTCACCGGCGACGTCGACGACTTCGAGAACGCCAACTTCGGCATCGATTACCTGCTGCCGATCTCCTCCCGGTTGAGCGTCCTCTTTTCGGGGTCGGTCTACAGCGGCGACACCACCCAGTCCTACCTTGATTTCGAGGACAACTTCGGCGACCGCATCCGGCACGACACGACCCTGGACATCGCTTCGGGGACCGTGGGCCTCGTGTTCCATCTGACTGGCCCGGACGCCGTGGTCAGCCCCTACCTGGGCGTGGGCGGCGGCGCGTATCCGTGGCGGCTCGAAGAGTCGGGCGACTTCATCGACTTCGATGATCCGGGCCTGGACATCTTTTCGGCGACCCTCGAGGCCGAGGGCGTCGCTTTCGGCTGGTACGCGCTCGTAGGGCTGGAGGCGCCGATCTCCCGCCGGATCTCCCTCTTCGCCGAGGGGCGCTGGACCCAGGCCGACGACGAGCTCTCCGACGACTTCGAGGGGTTCGGCGACATCGACCTCTCGGGCCGGGAGTTTGCCGCCGGGGTCTCTTTCAACCTGTAGCCTCTACCCGACACCCTGTCTGGAAAAGAAAACGGCCGGCTCGAAAGAGCCGGCCGTTCGTGTTTGCGAAGGGACCCCGCGTCAGTGCGGGATCTCGGAGTACTTGGTCGTATCGAGAGCGGTCTCGAAGAGGAGGCGACCCTCGCGATACGAGGCTCCGCGGAGGGTGAGCGCGAGCACGTCGCCCAGGTCCTCGGCGAAGTGGATCTTCAAGGTGTCGCAGACCTCCTGCGGCAGATCCTCGAGATCCCCCTCGTTCTCCTTGGGCAGCAGGACCTCGGCGATCCCCGCCCGCACCGCGCCCAGCACCTTCTCCTTGACACCGCCGATCGGCAGCACCCGGCCGGAGAGGGTGATCTCGCCGGTCATCGCGATGTCGTGCCGCGCGGCCCGGCCGGAGAGGGCCGAAACCAGGGCGGTCGCCATCGTCACGCCGGCCGAGGGGCCGTCCTTCGGAATCGCGCCCGCCGGCACGTGGACGTGCACGTCGCGCTCGAAGCACTCGGGAGGGATCCCCAGCGAATCGGCGTGGGACCGGGCGTACGTCCAGGCGGCGCGGGCCGACTCCTTCATCACGTCCCCGAGCTGGCCGGTCAGCACCAGCTCGCCCTTGCCGCGCATGGTGGACGCCTCGACGAACATGATGTCTCCGCCCATCGGCGTGTAGTACATGCCGGTCGCGACCCCCACCTGGTCCTGCCCCGCCGCCCTCTCCGGGTGGACCTTCGCCCGTCCCAGGAGCTCGCGCACCTCTGCGGCGCCGACCTCCACCCTCTCCACCTCGCGGGCCGCGATCTTCCTCGCCACCTTGCGGGCCACCTTGCCCAGCTCGCGCTCGAGCTGCCGCACGCCCGACTCCCGGGTGTAGCCCGTGATCACCTCGGAGAGGGCCTCGTCCAGGAACACGATCCGTTCCCCGGTCAGGCCGTTCTCCTTGAGCTGGCGCGGCACCAGGTAGCGCCGGCCGATCTCCAGCTTCTCCCGCTCGGTGTAGCCCGAGAACTGCACCACCTCCATGCGGTCGAGCAGCGGACCCGGGATGTTCTGGATGAAGTTCGCCGTGGCGATGAACAGAACCTCCGACAGGTCGAACGGCACACCCAGGTAGTGATCCACGAAGGTGTCGTTCTGCGCCGGATCGAGCACCTCCAAAAGCGCGCTCGCCGGGTCACCCTGGTACGAGACGCCGACCTTGTCGACCTCGTCCAGGAGGAAGACCGGGTTCTTCGTGCCGGCCTGCTTCATCCCCTGGATGATCCGGCCCGCCATGGCGCCCACGTAGGTGCGCCGGTGGCCGCGGATGTCCGCCTCGTCGCGCACGCCGCCCAGGGAGATGCGGACGTACTTGCGGCCCATGGACCGCGCGATCGACTTGGCGACCGAGGTCTTGCCCACGCCGGG
>DATHUD010000554.1:0-6086 GCA_035462575.1 Thermoanaerobaculia bacterium | reverse complement strand
CACTCTCTCCGGCGTCCATTGCGCCTCGCGCTCCAGGCGTGCGTCGATCTCTTCGGGGTAGACCTCGTAGTAGGCCAAGGCGGCACGGAGTTGTACCTCCGTCAGCCAGTGGTAGCTCTGCCGGAGCCGGTCGTGGTTCTTGTCTACTGCTTTCCAGGTCGCGACAACCTCCCACACATCCAAACCCGAGCCGCCGACGACCGCCCGGCGACCGGCGGGGCCGTCGGCAAAAGCGATTCCCGGGATCCGGCGCATCCGGATTGCTTCCTCAAGCAGCTCCGTGGTCATCGCTGACCAGGATTTTCCCCGCACCTCGGACTCGCGCGTGATCGCCTCATCCAACTCGTCGGAGATCCGAATTCCCTTTGCCTTGGTAGCCATAGACCCTCCGCCGGGAACGTGCACATCGTGCACATCATGGCTTAGGGAGCAGGATGAGTCCAACCAACCGGCCTCCGAGCCGATAAGGCAATCACCCTGCTCCCGTCCGACGGATGAACGCCAGCCCCCGGATGGACAACCCCTGACTCCCCCCGCCGGCCACCGCCCAGCTCTCTCCGCCGTCCGTGCTCTTGAAAACCCCCGAGCTCGCCGTCCCCGCATACACCACCCCGGGCCCCACCGCCAGACTCATCACGGAAGCCCCATCCGGCCCGATCGGCATTCAACGAGGCCCCTTGGCGGCCAGGGGGAGCCAGGCAACGAATAGAGCGACGACCAGCAGGACGGCGCAGGAGGAACTCCGGTGGGACTGGAATCGATGCTGGCCGTTGAGCGAAAGGAGTCTTCGCTGGCCACCGCGATTTTCTAGTCTAAAATACTTGGCTACCAACCTTTTGTGTGCGGGAGTCACTGCAGAAAGTGAGACCCCGCGAAGAAGCAACAGCCTCAAAAACTCATTTTATCGAAGGAGACCATCGCTGACCTGAGCTTGCATGCGGTTCTAGGAGGCATTCCGATAGTTGTGACTGATCCTCAAGCACACGTGTCGGCCTATCAGGGCGGTTAACACCCGAGCCGACCCGGGAAGAGGAAAAAGGTACTGGCTCACCAGGAGCTCCTCCTCTTTCATGGGTGGCACTCGGGATGGTGGTGGAGGCGCACCCCGTTTGTCTTGCCTGAGCCCGGCGTCGAAGGCAGTTTGGCCGCCGCTACCATCTCGGGTGCTGTCGCCTCCGCGGGTCTTCCATCCCGCCGAGACCCTGCCGCGGGCCTCATCTTCCAGGGAATTGTGCCGCTTTCGGCTTACGACGGTTAATCCCCGCAGAAAAGCACCTTCAACCCGAAGATCGCATGGCGAGGATCCGAGCGTTGACATCTGGCACGAGAAAGATTACCTTGTCCTTTATTGAAAATTTTGGACACATGGGCCAACCAAACCATGCGAAGCACTTTCCTCAAAGGAGAATAGTATGCGCTTCAAAATGCTTGCCTCGCTAGCATTCCTTCTTCTCGCACTATTTATCGGCCTTGGCACCCCCCCCTCTGTGAATGCGGCTGCGAGCACCGGGTGCAGTTGTGTCGACCTTGGAAAGGGTTGCAAGAGGTGTTGCTGGCCGATTGAGAATGGAGAAGAATGCGTTGAGACGTGCCCGCCTTGGTCGCAGACTTGTTCATAGTAGGTGCCACGTAAATTGAAGAGCGCCTTGGCGCTCCTCATGGATAACTCGTAGGTTAAATTCGGGCTCGGAGCTCACCCGAGCGCTAGACCAGAGCCGCGAAAGCAGGGGTAGACTGGTGGCCATGGACCTCTACCCTACCACCGCCCTGGTCCGTCACCGCCCGGCCCCGCACCCTGCCCGACCCGGTCGCGAGCGAGGCGCTCCTCGACTCGCGCGACCGGGCGTTTCTCTCGGTTCTGCTCTACAGCTTTTCCCGCGTGTGCGCTTTCGTGGGTTTGAAAGTCCGTGACTACGAGCACCAGCGCCGCCGCGCCGGCCTCGCCCTGTGCGAAAGGGAGGCCAGCAGCGGCGGGTCCCGGTCCATAGCCGGGCGGCCGAGGCCCTGGGGGGACGTTGGAGCGAGCCGCCGCCATCGCCGGGCACGCCTCGACCCGCACCACCTAGCGTGAGCGGTCGGCCTCGTACAGGCACCTCCCCTTGGAGGCCTACGCGGGACAGGTGAGGACAGACCCGGGGTTGCCGGACGGCTCGGAGCCGTCCCCCCCGTACCCAGAGACGCGCCAGCTTGGCCGCAAGAGCCCGTTAGCGGGATCGGCATCCCGGCCCTGGCTCGGACCTTCAGATAGGCGTCAGCCGCCCCGGCAAGCCACGCGCCGACCGAAGAGAAGCCTTCCGCTTCTGCGGCCTGCTTCCAGCGGGCACACTGCCGGGCATCGGCGTGGACGGTGTACGAGGCAACCATAGCCGGTTCCCTTCCCGGTCGTAGAGCGGCCCGAGCATGTCCTCGATGCCATAGCCGATCTCTTTGACTCGCTCTGCCCACGTCTCCGCAGGTCCAGCGTTCGGAGTCGTAGTCCAGGGAAACATTGCCGCTCGTCCGCAACGGATTGCAGGAAGGCGGCGGCGTGCTGGAGATCCCTCGCCACGGCTCGCATCTCCGCCCGGGTAGCGGACTCCCGCCACTCAGGCCAGCGGCGGGAGCATTCGAGGGCCATGTCGTAGAGAATTGCTCCCAGGTGCTCCAGGGCGGCGCCCGCTGGTTGAAGGGTGCCAAACGCGCTACTGCAAAGCGTCAGGCGAGGGGCAGGCAACCGCCCCGAGACGACGCCGCTGAGTTGGACTGTCGTGGCGCCCGGGAAGTTGGCCGGCTTTGCGGCGGGTGGCGGATCGTTCAGCGTGCCTGAGAGGATCGGGGCGTAGGTCGTCGCTGCCCCTTCCCGCCGCACCCAGAACAGCGGGTTCAAGCTGCGCAGCCGATAGAGACAGAGTGTTTCAGGGGTGCGCCCCAGGGGGGTGTAGCCGGCGAGAGGGACGGGGGAGCGTGTGCGTCTAGCACCTCGGGGGGCACGGTGGCCGTCTGCGATGCGAGCTCGGCGGAGCGAAGGGTGGAGCGTGCGCGTCAGCGCTCGGGGGAAAGGTGGGCGGCTCCGTTCATCACGTCCGATAAGGGCTCTCGTGGAAACCTGCCGGCTCACAAGTTCATAAGGACTGAACCATGGTGCCCAATACCATCACAAAGCCTTCAACCGATAGTCGGCGATCCCGCAGCTTAGGAAAGCGATCATTGGCCATAACCTAGGAGAGGCCCGACCTACTTCTTTGTAGAGTTCCGCAAGAGACACTTGAGCTCATCGAGCGTGGGCGCCGGCACCTTCCTGTGCAGCATCGCGTGACAATTCGGGCACACCGGTCGCAAGTCCAGCACCGGGTCAAGTTGATAGGAAGAGCCAATTTCTGAGAGCGGTTTCAAGTGGTGTACATGAATGAACCCCCGCCCCCAATCGCCGTACACCACCTCAAAGTCAAACCCGCACACCAAGCATTTACATCCCCAATGTGCGATGCACGCCTTGCGGGCCGCGGCATTCCTTTCATAGACGTTCACAGGAACACGGGTTACCGCTCCCTCGTAGTAGATCTGTGATGGGTGCACCTCCTGAGGAAACTGCTCCGGTGCAACCATCGCGGCTTGATCAAAGGACCAAACGACTCGAACGGGGACTACGTCCCTTACCTCGACAGGCTGCCCCAAGCCCGCGTACGTGAAGGGCTGCCGATCCTGGGTCCTATAGAAGACGTAGACGTTCCTTCCGGGTTCGAGGAGCGCTTGGATGGACGGATGAGAAAGGCGAGAGCCGGTCTTCCCATACCAGATCAGGCGGTCTCCCTCGAACTGGTTGGTATAGTCGTGGCCGGTTCGGCCCGGTAGACCAACGTTGACGAAAAGGAAGTAGCTGTCCTCGTGCCGGTGATAGCCAGTTTCCCAATCCCCTCCACGAAGGTCTTTGGGTACACCGACTATTTCATAGATGTCCTGCCGGGTATACGCCTCGCCAACAACAAAGCTGTAGACAGATGCCCCGTCCTTAGCCACCACGCTCTTCTCTCCCCCGCCGTTTGCGCTGAAGAGAACCTGGACATCCGGGTAGTTCTCCATGAGTTTCGGGGCGACTTGCTCCCAAGCAATCTCTTGGATCGCCAACTGGCCGGAATATCGGGGACACGCGTCTTTCAGTTCCTGAAGAGGCAGGGCCGCTGGAGCAGGAACGAAGGTGTTGCCGTACTCAGCGGAGTACAGCCGGCACGAGACCATTCCTTCGTCCGGCGTGTCGAACTCATGCTTGTTGTCGCAGCGATAGCGAGGGCTCAGTGATTTGCGAGCTTTAACCCCAGTTTTGCCGCAGACCGGGCAGCGGGACCTCAGTTTCTCTCCGTCGGTCGGGTTGATCTTTTCGATCCGGGCCACGCCCTGCAGGCGGTGCTTGTCTCGGATAAAGACGTAGTCACCCTCTTGAACCTGTTTATGATTCGGAACGAAGCTGTCGTAGCGGTAGAGCCGCCGGGGTTCATCCAGGTAGCCTGGATTGCCAGCGTACTGCCGCTCATCTCCGAAGGACAGAAGAAGCCAGGTTCTCCTCACAATTCACAACCTTTGCAATCCGAACAAATGCCGGCAGACGACAATCAATTTTCAGACGATCCTCTTGCAGGCTAGCACGGGCTTTTCACGACCGGTCGAAAAGCGCCAGTTCCAGCGAAATGCGGCGTGATTGCGGCATCGAGATCGGGAAAATGTGAGGCACCCGCATGCCGGCTCCAAGTGCGGAGCCGGCGCTGGATCTCGGCTCCAGCGAGGAATGCCTGCGCCCTTTCAGGGCTCCTGGAGATTGGGGGGGACTGCCTACCTGGCGCTGAAGCGCCAGGCTCTACGCCTGGGCCCCTTGGGGGCAGAAAACCAAGAACCCTGGGAGCGGTCGACTCCACCTCCGAGATATGGAGGTCGGCGAGGACGTGGCTGATCGTACCTGCGGAGACTCTTCTCAGGAGCTGTGATCTCCAGAAGGCCAGAATTTGCCTCCGGCGACAGCCCCGGATCTCCCATGAGACGAGAACTTGGAATGGGAAGGTGATGGATTGACGCAACTCCCGTGTCGGATAAGAATAGTCCCATGCTGATCCGGCTCAGGAAGCGAGAACCCGACAGTGATCTCCGGCTCCTCCTTTCCGACCCCCGGCAGGTAGAGAAGCTCCTGCACGAGAACAATGAACCCTGGGTCGACTGGTTCGACTTCTCCACGGCCGAGCGGTTCAACGACGACCCTTCCGTCTCCAAGGTGCTCGGTCAGCGCGAGGGGGTCGTGCTTTGGAAGCTCCGGACCCACGATGGCGTCGAAGGCTACGTATCTGTAGCCATAGAGATGGAGCGTGGCGTGATCGAGGTGGACTATCGGCTGGAGGAACCGGAGCGTGCAACCCTGTGGCGGTGCTTCAGGCCATTGATCGACTCGAAACTCTCCGAGTTTGGGATCGACCTCTCGGAGGCTCGGAGCATCGAGGAGTATCAGACCATGTTGAAGAAGAGGATTGAGGACGGCTCTCGGAGCGATCAACCCCGGGAATGGGGACGAGAATGAGGTCGGAGCGCCCCCCAATGTAGAGACGTCCCGTGGGGCGTCTCCGGATCGGGAAGGACGGCCGGACTGGCGAGAGATCCCCGCGGCACGGCCTTGTTTCGGGGGGATCTCGCCGCCCCGGAGACGCCCCACGGGACGTCTCTACATTGGGGCGACCTGCTGAAGAAGGTTTCGCTCAGAATCGCCTTGTAGTCCCCTTCCCCACTCCCCGCTCCGGGACGGCTCGCCTCCCGAACTGAGACACAAAAACCCGGACGTACACCTCTCGCCAACACCCTTGGCTCGCATTATATAGCATCTTGTGCATATGAACAATAGGCGGAGGTGAGACTTCAGCCGGTCCGAGGAAAAGTCCAGCGGGCGAACGGCTGACGATGAGCTCCTTTTGTGGCGCAAAGTCCGGGTGCGGAGCCGGGGCTGTTAGATTGCATCACCCACCCCCAAAAAACCAGACCTCGACCCTCTCTGCTCGCCCTCCCAGCCTTCAGAGCCTGTTGACACGAACTGGAGGAGGATCCCGCAGTTCTAATTGTCGCCGACCCTCAAATCT
>DATHUD010000553.1:0-3349 GCA_035462575.1 Thermoanaerobaculia bacterium | reverse complement strand
CGAGCTCGCCGCGTTCGAGCGCCTCCTCGCGGAGGCCGGCGGAGCCGCCGGAGCCGCGACGGCGGCGGAGGAGGCCCTCGCCGGGGCCGAGGCCGCGTACCGGCTCGGCGAGGCCGGTCTCACCGACTTTCTCGACACCCTGCGCTCCGCCCTCGAAGCGCGGACCACCGCCCTGGAGATCCGCGAGGCCGTGGCCGCCGCCGAACGCGATCTCTCTGCGCTTGGAGACCTGCCATGAGACGCTTTTCTCTGCTGCTCGCCCTGTTGATCCTGATCCTGCCGCTCCTGCCGGCGTGCCAAAAATCCGGCCCGGTCCTCGATGACCACTCTCACGGGGCCGGAGAGGAGGACCACGGTCATGCGGAGGAGGAGGCGGAAAGCTGGGCGGTGACCGCCTGGAGCGAGCACTACGAGCTGTTCGCGGAGACCGATCCGCTGATCGCCGGCCAGGAGGCCCCGTCTCACGCCCACTTCACCTGGCTGCCGGATTTCTCCGCCCTGAACGAGGGCTCGGTCACCGGCATCCTGCGCGGGTCGGACGGCGGCGAGGAGAGCTTCGTCGCTCCCAAGCCGCTGCGGGCCGGCATCTTCCAGGTGGTCTTCAAGCCCTCCCGCGAGGGGACCTACGATCTCGTCTTCCGGGTCCAGGCCAAGGGGCGGACCGAGGACATCCCGTCCGGCCGGGTGAAGGTCGGCACCCAGGCTTCGCCCGGAGGCCTCGTGGAGCCGCCGCCGGGAGCGCCGGACGAAGAGGCGGCGGCCGGCGAGCCGATCGGCTTCCTCAAGGAGCAGCAGTGGCGCACGCCGTTCGGCACGGCCTGGGCCGCCAACGGCGCGCTCGGGGAAACGCTCCGCGCCCCGGCCCGGGTCCTCCCGGCGGCCGGGGGCGAGGTGACCTTGACCTCCCCGGTGGACGGCGTGGTGAACGCCGCCCGCTGGCCGCACGTGGGCCTCACGGTCGGCAAGGGCGCTCCGCTCTTCACCCTGACACCCCGCGGGGCCGCGGACCGGAGCCTCTCCGGGCTGCGGGCCGACGTGACGGAGCTGGAGACGGAGCTCGACGTGGCCCGGGCGCGGCTCTCCCGGCTGCGCGAGCTGATCGCGGTGGAGGCCACGAGCCAGCGGGAAGTGGAGGAGGCCGAGGGCCGGGTGAAGTCCCTGTCGGCCCGCCTGGAAGCGGCGCAGCGGGACCGCTCCGCCGCTTCGGCCGTCCGCGGTGGGGGCTCTTCCGGGCCGGAGAGCTTCCGCGTGGGGGCGCCCATCGCCGGCCGGGTGGCGGAGGTCGCGGTGAGCCCCGGCCAGTTCGTGGAGGCCGGCGCTCCGCTCGGCCGCATCGTGAAGACCTCGCCCGTCTGGCTCGAGCTGGCGCTCCAGCCCGATCAGGCCGGAGCGCTCGCGGAGGCTCCCGCGGGCCTCCACGTCCGCCGCTGGGCCGGGGAGGAGCCTTTTCCCATTCCCGCCGGGGACGTGCGCCTCGTCTCCCGCTCGCCGGAGGTCGACTCCGGCACCGGCACGGTGCCGGTGATCCTGGAGGTCCGGCGCAGCGTGGACCTCCTGCGGATCGGGAGCCGTGTCGAGGCCGAGGTGCCGCTCCCGGGAGAGAAGACCGGGATCGTGATCCCCTCCGCGGCGCTGGTGGACGACGGCGGAGTCGAGGTCGTCTACGTCCAGTTGGGCGGCGAGAGCTTCGAGCGCCGGGAGGTGGCGATCGAGGCCCGCCAGGGGCCGCTCGTCCTGGTGCGGGGGATCGTCCCCGGCGAGCGGGTCGTCACCCAGGGCGGCAACGCCATCCGCCGGAGCGAGCTGCTGGGCTCCGGCGCCGTCGAAGGGCACGTCCACTAGGGGGCCGCCATGCTGAACGCCGTCATCCGCTTTTCGCTCCGCCATCGCAGCCTGGTCCTCCTCGCGGCCGGCCTCCTCCTGCTCTTCGGCGGGCTCTACGCCGCCCGCCTCCCCCTGGACGTGTTCCCGGACGTGAGCGCCCCCACCGTCACCGTGGTCACCGAGGCCACGGGCCTCGCGCCCGAGGAGGTGGAGATCCTGGTGACCTTCCCCCTGGAGTCGATGCTCAACGGCGCGCCCGGAGTGCGGCGGGTGCGCTCGGTCTCGGCCGCCGGCATCTCGGTCGTGTGGGTCGAGTTCGGCTGGGGGGAGGACGTCTACCGCACCCGCCAGGTGGTCTCCGAGCGCCTCCAGGGCGCGCAGCTGCCGGCGGGCGTCGATCCGCCGCAGCTCGGGCCGGTCAGCTCGGTCATGGGGGAGATCACCTTCATCGCCCTGACTTCCAGCTCTCCCACCTCAAAAGCGCCCGCCGTCTCCCCCATGGAGCTGCGCCGGCTGGCCGAGACGGTCGTGCGGCGGAGCCTCCTCTCGGTCCCGGGCATCTCGCAGGTCGTGCCCATCGGCGGCGACGTGCGGCAGTACGAGGTGGAGGCCGACCCTCTCGCCCTCGCGCAGCGGGGGCTCACGGTCGACGACCTGGTCGAGGCCCTCTCGGGGGCGAGCCGCGCCTCGGCCGCCGGCTTTCACGTCGACCGCGGCCAGGAGTACCTCGTCCGCGGGCTCGGGCGCGCCCGGGGGACCGCGGACCTCGCCGCGACCGTGCTCGATCTCGAGAACGGGGTGCCGGTGACCGTGGGCGACGTGGCCGCCGTGCGCGAGGCTCCGGAGCCCCAGCGCGGCACGGCCTCCTACAAGACGCGGCCGGCGGTGATCCTCTCCGTGCAGAAGCAGCCGGACGCCAACACCCTGGATCTCACCCGGGAGATCGACCGGCTCCTGGCCGGCCTCGCCCGCTCGCTCCCGGAGGGCGTGTCGATCGAGACCGAGAACTTCCGCCAGGCCGACTTCATCGAGGTGGCGATCGCCAACGTCCTCGCCGCTCTGCGCGACGGCGCCATCCTCGTCGTGATCGTCCTCTTCCTCTTTCTGGGGAACTTCCGGGCGACCCTGATCTCGGCGCTCGCCATTCCGCTCTCCCTGGTCGCGGGGATCCTCGTGCTCTCGCTCTTCGGGCAGGGGCTCAACACCATGACCCTGGGGGGACTCGCCATCGCCATCGGCGCCCTGGTCGACGACGCCATCATCGACGTAGAAAACGTGTTTCGCCCCTTGCGCCAGGAGAAACTGCGGCAGGAGAAGGCAAAGCCCCAGGGGGAGCGCCGCTCCGCGCTGGAGGTGGTCTTCGAGGCCTCCTCCGAGGTGCGGGGGGCGATCCTCTTCGCCACGCTCATCATCGTCCTCGTCTTCCTCCCCCTCTTCTTCCTGCCCGGCATGGAGGGGCGGCTCCTGCGCCCGCTCGGGCTCGCCTACGTGGCCGCCCTCGTGGCCTCGCTGCTCGTCTCGCTCA
>DATHUD010000552.1:0-2317 GCA_035462575.1 Thermoanaerobaculia bacterium | reverse complement strand
GGGCGGCGAGCACCAGCGCCAGCGCGGAGAAGACCCCGAAAAGCGACATCGCGAACCGGCGCTCCGCGAGCCCGGCAGACACCACCTCCTCCATCGTGCGCACCTCGGAGAGCGGCAGGTTGCGGTCGAGCGAGGCCACGGTCCGGCGCAGCGAGGGGACGAGGCTCGCCGGATCGCCGCTCGTGCGCACGACGAGATAGGCCCATTCATCCGGGCGCTGCGCGAACGGGAGGTAGATCGCCGGCTCGGCCGTCTGGTGGAGCCCCTGCTCCCGGGCATCCCCAACCACGCCGACGATCTCCTGCAGGCCCGTGACCTCCCAGCGGAAGTCGACGCGCTTGCCGAGCGGGCTCTCGCCGGGGAAGTAGCGCCGCACGAAGGCCTGGTTGACCACGGCCACCGCCGGCGCGCCGGCCACATCCCGCTCGTCGAAGGTGCGCCCGGCGAGGAGCGGAGTGCGCAGCGCCTCGAAGTAGCCCGGCGAGACGACCCGCTTCCAGGCGAACGGCTCCGCGTCCGGCGGATACGTGCGGCCCTCGATGCCGAACCCTCCATTGGACCCACCCGTCAAGGGCAGGTCGTTGACGTGCGCCGTGGCTTCGACGCCCGGAAGGGCCGCCACGCGCTCGCGCAGCTCGCGGAAGAACGCGGCGTGCTGGTGCTCCTCGGGATAGCGGCTGAAAGGCAGGAGGACGAAGGCGCTGATCACACGCTCGGAGTCGAAGCCCTTGTCCACGGCGAGCAGCCGGTCGAGGCTGCGGATGAGCAGGCCGGCGCCGATGAGCAGGGCAAACGAGAGCGCCACCTCGGCCACGATGAGCGCGCCGCGCAGCCGGTCGCGGGCGGACCCGCCGATCGATCCGGCCGCGCCGGCCTTCATGACCTCGCCCAGGTCGGCACGCGAGGCGCGGAGCGCAGGGAGCAGGCCGAAAAGCAGGCCGGTGAGCAGAGACAGGACGAGCGCGAAGCCCAGCATGCGCACGTCCACCGCGGCCTCGGCGAGCCGCGGCACGCTGCCGGGCTCGAGCGCCTGAAAACCCGCCACGCCGGCCCGCGCCACGAGCACGCCCGCGGCGCCGCCCAGAAGCGCCAGGAGCAGGGTCTCGATCAGCAGTTGACGCAGGATGCGGCCGCGCGCCGCGCCGAGCGCGGACCGCACGGCGATCTCGCGCCGCCGCACCACCGCCCGAGCCAGGAGCAGGTTCGCCACGTTCGTGCAGACGAGCAGGAGGACCATGCACGCGGCGCCGGCCAGGGCGATGAGGAGCGGCCGCGCATTGCCGATCACCAAGCGCTCCAGCCGGCCAAGGCGGATGCCACGGTCCGTCACCCCGGTCTTGCGCACGCGGTCCGCGAAGGAGGCGATGCGCTCCTGGGCCACCGCGAATTCGAGCCCGGGGCGCAGCCGCCCGACCACGTCCAGAAACTGGAGGTCGCGCGGCGCGCTCTCCTCGTCGAGCCGCAGGGGGATCCAGGCATCGACCTCCCGCGCCGCGGCGAGCGACGTGGGAACGATCGAGCGCCGTCCGGGCGGGATGATGCCGATCACGGTGAAGGGGAGCTCCGACAGCAGGATGGTCCGGCCGAGGATCTTCGGATCGCCGCCGAAACGGCGCCGCCACAGCCCTTCGCTCAGCATCACGACGCGCTCGGCGCCCGGCGAATCCTCCGCCGACGTGAAGGCACGCCCGACGCGCGGCACGGCGCCGAGCATCCGCGGCACGCTGGCGGACATCTGCACGAGGTTCAGCATCTCCGGCTCGCCGCCGCCGGTCAGCGGGAGCGTCGTCGTGAAGTAGGCGCCGAGGTCGGAAAAGACCTCCGCAGCCCGCTGCCAGTCCGCGTATTCGGGGAAAGACACCGGGTATTCACTGTCATCGTCACCGGGCCCCAGGTCATGGACCGCGACCAGGCGCTCGGGATCGGGGTACGGCAGCGGCCGGAGCAGGGCGGCGTCGAGCACGCTGAAGATCGCCGTCGTGGCGCCGATGCCGAGCGCCAAGACCAGCACGATCGACAGGGTAAAGGCCGGTCCCTGCCACATCCTGCGCAAACCATAGCGGGCGTCCTGCAGCAGATCGCTCATGGCTTCGATCCTCCTGTATCGGCGGAGTCGGCGGGTGTCGTGGTCGCGGAGCCAGCGCGCGACCCGGGCGGGGTCGCCGAAACGGGCGAGGGCCTCCTCTCGGGCGGCGGCGGGCGGCAGGCCGGCGGCGAGGAAATCGCGCTCCAGCATCTCCAGGTGGAAACGGATCTCGTCGTCGATGTCCGCCTCGACGTCCGGCCCCCAGAAACGCAGGTAGCGGCGCCAGCGGGG
>DATHUD010000551.1:0-3443 GCA_035462575.1 Thermoanaerobaculia bacterium | reverse complement strand
GAGACGCCCCGTGGGGCGTCTCCGGATCGGGGAAGACGCTTGTGTTGTTGAGAGGCCCCGCGGCGCGTCTTGCTTTTGGACAGGGTCTCGCCGCCCCGGAGACGCCCCACGGGGCGTCTCTACATTGGGGGGCAGCGACCGTGGTGACGGTAGGGATATTCCCTTTTCTTAAATGTTTCGGGCTCGAAGGATGATCTCGGGCGGTTGCCTCACGGATTGACGTGACTCCGCCGGAACTTGTCTCCGAAGAAATCCCCCGGATTCCAGCTCGGGGCCTTGTCGCTCTGCGCCACGAGATAGCTGATGAGGAGATTCAGCCGGGTGAACTGGGTGAGGGCTCCGAAGTCGATCGCCTGGCTCATGTCGTCCTGGGGCTGGTGATAGGTCTCCCGGATCCATTTTACATAGAGGGCCGCGGGGTCGAGGGCGGGATCGGAGGTTTGGAGCCCGACGGCCAGCGAGATCGCGGGGACGCCTTTCTTGACGAAAGAGTAGTGATCGGTGCGAATGAACCTCACCTGCTCCGGGAAGGGATCGGGGCTCACTTCGAGCCCGAGCTGGCGGGCGGCTTCGTTCACGAAGAGCCCCAGGCTCGAATGCTCCGCTCCGAAGGCGACGACGTCGCGCAGCGGATAGAGCGTCAGGACCATGTCGAGGTTGACGTTGGCGACCATGCGATCGATCGGCAGGGTCGGGTGGTGCGCGAAGTATTCCGATCCTTTCAAGGCCTCCTCCTCTCCGGTCAACGCGAGGAAGAGGATGGATCTTTGAGGGGGCTTGGGGAGCCGGGCGAGCGCCTGGGCCATCTCCAGAAGAATGGCGATTCCCGTGGCGTTGTCGAAGGCACCGTTATAAATGCGATCACTGATGGAGTCACCGGCAACGGGCTCGCCGACGCCGACATGATCGAGGTGGGCGGAGAGGACGACGTACTCGTCTTTCAACCGGGGATCGGAGCCGGGGAGCACGGCCGCCACGTTCGGGCTCTCGAGCGGCCGGCTCCGGCCCACGAGGTGCATGCTGGCCTCTACGGGCATCTCGAACGAGAGCGGCCGGCCGGTCTTCGCGTTCTGGAAGACCTCCTCGAGGCTGTGGGGCGCTCCCACGAAGAGGGCCTCGGCCCCCTTCCGGCTCAGAAGGGCGCCGGTGCCGCGCGCGTTGTGCGGGCGGCCGGCCTCATCCGCCCAGGCCATGGCGGGCCATTTGGCCCTCCGCTTCATCTGCTCCCAGGGCATGATCTTTTCCCGTTCCGGCGTAGAGATTCCGAAGACGCCCACCGCCCCCCGCGCGGCCGCGTTGCCGTTCTTGACGTCCAGATCCGAGTAGTAGGCCCGCTGGTCCGGGGGAAAGGCGGGCGGCGCTCCGGACAGGCGGATCACGATCTTGCCCTTGACGTCGATCCCGGCGTAGTCGTCGTAGCCCAGCTCCGGAGCGGTCACGCCGAATCCCACGAAGACAACGGGAGCGGTGACGTTCGTCTCTCCCGGAACCGCGCCGGTGAAGAAGTCCTCGCCATAGCGCAGCACAGTTTTCCGGCCGTCGCGGAGGAGGGTCAGGGAGCACTCGGGCTCGACCGTGGTCATCTCGACCAGTGGGACGGGCTGGAAATAGCTCCCTCTCGTGCCCGCGGGCTCAAGCCCCAACGCCTCGAAGTGAGCGGCCACGTATCTGGCTGCGAGATCGTAGCCACGGGTCGCGGTCCTGCGGCCTTCCAGCAGATCGTCGGCCAGAAAGCGCATGTGCGCGCGGATCGCCTGCGGCCGGATGGCCGCGAGGGCGGGCTCCGGATCGGCGGCGGGAGAGCCGGACGGCTGCGCGCGGACCGCTTGACCCAGAGCCAGCACATGGACGGCGATCAGGAAAGACGTTCGGGCATACCGCATGGTTGCCTCCTGAAGAGACGTACGACAAGGAGAGAGACCGATGGTATCATCCCCCGTCTTCGAGAGTTGGGACTTGATGAATACCGAAGTTATCCCGTCCGGGATCAAGCTGAGCGTCATCATCCCGGTGTACAACGAGCGCTTCCTCGTGGAGGAGCTCGTGCGCCGGGTGCTCGCGGTGTCGGCTCCCGAGATCCGGGAGCTGGAGCTCGTCATCGTCAACGACGGCTCGAAGGACGGCTCGACCGAGATCCTCCGGGCGCTCGCGGCCGAGCATCCCGAGCGGATCCACCTGGTGGAGCAGGAGAACCAGGGCAAGGGGGCCGCCATCCGCCGGGGGATCGCGGAGGCGACCGGCGACCTCATCATGTTCCAGGACGCGGATCTGGAGTACGACCCCCGCGATTACGTCCGGCTCGTCCGTCCGTTCCTGGAGGACGGGGCCGA
The DNA here is from genome assembly GCA_035462575.1 of Thermoanaerobaculia bacterium. Lineage (GTDB taxonomy): Bacteria > Acidobacteriota > Thermoanaerobaculia > Multivoradales > UBA5704 > DATARR01. The sequence continues at coordinate 1,113 of DATHUD010000551.1, read as the reverse complement.
CGTGGTCTACGGCTCCCGGTTCCTGCCGAGCGAACGCCGCCGCGTCCTCTACCACCGGCACACCCTGGGCAACCGGATGCTCACCGGCCTGTCGAACTGGCTCACGGACCTGAACCTGACCGACATGGAGACCTGCTACAAGGTTTTCCGGGCGCCGCTTCTGAAGTCGATCCCCATCCGCTCGAACGACTTCGCCATGGAGCCGGAGATCACGGCCAAGGTCGCCAAGCGCGAGTGCCGGGTCTTCGAGGTGCCGATCAGCTACCTCGGCCGCACCTACCGCGAAGGCAAGAAGATCGGCTGGAAGGACGCGTTCAAGGCGGTGAGCGCCATGGTCAAGTACCGCCTGATCGACGACCTCTATGCCGAGGACGAGTACGGCTCGCACATCCTCCACAGCCTGGAGCGGGCGCAGAGCTTCAACCGCTGGATGGCCGAGGCGATCAAGCCGTACGTAGGGGCGCGGGTGCTCGAGATCGGAGCCGGGATCGGCAACATCACGAGCTGGCTCGTGCCCCGGGACCTCTACGTGGCAAGCGACATCAACCCGCACTACATCGACTACCTGCGGAACCTGTCCCTCGGCAAGCCCTACCTGACGGTCGACAAGATCGACCTCGGAGAGCCCGCGGATTTCGCGCCCTGGAAGGGGGAGTTCGACACGGTCGTCTGCCTGAACGTGCTGGAGCACGTGCGCGATCCGCTGCTGGCCTTGAGGAACATGTCCGAGGTCCTGCAGCCGGGCGGCCGGGTGGTGCTCTACGTGCCGCAGGGGCCGGCGCTCTATTCGAGCCTGGACGAAGTCCTGGGGCACCGCTGCCGCTACGAGAAGGCCACGCTCACCGAGGAGCTCCAGGCGACCGGCTTCACGCTCGAGGTCCTGCGCGACTTCAACCACTCCGGGGTGCCGGGCTGGTGGCTGAACGGCAAGATCCTGAAGCGGAGGCACTTCAGCCGCACGCAGCTCAAGATCTTCAACATGGCCGTCCCGGTCATCCGCCGGCTGGACCGCCTGGCTCCGTGGAAGGGGCTGGGGATTATCGCGGTGGCTCGGAAGGGGTAGGGGAGCGCCCCCCGCCAACCGAAGCCCCCGTCCGGGGACCCTCACCTCCC
>DATHUD010000550.1:0-15840 GCA_035462575.1 Thermoanaerobaculia bacterium | reverse complement strand
GCGTCCTTGTCTTCCGGGGTGAGGTACTTCCAGCCGAGCTCGCTCATCGTGGGTTCATACGTCCCTGACCACCAGGGAGTCTACGGGCGGGGCCCGTTGGGGTCAAACCGGCGCGGGGGCGAGCCGGTCGAGCCCTACCTGGGCGAGGATGCGCTGAAAGCGCGGGTCGGAGCGGTATTCGGCGTAGGTGGGGTCCAGGCGGAGGAGGAGAAGGCTCTGATCCCGGGTGTCCGCGGCTTTTTGGAGCCATTCGAAGCCGCGGTCCGCGTCCCCCAGGGCGAAATGGGGAGCGGCCAGGGTCGAGGGGGGGACCCAGCCCTTTCCGGAGGCGGCTTCGATCTCGGCGACGAGCCGGTGGGCGGATTCGGCATGGCCTGACAGGGCCTCATTGCAGGCGAGCCCGGCGAGCGCCCGGGGATTCCTCCCGCCGAGGCGCACGGCCTCCCGGAACGGGGAGTCGGCGTCCTGATAGCGGCCCTCGTTGGCGAGGATCGATCCGAGCTGGTAGTGGGGGAGCCCGTGGTCGGGCTGGAGAGCGATCGCCGCGCGGGCGCTCGCCTCCGCGTCCCGGGACCGGCCGGCCCACATGTAGTTGGAGGTGGTCGTGATCCGGATGTGCAGCGAGAGCGGGTTCAACTGCCGCGCCTTTTCGGCCGCGGCGATCGCCTCCTCGTGGCGCCCCTGGGCGGTGAGGAAGAGGGTGTATTTGAGATAGGCGTCCGCGTTGCTCGGGTTGAGCTCCAGGGCCCGCCGGAACTCCTTTTCGACCTTGGTCCACTGCCAGGCCTGGAGCTCCGTGAAGGCGAGCGCCGCGTGAGCGTCCGAGAGGCTCTCGTCGAGCTCCAGGGCGCGCAGCGCCGCCTCGCGGGCCTTGGGGAGCGCCGCGTCGGCGGGGAGGACGGAGATGCCGTCCGCCATCAGGTAGAGGTAGCACTCGGCCTTGGCCGCCCAGCCGGGGGCGTAGCCCGGATCCTTGGCGAGCGCCTGGTCCAGCAGCGAGAGCGCCCGCCGGACGGCGTCGGGCGTGCGCTTGTTCAGGAAGTAGCGCGCCCGCAGGTAGGTCTCGTAGACCTCGGGCACCACCTCCTGGATGTGGGCCAGCCGGGTGAGGTCGGCCGTGCTCAGCTCGCCGACGGTCTGCCGGGCCACCGCCTCCGCCACCCGCTGCTGGAAGGAGAAGACGTCGGCGACGGTCCCTCGGTAGGTGTCCCCCCAGATGGTGCCGTCCGTCTTCGGGTCCACGAGCTGCACGATGATCATGAGCTGCCCGCCCGAGCGCAGGAACGATCCTTCCACCACGTAGTCCACCCCCAGATCCCGCGCCACCTCGGTGAGCCCCGCGCTCCGGTTCTTGTAGCGCACGGTCGAGTTGCTGGAGATGACCCGGAGCCCCCCGAGCTTCGCCAGGTTCGCGATGATGGCCTCGGTCGTGCCGTCCGAGAAGAACTCCTGCTCCGGATCTCCCGACAGATTGCGCAGGGGGAGGATCGCGACCGATTTGACCGCCGCGCGCTCGACCGCCGGCACGATCTGGCCGGAGGGCGCGGGCGCCGGTCCGCCCGCCGCGGGCGCCGCCTTCTCCCGCCGCAGCCAGAGCCCCGCTCCGACCCCCACGAGCACCAGGACCGCCACGGCCGCGATCGTGAGGCCCAACCGCCTCCGGGGAGGCGCGGGGACAGCGACCGCCGTTGTCGTCCCCGCCACCGTCGCCGCCGGCAAGGCCGCGGTGGGGAAGTCCGGCACGAAGATCGGCGGCGCGGCCGTCGCGAGCTCCAGCTCCCTCCTGAGCTCCTGGAGGTCCCTCTTGAGATCCGCCGCGGTCTGATAACGATCCTGGGGGCGCTTCTGGAGGCAGCGCGCCACGATCCTGTCCAACGACGCGGGGAGCGAAGCCCGCGAGTGGGTGAGGGGAGCCGGCTCGTCCCGCAGGATCGAGGTGAGGAGCGAGGCCGAGCTTCCCCCCTGGAACGGCCGGTAGCCCGTCGCCATCTCGTAGAGGAGCACGCCCAGGGAGAAGATGTCGGACCGCGCGTCGATCCAGGTCCCTTCGAGCTGCTCGGGCGACATGTAGGGGAGGGTCCCCACGACGATCCCCACCTGGGTGAGCCTCTGCTGGGCCGCGGCCGACTGGCCGTCCACCATCGTCTCGGGCTCGATCATGGAGATGCCGAAGTCCACGACCTTCAGCACCCCGTCGTCCCGCACCATGATGTTGGCCGGCTTCAAGTCGCGGTGGACGATTCCCGCCTGGTGGGCCTGCGAGACCGCCTCGACCATGGGGATCGCGGTCTCCAGGTAGAGGGGAATCTCCATCCCTCCGGGCGGGATCAGCTCTTCGAGCGACCGCCCTTCGATCCACTCCATCACCAGGAAGGGCTGTCCTTCGGCCTCTTCCACGGAGTGGATGGTCACGACGTTCGGATGGTTGAGCGCGGCGAGCGCCTTCGACTCCCGCTCGAAGCGCTGGCGCCGCACGGGGTCCGCCACGAGCGCGGGCGGCAGCATCTTGATCGCTACGCTGCGGCCCAGACGGGTGTCCCGGGCCAGGAAGATCCGGCCCATGGCCCCTCCTCCGATCTCGCGGAGGATCTGGTAGTGGTTGATTGTCTTCCCGACCATGGGGTTTGCGGCGTGTGGGCGGACTCCGGGAGGTCGAGTGGATCTTACCGGGCGGGTCCGGGCTGCGCAACCGGACCCGCCATCTCGACAACCCGCCCAACCCCCGGGTAGACTCCGGCCATTCTGAAAACCTCGATTTTCGATGAAGGGAGGCCCCCGTGGCTGAGAAATGGGAGGAGTCTGATCAGAATCACGAAAATTCTCTTCAACAGGCCTTCGACGGCATGGCCGAAGACCTCGGTCTGCATCTGGAGCCGGCGAGCTGCGGCGAGCGCACCGTGGGCGCCGCGTTCGTCTGCATCCCGCTCGTCGGATACGACCTCGTCAACGTCAACCAGGGCACGGGCCAGCAGGACGACCAGCAGATCCAGAGCCTGATCCAGGGCGCCGAGTCCATCCCCTGGGACCAGTTTGCCCAGCAGTGGACGAATTTCTACGCCAATCCCCACATGGCGCTCACCACGGAGGGCCTGGTGCGGGTGGACCAGCCGGTGATCAGTCACTGGATGGGAAGCCCGGAGTTCGCCGATTACCTTCAGAAGTACCCGCCGGCCTCGCCGCGCCAGGTTCAGGTGACCCAGGTTCAGGTCGTGTACGTGGGGGGAGACCGCGCCAGCGCCACCTATCGGGTGACCGAGCAGTTCACCAACGGCAAGCAGCTCGCCGGCAACGGCGCGATGATGCTGGCCAAGATCAAGAATGACGGCTGGCGCATCGTGGTGACAGCCAAGGCCGCCCGCAAAGAGAACCCAAGCGGGCCGGCGAACCCGTAGGGCGCGCCGCAGGTCGTGGAAGGTTCCGCGCCCAAGAGGTTCCGGCTGGGCACGCACCGCGTCCGGCCTCCCGAGGAGACCTGGGAGGCCCTGCGCGGCGTCCTCCCCCGGGTGGGCGTCACCCGGGTGGCGGACGTAACCGGCCTCGACCGGATCGGCATCCCGGTCTGGCAGGCGGTGCGGCCGGCGAGCCGGAGCCTCTCGGTCTCCCAGGGCAAGGGCGCGACACCCGCGGCGGCCCGGGCGAGCGCGGTCATGGAGTCGATCGAGCTCTGGCACGCGGAGGACCTCTCCCATCTCTCCCGGGTGGTCCTCTCCCCGCGCGAGATGCGGTACGACAACCCCATCCCGCTCTCCTCGCTGCGCTGGACGTTCCAGCCTCCGGAAGTGGCGGCCGTTCCCATCCCGTGGGTGCGTGCCCGATGTCTTGGTGGCGGGCCGGACGGCTGGCTCCCGCTCGACATGCTGGAGCTCGACTTCACCGAGCCCGCGGCCCTGCCGCTGCGCCTCTTCCACCGCACCTCGAACGGCCTGGCGTCGGGCAACTGCTTCGAGGAGGCCGTGCTCCACGGCGCGTGCGAGCTCGCGGAGCGCCACGCCGTCCGTCTGGCCGGCGAGGACCCCGCCCGCAAGGTGCCGCTCCGCGAGGATTCGGTCGACGTCCCGTGGCTTCGCGAGCCGCTCGACCGCATCCGCGCCGCCGGCTGCAAGCTCGCCCTGTGGGACGTGACCGGCGGCCTCGGCCTCCCGGTCTTCCTGGTGGACCTCGCCGCTCCGGACATCCCCAACGTCTGGCGCGGCTCGGGCTGCCATCCGGACCCGGCCGTGGCCCTCTCCCGCGCCTTGACCGAGGCCGCCCAGTCCCGCCTCACCTACATCTCCGGCGCGCGGGACGACCTCCCCTTCTTCGGAGGGGAGGATCTGGCGCAACGCCTCTTCGAAGACTTTACGGAGCCTGCGGGTGGGAGGACACTGGCCGATCTGCCCGACCTTTCGACCGCGAGCGTGGCCACGGATCTCGACGTCGTCACGGACCATTTGGCCGCCCAGGGTTTCGAGGCGTATTGGGTCGACCTCACCCGGCCGGAGATCGGCGTACCGGTCGTCACCGTGTTCATCCCCGGCCTCAAGGACAAGCCTCATGGGTGATGGGATCATCGTGTTCGCCGGGCCGACCCTGCCCCGGGAGCCGGGGCCGGACTGGCGAGCGCTTCTCGACGCTTGCCGCGTGCTCCCTCCGGCCCGGCGCGGTGACGTCCTCTCGGCGCTCGCCTTTCATCCCCGCACGATCGTCCTCCTGGACGGCTACTACTTCACCGTCCCCTCCGTCACTCACAAGGAGCTTCTGTACGCGTTGGACGCCGGGGTCCGCGTGATCGGCGCCGCGAGCCTGGGGGCGTTGCGGGCCGCCGAGCTCGCGCCTTTCGGGATGGAAGGGGTGGGGGCCGTTTTCGACGGATACAAATCCGGCGCCCTGGAGGGCGACGACGAGGTCGCTCTCCTCCACGCGCCGGCCGAGCACGGATACCGCCCGATCACCCTGGCGCTGGTCGAGGTGCGCCACGCCCTGGCGCGCCTCGCGGTGGACGCTGCTGCGGCCGAAGCATTGATCGCGGATCTGAAAAATCTTTCTTTTCTGGACCGTGATCCCGCGCGCGTGGCGGACCTCGCCCGTAAGCATCTGGGGGACGCCTCGGATCTCACCCGATTCCTCGGCCAGGAGAGCGTCAAGAGGGAGGACGCCCGGAAGGCCCTGGAGCGGGCGCTCGAAACCGCGCCCGCCGCGGACCGCCGCGCGCGGCCGGCGAGCGGCTACATCGGGTATTACAAGGAAACCGCCCTGCGGGTCCCGGAGGGCCCCACGCTCCAGCGCGCCTGGCGTATGGCTCAACTTTTCCATCCGGCAGCCTCTGCCTTTGCCCGGCGGGTACGGCGGCGCGCGCTTCTCGTGTCGGCCGCCCTCCATGCCGGGCTCGCCCCGGATGGAGAAGAGGAGATCAAGGAGGGGCTCCGCCGCCTCCACCCCTTCCTGCCCGAGCCCGAGTACCGGGAAGAGGCCCGATTCGAAGCCCTGGCCGAGAAGGCTATCCAGGAGCTGGGGGGATCGGAGGGCGCCCTCGCCTTCCTCGCCGAAACCCTGGGCCTGGACCGCGAAACCGGCGAGGACAGCCTTCTGCACCTCCTGACCGGCCGGGCCGACTCGCTCCCGTCCTGGTGGTTCGTCCGCGCCTTCTCCTTCACCCCCGCCTTCCCCGCGGCGGTGGACGCGGCCCGAGCGGCCGGAGAGGTCCACCGCTGTTTCCTCCGCTGGGCGGACGGCTCCCGCGCTTCCATCGAGGATCTGCGGTCCCTGGCCGCCCGCCTGTGGAATTGCGAGCCCGAGCGGGTGGACGACGAGGCTGCCCGCAGGGCGCTCTTTCCCGCCGCCGATCTCGCGGAAGGCCTCCGCGAATCTCTGGAGCTGGTGATCGCCGCCGAGCGCCTTCCGCGGCCGATCAACGACTGGCCGGAGAAGCGGGACGCGCTGAAAGATCTTCCGCTCTCAAAATCCTTCCTGTAATTGGGCAGGCTGTAAATATTAAAGTGGAGATATCACCACCAGCGACTTTCATTCCAATTTGTTTGAAATCGTTCTAGACTGATTCCAAGGAACCGGGGAGCCGTGGGTCTTCGATTGCTCGACAAGCGCACGTTTGTGGCGCGCCCTGGATGTTCTTGGGCGCGACCGTTGCCAAAGAGCAGAAGGAATCCGTCATGAGAGTTTCCAAAGTGTCGTTGCCTCTCCTGATCATTCTCCTGACCGTTCTTGGATCTCCCGCGATCGCTTTTGCTGCCGATGTCTTCCACTTCAAGGGGGAGACCGCCGAGGCGAGCTTCTATACGTCGGATGCGACCAACTGCATTGTGACGTCCATGTATCTCTATGCAAACAACGGCCGGAGCCAGGACCCGCCGGGCCGTCCCCAGCCGAGCTCCTACGGATATGTCTCGATTTATCGATATGACATCTGCAATGGCTATCAGACTCTGTTCAGCGGCTACGGCTATTCGATCCCGCTTCAAGGGTCTTTCGATGTTCGTCCGACGCTCGACCAGGCCGCTCTCTCCACCACGATCCAGGTCTACGATTACGTGAGCGCTTCTTACCACAACGTGTCGATCGACGTTGCCTGGATCGGGGGGGAATCGTCGAGCCAGGGGCGTTCTGTTAGCCGCTCCGAGGGCCCGGGCTACCGGTACATGTCGCGCTCGACCGGGACCTACCGGTCTGCGCAGGCCGCGGGCACCATCTCGATGGGAACGGGAAACCTGACCAACGGGCAACCGGCTTACTACGCATCGCTCAACTCCTCGAAGAGCGGCACGGTGTCGATCAGCAACTGACCGCCGTCAGGGTAGGACTTATTGGTTGTCGTAGGGGCGGAGACAAGCCCGCCCCTACGCGATCAAGTCAGATCTAGGCGCGACGCCTCAACGGTTCCAGCCGCTCGATCTCAGCGGCTTCCTTGCTGTGCATCGCATGCCAGAGATCCCAGTCCTGCTGAAGGCCCAGCCAGAAATCCGCGGACATTCCGAGAACGCGCGCTAGCCGGAGTGCGGTGTCCGGAGTGACGGAGCGCTTCCCGCGAATGATCTCGTTGGAGGAGCGACGGGCGGCGGGGTAGTCCGGCTCGGCCTCACAAATCGCCCCTTCGCCGGGGAACCCCAGGTGCGATAGTGTGGGTCCATGCGACTGATCAAGATCGGAATCGGCAACGTCAACCCCACCGTGGGCGCGGTGCGCTCGAACGTGGACCGCGTGCTCGCCCAGGCGCGGGCCATGGCGGCGGCCGGGGTGACGGTCGGCTGTTTTTCGGAGCAGGTGGTGGGAGGGTATCCGGCGGAGGACCTGGTGCAGTGGCGGGCGTTTCTCGCTTCCCAGCGGACGGAGCTCGAACGGTTTGCCGCGGAGACGGCGGACCTGCCCACGGTCTTCGTCGTGGGGCTCGCGGTGGGCGCGGGCGGGCAGATCTTCAACTGCGCGGCGGTCGTCCACTCCGGGGAGATCCTGGCCTTCATTCCGAAGGAGAAGCTCCCCACCTACAACGTGTTCTACGAGGCCCGCACGTTCTCTCAAGGGTCGCCGGGACTGGCGCTCGACGCGGAGGGGATCCCCCTCGGGGACTACCTTTTCGAGTTCGACTTCGGCGTGTTGGCCGCCGAGGTCTGCGAGGACGTGTGGTCGCCGGACGGCCCGATGCGCCGCCGGTGCTACTCGGGCGCGGAGATCGTGATCAACGTCTCGTCCTCTCCCTTCCGGGTGGGCGTCACCTCGACCCGCCAGGAGATGCTCGCCACCCGCTCGTCGGACAACCAGGCGACGCTCGTCTACGCCAACACGGTGGGGGCCCAGGACGGGCTGATCTTCGACGGCGGCGGCCTCGTGTTCCAGAACGGCCGGCCGATGCTCGACGCGCCGCGCTTCCGGGAGGGGTGGACCTCGTGCGTGGTGGACCTCGACCGGACTCTCCGGGCGCGGCGCGAGGCGTCCACCTGGCGGGTCGACTGCGAGACGTTCCAGCGGGAGGAGCTCCCCGTGCCGGTGCTCTCGGTCGAGCGGCCCACGGCCGACCGGTCGGGGCTCGCCTATCCGATCCCGGCCGCCTCGGACCTCTTCCTCCCCGCGGCGGGGCGGCCCGCCCGCACGGCGCGCGAGGAGGTGCTGGACGACCTGATCGAGGCGCTCTCGTTGGGCGTCAAGGACTATTTCAAGAAGTCCGGCGCCTTCCGCTCCCTGGGCGTGGCCCTCTCGGGCGGCCGGGACTCGATGCTCACCCTGCTCCTCGCCTGGCGCGCGGCGAATCTCCTCTCCCGGGAGAGCGATCCCGAAGGCGAGCTCGGGGACGAAGAGCACCGCAAGCGGATCGGCGAGCTGATCACGACTTTCTACATGCCCACCCGCTATTCGGGGGAGGGCACGCGCGACGCGGCGTCGATCCTCGCCGAGGAGCTGGGAGTCCCCCTGCGCGTGGTGCCTATCGAGGAGGCGTTCGACCGCGAGGTGGAGGCGACCCGGGAGATGCTCGCGGGCGAGGATCCCACGGAGATCACCCGCCAGAACGTCCAGGCGCGCATCCGGGCCACCCGCATGTGGAACTGGGCGAACAGCTCGGGCGCGCTCTTCCTCCAGACCGGGGACATGAGCGAGAAGGCGGTCGGCTACACCACGATCGGCGGCGACCTCGAAGGGGCGCTGTCGGTGATCGCGAACGTCCCGAAGACGGTGGTGGTCGCGCTTCTCGAGCGCTTCCAGGAGCTCTACGGTTTTGCGGGGATCAGGAAGACCCTCGAAACGGAGCCGGGACCGGAGCTCGCCGCGGCGCAGGTGGCGGAAAACGAGCTCATGCCCTTCCCGGTCCTCGACGCCTGCCTCTATCTCTACGCGGGCGAGAAGCTGGCGCCGGACGAGGTCGCCGTGGCCCTCTGCTCGCTGTTCCCCGAGGTGGCCGCCGCCCGGCTCGACGCCTGGGCGAAGCGCTTCGCCGTGCTCTTCACCCGCTCGATCTACAAATGGGTGCAATCTCCCCTGGCTCTCCACGTGGGCTCGCTCGAGCTCGACCGGGAACGCGCCTTGCAGCTTCCCGTTGTTCAGCGGAACGAATGGAGAGGGGATTCCGAAGAGCGCTGAATCACCTAAAATCCGTTGGAAGGGTGATTCACTCGGGGAGAAATCCGGTGAGCGTGCGAGGTGCGGGCCGAGTCACTGCCGACGAGGAGGAGCAACGGGTATGACGCAATCGGGCAGCGACAGCGGGATCCAGGCCGTGGGCCAGGTCCCTTTGGGAACCCACTTTTGTCAGTTCTACCGCACCAAAGAGGACCTGATCGACACTCTGGTCCCCTATTTCACGGCGGGGCTGCGCAGCAACGAGCTCTGCCTGTGGGTCACCTCCGAGCCGCTCCGGGCGGCGGAGGCCACGGCGTTGATGCACGAGGCCATGCCCGACTTCGAGGACTTCCTCTCCCGGGGGCAGATCGAGATCCTGGACTTCCAGGACTGGTATCTGAGGACCGGAGGCCAGGACGGAGCGGACGCTCTCCAGGGATGGATGAGCTGGGAACGGCGCGCCCTGGACGCCGGCTACGAGGGGCTGCGGCTCACCGGCAACACCTTCTGGCTGGAGAAGAGCGGCTGGGACGAGTTCATGACCTACGAGGAGGCGGTCAACCAGACCTTTGCGAAGGGCAGGATTATCGGCCTCTGCACCTACTGCCTGGACCGCTGCCGGGCGGAGGACGTGCTCGACGTCTGCCGCACCCACCAGTTCGCCCTGACCCGGCGGCAGGGAGAGTGGGAGCTGATCGAAAGCTCGTCGCTCAAGATCGCCAAGAGCGAGCTGGAGCGACGGGTGATGGACCGGACGTCGGAGCTCGAGACCGCTCTCCGGGGCCGCGACGAGTTCCTGGCCATGCTCGCCCACGAGTTGCGAAACCCTCTGGCTCCGATCCGGAACGCCGCCCAGGTGATCCAGCTCCTCGGCTCGACCGACACCCACCTCTCCTGGGCGCGGGACGTGATCGACCGCCAGGTGCGGCAGCTCGCCCGGCTGGTGGACGACCTCCTGGACGTCTCCCGGGTGACGCGCGGCAAGGTCGAGCTCCACCGGGAGGATTTAGAGCTCTCCGCCGTGATCGCCCAGGCCGTGGAGACGAGCCAGCCGCTGATCGACAGCCGGAAGCACTCCCTCCTCCTCTCGCTCCCGCCCGAGCCGGTGCACCTCTACGCCGACCTGACCCGCCTCGCCCAGGTGATCTCCAACCTCCTGAACAACGCCGCCAAGTACATGAAGGAGGGGGGGCGGATCTGGTTGACGGTGGAGCGCCACGACAGCGAGGTCCGGATCCGGATCAAGGACGAGGGAGTGGGCATCCCGCCCGAGATGCTCTCCCGGGTGTTCGACCTTTTCACCCAGGCCAGCCCGTCGCTGGACCGCTCGGAGGGCGGCCTTGGGATCGGCCTCGCCCTCGTGCGCAGCCTGGTCGAGCTGCACGGGGGGAGCGTCGAGGCGTGGAGCGACGGGCCGGAGCGCGGGAGCGAATTCGTCGTGCGGCTCCCCCTGCTGGGGACGGAGCGGGTCGCGGCCACCGGCCCGCGGGAGGCCGCGGTGCCCGCGAGGCGCGCGGCCGGCCGGAAGGTCCTCGTGGTGGACGACAACCAGGACGCGGCCGAGACCCTGGGCAAGATCCTGGAGATCGCCGGCCACGAGGTGCTGGTCGCCCACGACGGCGAGGAGGCGCTCGCGAAAGCCGGGAGGCACCGGCAGGAGGTCGTCCTTCTGGACATCGGGCTGCCGAAGATGGATGGCTACGAGGTCGCCCGGAGGCTGCGGCTCGATCCCGGAAGCGAGGGCCTTCTCCTGATCGCCGTGACCGGCTACGGAAACCGGGAGGATCGCGAGCGCGGCAAGCTCTCGGGGTTCGATTACCACCTGGTCAAGCCCATCGACCTCCAGCAGCTCGAAAGGCTGCTCGCCTCCCGGCGTCGCGCCGAGGCCACGCATTGAGCCGGGAGAAGTGATCTAGGACGCGCCCCGCAGCTCGACCCGGTTGCGCCCGCTCCTCTTGGCCGCGTAGAGGGCGACGTCCGCCGCTTCGGCGAGCGTCTCGGCCGTGGGGTGGGCCGGGTAGACGGCGACGCCGCAGCTCAGGGTGGTGGTGATCTCGCGGTCCCCCGCGGAGTGGGGGAGGCGGGAGAAGCTTTCACGGATGTCTTCGAGCACCCGGCGGGCGGTGGCGCCGTCGGTGTGGGGGAAGATCACGGCGAACTCGTCCCCCCCGTAGCGGCCGACCACGTCCGAGCGGCGGAGGCGCTGTTTCAGGAGCATGGCGAGGTTTCGGAGCAGCCGGTCGCCGGTCGCGTGGCCGTGCTCGTCGTTGATCGATTTGAACCGGTCGAGGTCGACCATGGCGTAGGCCACCTCCCACCGCTCGCGGGCGGCGAGGGCAAGCTCGCTTTCGAGCCGGACCTTCAGGTTGCCGTGGTTCAGGAGGCCGGTCAACCCGTCGTAGGAGATGAGCGAGCCGAGGAGACGGCCGCGCCGGGCCCGCGCCGCGAGCGCCGCCGCCAGGTGCGCCGGGGCGATGGGCTTGGTCAGGAATTCGTCCCCGCCCGCGTTGATCGCCGCGATCTGCTTCTCCAGCCCCTCTTCGGTCGACAGGAACACGATGGGCGTGCCCACCCAGCGCTCCTGCTGGCGCAGCACCGCCGCGAGCTCGGGGCCGGTGCAGCCGGGCATGTAGAGATCCATCAGGATCACGTCCGGCTCGAGGTCTCCCAGGGGTCCCATCACCTCCATGGGATCGGAGACGACGGAGGCCACCATCCCCGCGTCCTCAAGAGCGCGGGCGGAGAACGCCGCCAGGTCCGGATCGTCCTCCACGAGGAGGATCCGGTACGGATCCATGGGGCGGATCTCCGTCAGACGGTCCAGGGTGTCGACGAGGGCGGAGACGTCGATCGGCTTGGTGAAGTAGGCGTCCCCCCGCGCGCGCACCGCCTCCAGCCGGGCGGCCAGATCCCCCCGGGAGGAGAGGAAGATCACCTTCAGGGCCTCGCCGTACGTCTCCCGCAGCGCCCGGATCCTCTCCGCCCCGGCCAGCCGGCCCTCGGGGAACATGACATCCATGAGCACGACCGCGGGGAGCTCCCGGACGATCTCCCGCTCGAAGGAGGCGATGTCCGGGAAGAGCCGCACCTGGTACCCGAAGTGATGGAGCTGGTGGGCGAGCGTCTGGCCGAGCTCGGGGTCGTCCTCGACGAGGAAGAGGAGCCGCTCCGTGCCCAGGCTCGATGGCCGGACGGGGCCCGTCTCCGCCTGACCGGGGGCAAGCCCCGCCCCTGCCTTGGAAGAGGAAGGCTCCAGGGTCTTTCGAAGCTCGCTCAGGAGCTCCTCGACCCGCCCGGCATCCGGCGGCGGCGCGGTGCCTTCGACCGTGCCCTGGAGAAGGACCTCCAGCCCCCGGGCGGCTCCGCTCACCGTGGGAAATCCGAAGGTCGACCCCGTTCCGGCGAGGGAGTGGGCGAGGCGGTGGAGGCGCTTCACGGGCTCCGGGCCCCAGCCGGACTCCCGGACGGCGCACCAGGCGTCCTCCACCTCGCGCAGGCGGTGGGGGAGCCGCTCGGAGAAGTACTCCCGGAGATCCCTGGGGAGGCCCTGATCCATCCGGCTTCCTTTCAGGGTGTGAGGCCGCTCCAGATCGAGCGGACGGTGTCCGCGAGGGCCATGGGATCGAACGGCTTGGCGATGACGTCGGCCGCGCCCATCTCCTTGTAGCGGGCCACCTCGTGCGTCTGCACCCGGGCGGTCATGAAGACGACGGGCGTCTCCCGGATCTCGGGCAGCCGGCGGAGCGCCTCCAGGGTGGCGGGCCCGTCGAGGCCCGGCATCATCACGTCCAGGAGCACGAGGTCGGGGCCGAACGCGGGGGCCTTCTCGACCGCCTGGATTCCCGAGTCGCAGGCGAGCACGGAGAACCCGCCCACGGCTTCGAGAGCCATGGTGGCGACCGTCCGGATGTCCGGATCGTCCTCGACGAAGAGGATGCGCCGCAGCTCGGGACGAAGCATCAGGCCTCCATACATATCACCAGAAGATCATGTTTTCCAGAATGGTAAGATCAACCGCAAATCATGTCCCCTGAACACCCCCATGCCGCTTCCGAGCGATCCTCCTCCCGGTGCGTCCTCGCCGTGGAGGATGACCCGGACCTCCTTCGGCTGATCCGCCGCGAGCTCGAGGCGGCCGGATTCGAGGTCTGGCCGGCCGGGTCCGCCGAGGAGGCACTGGACCGGGTGGGCCGCCAGGGCCTGCCGCACCTGGCCCTCGTGGACATCCTCCTGCCGGGGATGGACGGCCTGGCGCTCGCGAAGAGGCTCCAGGAGTGGAGCGACCTCCCCATCGTGATGCTCACCTCGGTCGACGCGGAGGAAACCGTCGTGCAGGCGATCGAGGGGTTCGCCGAGGACTACATCCGCAAGCCTTTCAACCCGCGGGAGATGGTGGCCCGGGTCGAGCGCGTGTTCCGCAGGATCGGCGACTTCGCCTACGCGCTCCAGCCGGTCGTCAAAGTCGACGAGCGGCTGGCCGTCGACTTCGCCCACCAGAGGATCAACGTGGACGGCCGGCCCGTGCCGCTCACCGCGACCGAGACCAAGCTCCTCTACGTGCTCATGAGGAGCGCCGGCCGCGTGGTGGCGACCGACTTCCTCCTGCGCCGCCTCTGGCCGCGGGAAGAGGTCTTCGAAGACGCCCTGCGGGTTCACGTCCACCGGCTGCGCGGCAAGATCGAGCCCGAGCCCAACCGCCCCCGCTACGTGATCACGGAGCGTGGGGCGGGCTACCGCTTCCCCCGCTCCGCGTGAAGCTCCCCCGGCTCCGCCTCCGTTTGCTCCCCCGCGTGGCCCTCGCCCTGGCGGCGGTGGGGCTGCTCCCGGTCGGCATCGCCATGCTCGGCCTCCTGGGCGTCAACCGCGACGCGCTCTACGAGCAGGTCCTGCGCACCCACAACCTCGCCGCCCAGACCGGGGCCACCCGGGCCGGAGCCTTCCTCGCCACCCGCCTCTCGCTCGCCCGGGGCGCCGCCGGCAATTCGGCGCTCGCCGATCCCCGCTCGCCCGAGGCGCGGGACTTCCTCTCGGCGAGCCTCGCGGCCTGGGCCGACCTGGGCGTCGAGGCCCTCTCCGTGATCAACGAGGCGGGAGAGGAGGTCATCCGCGCCCAGCTCAAGGGAGGCGGCGCGACGCGGCAGCGGGTGGAGGAGGCCCTGAGGCTCCCCTCCGGAAAGCCGGTGGCGGTCGTGGCCGGAGACCCGCCGGTGCTCCTCCTGGAGGTCCCTCTCACCCAGGCGGCCGGGCGCCTGCGGCTCGTGTGCGACGGCGCGCCCCTGGCGGAAGTGGCCCACCCGGTCGAGCTCGGGGAGCAGGCCGAAATCGTGGTCGCGGAACGGAACGGCAAGGTGGTGCTGGGCCCGCCCACGGCCCTCTCCGGGCTGCCCGGGACGCTGGTCGAAAACGCCCTCTCCGGCCGGCTCTCCGGCGCGGGGCGCTTCGAGGACGGCCGGGGCGGCGAGATCCTCGCGGCCTACACGGCCGTGCCCGAGAGCGACTGGGTGATCCTCTCCCGCCAGCCCGCCGCGGTGGCCGAGGCCGTCGCCGGAAAGCTCCGCCGCCGCGCGGCCTGGGCCGTGGGCGCGGCCCTGGCGCTCATCGGACTCCTTTCGGCCGCGGCGTACAGCACGGTGATCCGTCCCCTGCGGGAGCTGGTCGCGGCGCAGCGGGATCTCGCGAAGGCCGGCCCGGGCTCGTCCGGAGACGAGATCTCCGACCTCCGCCGCACCTTCGACGCCCTGCGGCGGAGCCTCTTCGACCGGAGCGCCCTCTCGGACGTCTTCCTCGGCCGCTACCAGGTGCTGGAGGTGCTGGGAACCGGCGGCATGGGCACCGTCTTCCGCGGCTGGGATCCGAAGCTCAAGCGCCCCGTGGCCCTGAAGACC
Organism: Thermoanaerobaculia bacterium; assembly: GCA_035462575.1. GTDB lineage: Bacteria > Acidobacteriota > Thermoanaerobaculia > Multivoradales > UBA5704 > DATARR01. The sequence goes on along the minus strand of DATHUD010000550.1, from coordinate 916 downwards.
GTGCGCCTGGGCGGCAACCTGGAGCCGGAACGGCGGCGGGAGATGATCGCGACGCTGCTGCGCGAAGCCGTGACCGTGGCCCGCTTCAGCCACCCCAACGTGGTCGCCATCTACGATCTGGAGGACGCTCCCGAGGGGGCTTTCGTCGCCATGGAGCTCGTCGACGGGCTGAGCCTCGAGCGCTTCCTCTGGCAGCGCGACCGCCTGGAGCCGGACCGCGTCATCCCGTTGGGCGCGGCCATGGCCCGGGGGCTCGCCGCGGCCCACGCGCGCGAGATCGTCCACCGGGACGTCAAACCCGCCAACGTCCTCCTCGGCCGGGACGGCTCGATCAAGGTCGCCGACTTCGGCATCTCCGACCTCGTGGCGGCCTCGGTGAACGAGAAGGACACCTTCTTCGGCACCCCCGGCTACGTGCCGCCCGAGAGCCTCCAGGGCCGGGGCTTCGGCCCCGCGGGCGACCTCTTCGCCCTCGGGGTCATCCTCTACGAGTGCCTGACCGGTGTCCGTCCCTTCGGCGGCCTGGACGTCTCGGACGCGGTCCACGCCACCCTCTTCGGAAACGTCCAGCCGCCGAGCCGGAAAGCGCCCGGCATTCCGCCCGAGCTCGATTCCCTCGTCCTCCGCCTCCTGGAGAAGGACCCCGCCCGCCGCCCCGCGAGCGCCGCCGCCGTGGCCGAAGAGCTGGACTGGATGGCCGCCGCGAGGGGAAGCCGCTGGAGCGCGGACCTGGACGCTTCCGCGGCCGAGGTGCCGGAAGGGGCCCGGCACACGGTCGCGGCGCAGTGGATCAAGACGACGACGATGTGAGGGCCTGACAACTCACCCGGAGCGGCGTCGGCCTGCGACCTCACCCCAACCCCTCTCCTAAAGGAGAGGGGCTTGAGGTTGTCTGGGTTTGCTTTTCTCTTCCTCT
>DATHUD010000549.1:0-7279 GCA_035462575.1 Thermoanaerobaculia bacterium | reverse complement strand
CCCCGGGGGTGGACGGGAGGCTGGGAGAGGAGGGCCGGGGTGGTGAGGGCCCGGTAGGGGGCTCGGCTGTAGTCTGACAAAGTAAATCTAATACAGCTCTTCGTAGTGCTCCTGGCTGGTGAGCACCCGGCGCAGGTAGGCGCGGGTCTCGCGGAATCCCACCTTGGCGAAGAACTCCTCGGGCTCCTGGCTGAAGCAGTAGCTCTTCCACACCCGCGCCTGCGGCTCGCCCGCGTTGTAGGCGGCCGCCGCCACGTGGGGGGCGTTGCCGAATTCCTTGAGGATGGCCGCGAGGTTCGCGGCCCCGAGGGTGATCGCGATTTCCGGCCGGTAGAGATCCCCGGGGGCGGTCCGCGGCAGGCCGATCTCCGCGGCGAGGCGGCGGGCGGTCTGGAGGGTGAGCTGCGAGAGGCCCCGGGCCGCCGCCGGGGAGAAGGCGAGCGGGTCGAGCCGGCTCTCCTCGCGGATGATGGCGGTCAGGAGGTCGGGGTCCGCCCCGCGGATGCGCGCCTGCAGGGCGACGGCCTCCTGGTAGGGGTGCGGATAGATCACCCGGCGGTAGTCGGCGCTCTGGAGCGCCAGGGGGACCCTCTGGGGAGTGCGGATGCGCAGGAGCTCGGCCCACTCCATCGAGCGCTTGACCTCGTCCCCGCGGGCGAGCAGGAGGCTCCCCGTATAGGCGAGGGACGGGTCTCCCGAGAGAGGGAAATGCTTGCGGATGGCCGGAGCCGCCTCTCCGAAGAGGCCCAGGGCGAGGAGCATCTCCTCCGGGGTCGTGAGGGTCTTCTGCCAGAAGGGCCAGCGTCGCACGGGGATTTCGGAAAGCCGCAGGTAGGGCGACGCCAGGCGGTCGGCCAGGAGGAGAGTCTGGAGCCTCTTCCGGGCGGTCCGGCCCGTCGGGTCGCCGGACCCCAGGAGGAGCCAGGCGCCGTGGAGATCCTCGGGCCGTTCCGACGCCGCGAGGCGCCGCCCCTCCGCCACGGCCACTTTCGCGAGCGGACCCGCCGCGAGCCGCGCCAGGGCGGCGCGGGCGATCGGATGGTACGGGTCGGGCCGCACGGCCCGGAGATAGGCGGCCACGGCCACCAGGGGGTCCTTCTCCAACTCGGCCACCCGGCCGCGCCAGTACGCCGCCTCGATCGGGTACTCGCCGCCCGCGATCTCCACCCGGTCGAGCCAGGGGCGGGCGCGGTCCGCGCGGCCCTTCACCACGTCGGACGAGACGAGGAAGAGAGCGGCCCGCGCCGTCTGCTCCCGCCAGGCGGGCTCCGCGGCCAGGAGATCGTAGAGGGGGAGCGCCGCGGCCTCGTTGTTGGCCCTCCACTCGAGGCGCAGGGCCGAGAGAAGTGCGGCGGCGGCCCACTCGACCCCCTGGGGCTCGGCGAGATAGGAGAGACGGAAGCTCGCCGAGGCGCTCTTCCAGGAGCCCAGGAGCTCGTAGGAGCGCCCCTGCTGGTAGAGGGCCCGGGCCTTCTGCTCGGGGGTCGCGGCGCGCTCGATCAGGTCGCCGAACACCTCGACCGCCGGAGCGTACCTCCCCAGCCAGAAATGGGAGCGGCCGAGGGCGTAGCGGGCCTCGAAGTCGTCGCGGCCGGCCAGGGCGTTGCCCTCGCCCAGCGAGCGCTTCAGGTGGCGCAGGGCGCGGTCGAACTCGCGGTGCTGGTGGAAGGTGAGGCCCAGGAGCATGGGCAGCCGTCCGCTCTCGGACTCCGAGACGAGGCCCTCCAGCCGCTCGGCGGCCACCTGGGCGGGGTCGTCCTCCCGCCTCTCTTCGAGGAGGCTCACGAGCAGCCCGCGGCCGAGCTCGGGCATGCCGGCGGAAAGGGCGCAGTCCGCCTGGGCGATCAGGAGCTCCCGCCTCTGGGGCAAAGGGAGGATCTCCGAGCGGATGCCCTTGAGGAGCCGGCAGTCGCCCCCCTCGGCGAGGGTATGGGAGAGGAGGCGGACCGCGTCGGGGACGAGAGGCGACCTGGGATCGCCGCCCACGACGGTCGCGATCAGGCCCGCGGCCACCTCGGGGTGGCTCATCCGGTCCTGCTCCATGGCCAGCCGGTGGCGGCTGTAGGATTGGAGGGCGGGGGTGGCCCCCATGGCCTCGACGAACGCCTCGTTCGCCTCGCCGTGATTGCCGAGGAGAGCGAGCAGGTGGCCGCGGAGGTAGTCGAGGCCCATCTGCCGCGACGCCGCCGGCCGCGACGCGAGCTCCTGCTCCGTCAGGCCGAGCGCCTCCCGGGTCTTGCCTTCGAGCTGCAGCTCGACCAGCCGCGGCCGTGGGTCCGCGGCGCCGATGGCCAGGGCGAGGGTGAGAGAGGTGAGAGTTCCGAACATCCCGGGGCGGGCCCGGTGTGCCTCGAAAAGGCTGACTCAAGAGCCCATGGGAACCGACCACCGGGCGACCCGCGCGCCGAGACTTTGCAATTTCAGTTCCATTCCCTCGTAGCCCCGGTCCAAATGGTAGATGCGGTCGACCACCGTCTCCCCCTCGGCCGCCACGCCGGCCAGCACGAGGCAGGCGGAAGCCCGCAGATCGGTCGCCATCACGCCCGCTCCGGTGAGCTTCGTCGGCCCGTGGACCCGCGCGTGCCCGCCGTCCACCCGGATGTCGGCACCCATTCGCACGAGCTCCGGCGCGTGCTGGAAGCGATTTTCGAACACCGTTTCGCTGATCTCCGCAACCCCGTGCGCACAGGTCATCAAGGCCATGTACTGCGCCTGGAGGTCGGTGGGGAAGCCCGGATGGGGCGCGGTCGCGACGTCGCACGACCGGAGCTCGCCGTCCGCGCACACGCGGATGCCGTCTTCTTTCACCTCCACCACGGCGCCGGCCTCGGCCAGTTTGTCCAGAAGCGGCGCCAGATCGGCGGCACTGGCGTTCTCGAGCAGCACGTCGCCGCCGGTCAACGCGGCGCCCACGAGATAGGTGCCGCCCTCGATCCGGTCGGGGATGATCGTGTGCTCGGCCGAGCCCAGGCTCGAAACCCCTTCGATCGTGATCGTCTCCTCCCCGGCTCCGAAGACCCGGGCGCCCATGGCGTTCAAGAGGTTCGCCAGGTCCACGATCTCGGGCTCCTTGGCGCAGTTTTCGAGGACGGTCGTGCCGCGCGCCAGGGCCGCGGCCATCAGCACGTTCTCCGTGCCGGTCACAGTGGGCATGTCGAACCGGAAGCGGGTCCCCGTGAGGTACGCGGCGGTCGCCTCGACGTAGCCGTGGGAGAGGCGGATCTCCGCGCCCAGCGCTTCGAGCGCTTTCAGGTGCTGGTCGATCGGGCGGACGCCGATGGCGCAGCCGCCGGGGAGCGACACCCGGGCGTGGCCGAAGCGGGCGAGGAGCGGCCCGAGCACGAGGACGCTCGCGCGCATCGTCTTCACCAGGTCGTACGGGGCGTCGTGGTCCGAGCTCGGCCGGTCGCGGCGGAGGATCAGGGCGCCGTCCGTCTCTTCGCTTCCGATCCCCAGATGATCGAGGAGCTTCTGGAAGGTCCGGATGTCCCGCACCCGGGGAACGCGGTGCAGCGTGAGCGCCCCTTCCGTCAGCAGGCTCGCGGCGAGCGCGGGGAGCGCCGCGTTCTTCGCGCCGCTCGCTTCGACGCGCCCGGCGAGGCGCGTGGGTCCGACGATGTGAAACTTGTCCATGCCCTGTGCCTTTCAGGTCACCGGCGCCGCAGCACCAGGACCCGGGGGATTCCCGCGTAGTCTTCCCGAATGTCTTTGAGGTCGAGGCCGGAGGCCTCCGCGTGCCGGCGGGCGGCGTCCACCTGTCCGCGGCCGATCTCGACCGCCAATCCTACCCCGGACCGGAGCCCCGCGTGCTGCGCGAAAAGCCGCGCGAGGATCGAGTCGCCCGAGCCGGGCGGGAAGAGTGCCATGTGGGGCTCGAAATCGCAAACCTCGGGGGAGAGCTCGGGCGCCTCTCTGCGATCGATGTAGGGCGGATTGCTCACCGCGAGGTCGAAGCGGGAGAGGTCCAGGCCGGACGCCAGGTCCGTGCCGAGAAAGGACACCCGGTCCGCCACCCCGTGCCGCCGGGCGTTCTTCGCCGCCACGGCGAGCGCCGCGGGGGAGAGGTCGGTCGCCACCACCCGGGCGCCGGGGATCTCCAGAGCCAGGGTGATGGCGATGCACCCCGAGCCCGTAGCCACGTCGAGGATCCGGGGGGAGGGAGGCAAGGATTCGGCGAGGGCCGCCTCGATCACGTGCTCCGTCTCCGGCCGGGGGATGAGCACCCGGTCGTCCACGAAGAAGGGCCTTCCCCAGAACTCCCGCTCGCCCAGGAGATAGGCGACCGGCTCCCCGGTCAGCCGGCGGGAGAGGAGCGCGCGGAACCGGCTCTCTTCTTCGGGAGAGACCTCGCGCTCCTCCCGGGCGAGCACCTGCGCCTCGGAAAGGCCCAGGACGTGCCCGAGGAGAAGCAGTGCCTCGCGGGGCGGCGCCCCGAACGGCGTAGCGGCGAGGCGCGGGCGGGCCTCGGCGAGGAGGCGGCCGAGGGTGGGCATCGGGGTAGTGTAATCGGCGCGGCTGACCCGATCCCCCTCCGCCCGGCGTCCCCCGCCCGAAACCCTCACCCCGACCCTCTCCCAGCCTCCCGCCCGCCGCCGGGAGAGGGCGCCCCCGCCCAGCCCGAATCCCAAACAGTCTCCCTCCTGCTATGAAAATGGGGCCGCCGTGGCCTGCGACCTCACCCTCCGGCTCCCTCTCCTAGAGGAGAGGGAGAGAAAAGCAAACCCAACAAACCAGAGCCCCTCTCCGTTAGGCGAGGGGTTGGGGTGAGGTCGAAGGCCACCGCCGTTCCGGATTTTCATCCCTCTTGCGGTGCCGTCTGGCGGCTGGCGGCATGAACAACTCTCCCGGCGGTGGGCGGGAGGCTGGGAGAGGAGGGCCGGGGTGGTGAGGGCTCCGGGCGGTTCGGCGATCGGCGTGCCTCCCGTCCTGCCCCGCTGATAAACTTCCCTCTCTATGACCATCTACCTGACCGAGGACGCACATTTCGTCTCCTCTTCGCACGACCCCAAGGAGCGCCTGCTCCGCTACGCCTTCATGAAGCTCGCCCGGGACTTCGACTCCCGTTTCGAGGCCCTGCTGCTCACCGGCCGGGTCTCCAAGTGGTACAGCGAGGTGGGCAACGAGGCCACCACCATCCCGGCGGGGCTCGCCCTGGGGCCGGGAGACGCCCTCTGCACTCTCCACCGCGACCTCGGCGCCATCCTCGCCGTCTACCTCGACCCGGCCCGCGCCTTCCCCGGCTTCGGCTTCGGCGAGCCGGACGGCCGGCGCCCCGATCCCGATCACCTGATGACCCGCCTCGCCTGCCAGCTCCTCGGCAAGGGCGAGGGCTTCTCCCAGGGGATGGAGCGCTCGTTCCACTACGGGTATCTGGCACCCGAGCACGGCATTCTCCACTTGGGCATGATCAGCCACCTGGGCTCCATGATCCCCGTGGCCGCCGGCTGCGGCTTCGCCTTCCGCCAATCCGGAAGCGACCGGGTCGCCATCAACTTCATCGGCGACGGTGCCACCTCGACCGGCGACTTCCACGAGGGGCTGAACATGGCGGCGGTCTGGAAGCTGCCGCTCATCCTCGTCATCGAGAACAACCGCTACGCCTTCTCGACCCCGGCGCATCTCCAGTACGCGGCCGAGCGCCTCTCCGACCGGGCGATCGGCTACGGCATCCCCGGCGAGACCGTGGACGGCAACGACCCCGACGCCATGGCCGACGCCTTGAACCGCGCCGTGGCCCGCGCCCGGGCGGGGGAGGGGCCCACGCTCCTCGAGGCCATGCTCGGAAGGATGCGCGGCCACAGCGAGGGGGATGATTCGCTGAAGGTCGTCCCTCCGGACGAGCTCGCCGCCTACCGCGCCGCCGACCCGGTGCCCGCCTATGCCCGGCGCCTGGAAGCCGACGGGGTGATGGACGCCGCAACCCGCGAGCGGCTGGAGGCGCGCATCGCCGAGATGGTCGAGGCCGCGATCTCCCGCGCTCTGGACGCCGCGCCGCCGCCGGTCGAGACCGCCTTCCGCCCGGTCTTCGCGCCCGTGCCGGAGGAAAAGGCCACCGGCGCCCCGGCCATCGTCCGCTCCTCGCGGACCGGCGCGGCCGAGACGACCTACATCGACGCCATCAATCAGGCCCTCTTCGAGGAGATGGAGCGCGACGAGTCCGTGGTCGTGATGGGGCAGGACATCGGCGCGTTCGAAGGCGCCTTCCGCTCCACCCGCGGGCTCCACTCCCGCTGGCCGCACCGGGTGCTCGACACGCCCATCGCCGAGAGCGGCACGATCGGCATCGCGATCGGCGCCGCGGTCCTCGGCTACAAGCCGGTCGTCGAGATGCAGTTCGGCGACTTCATCTCCTGCGGCTTCAACCAGCTCGTCAACGTGGCCGCCAAGCTCTACTACCGCTGGGAGGTCCCCTGCCCGATCGTCATCCGCCTCCCCACGGGCGGCGGCGTGGGGGCCGGCCCCTTCCACTCGCAGAACCCGGAGGGGTGGTTCGCCCACACGGCGGGAATCAAGGTCGTCTGCCCGGCCACGGCGGCGGACGCCATGGGGCTCTTGAAAGCGGCGATCCGCGATCCCAACCCGGTGATGCTCTTCGAGCACAAGTTCCTCTACCGGCGGATCAAGGAGGTCCTCCCCGAGGGCGAGGTCCTGGCCCGCATCGGCGAGGCCCGGGTGATGCGGCCCGGCCGGCAGATCACGCTCGTCGGCTACGGCGTCTCCACCTGGACCTGTATGGAAGCGGCGGACGAGCTCGCGAAGTCGGGCGTCGAGGCCGAGGTGATCGATCTGCGAACCCTGGTCCCCTACGACGAGGAGACGGTCCTCGCCTCCGTCAAGAAGACCGGCCGCGCCCTGATCGTCCACGAGGCGCAGCTCACCCTCGGCTTCGGAGCCGAGGTGGCCGCCCGCCTGGCCGACGCCGCCTTCCCCTGGCTCGACGCCCCCATCCGCCGCGTCGCCTTCCCGGACCGGCCGGTGCCCTACGCCAAGAACCTGGAGAAGGCCCTGATGCCGGACAAGGACAAGGCGCTGGCCGCGGCGCGGGAGCTGTTGGCTTTTTAGGGGGTGTCTCGAAAGTCCGGCGCTGCTCTTGTAGCCCCGGCATTCATGCCACCCTCTTATACAGATCTTGCTTCCGGGGACGGTCTGCCCTTCGAAACCTCACCCTCTGTCTCCCTCTCCCATCTCCCGCCCAGCCCCCGCCGGGAGAGGGAGGACGCCGATCCACCGGCATTGCCCATCCGGAATCACGGCGTAGGCAAGATCGCTTCAGAAGGGT
>DATHUD010000548.1:0-9519 GCA_035462575.1 Thermoanaerobaculia bacterium | reverse complement strand
GAGCTTGTTGATGGTCTCGATCATGTGGACCGGGATGCGGATCGTCCGCGCCTGGTCCGCGATCGCCCGGGTGATCGCCTGCCGGATCCACCACGTGGCATAGGTCGAGAACTTGTAGCCGCGCCGGTACTCGAACTTCTCGACGGCCTTCATCAGGCCGATGTTCCCCTCCTGGATCAGATCCAGGAACTGGAGGCCGCGGTTGGTGTACTTCTTGGCGATCGAGACCACGAGACGGAGGTTGGCCACGATCAGCTCTTCCTTCGCCCGCTCGCAGGTGGCCTCGCCCAGGCGGATCTTCTCGATGGTCGAGGCGATCTCGGCATGGGTCGTCCCGTAGCGCTCCTCGAGCTCGCGCAGAGCGCCCCGGTACTTTTCGATCCGGCGGCGGTGGAGAGCCTTCAGGTCTTCGTTCGTCTCGCGCTTCAGAGCCGTCTGCGCCCGCTTGATGTCCTGCTCGAAGCGGGAGAACTGCCGGTCGATGTCCTTCAGGAAGTCGACCAGGCGGTTCCTGGTCTGGACGCTGAAGTCGACCGTCCGGATGTCCTTGGCGATCTTGGCGACCAGCCGGTCGATCTCGCGCTCGATCTCGAGATACTTCTCGCCGTCCGGCTTGCAACGCTTCTGGCGCTTCCGGAGCTCCTGGATCTCCTGGTCGTTGGCAGCAATCTGCTCGAAGATCTTGAGATTGCCCTTGATGCGGTCCGAGGCCTTGGGATCGAGCGGCTCGTCGGGATCGGACGAGACGAGCTCGCGCAGGATCCGCTTGTCCTTCGCGGCCATCTCGTTCAGGCGCAGGAGCTCCCGGAGAACGACCGGGTTCTCGCACAGCGCCTCGTAGATCATCCACTCGCCCTGCTCGATGCGCTGGGCGATCTCCACCTCGCCCTCGCGGTCGAGGAGGGGGACCGTCCCCATCTCGCGCAGATACATGCGCACGGGGTCGTTGGTCTTTTCATGCGCGGCGAGACCGAACTCCGTCGTCTCGTCCTCTTTCTTGTCGTACTCGCTCGCCCCGGATTCGAAGTCATCCCGGTTCTGGTAGCGCTCGGGGCGGTCGATGACGTCCACGCCGAGATCCGCGAACCGGATGTAGATCTCGTCCAGCTCGTCCGGAAGGCTCACGACCTCCTCGGGCAGCATCTCGTAGATCTCGTCGTAAAGAAGGTAGCCCTTCTCCTTGCCCAGCTCGATGAGCTGCTTCACCGAGCTGTACTTCTCCTCGACGGGTGTCAGGCTGGAAATGGTCAATGCGGTCTCCTCTCAGCTTCGACCGGGACTAAGAACGTACAAAAAGGGCTCAACCGAGCCCTCCTCTCGTTCCTGGCCGGGACCCCCGGTGCAAACTGCGGCTCAAACGTGTCTTCTCTTCCACGAGGCTGTCGCGGAGCGCATGATCCCCCTTGCGCTGCGCCTCGTTGATCTCTCCATGCAGGTCCTTGATCCGCTGCCGCCGCCAGCGGTCCACCAGTTTGTCGAGGGACTCCAGAAGCCCGATTCTTCCGGAAGCAAAACTTCTTTCTAACAGAATACGGGCCATCCGGTCAACAGGTGCCCCCTGGACCCCCAGTTCAGCCTGTACAGCCCGGGCGTCGGGGGGCGCCCCGTTCCCTCTGGCATATAGAGCGCAGAAGGTCTGATAAATATTCCTGCATTCCGTATCGAGGAAGACTTCGGGGGCCGGAAGGTCGGCGAGAAGGGGGAGCGGAGCCTGCTCGTCCCGGACTAAGAGCAGGTCCAGAACCTGCTCTTCGAGGCTCCGGACGAGGCGCGGCTCCCCGGAAGCCTCGGCAGCCCGGGGCGTGGGCGTAGCCGGACGCTCCGGACGGTCGCCGGTCCCCAAGCGGCGGGTCAGCAGCTCGATGGGGATGCCCAGCCGCTCGGCGGCGATGCGGCCGTAGCCGTAGCGCAGGACGGGGTCCGGGATCGGGCGCAGGAGCTCGGTGACGGCCGAGGCGGCCTTGGCCTGGAGCTGGGGATCGCGGGAGACGCCCGCCGGGATCAGCCGGTCGATCTCCGCCGTGACGGCGTCCGCCGCCCCGGTGACGGCTTCCCGCACCGCCTCTTCGCCGGCTTCGAGGCGCAGGGAATCGGGGTCGTGCCCCGCGGGAAAGCGCGCCCGGCGTGCTCCCAGCCGCTCGGCGAGGAGGAGAGGCAGGGCGCGGCGGAAGGCGTTCTCCCCGGCGTTGTCGCCGTCGTAGGCCACGACCACCTCCTCGGCAAAGCGGGAGAGGAGCTTTGCCTGCTCCGGGGTGAGCGCGGTCCCCATCCCGGCGACCGCCCCTTCGAGGCCGCAGGCGACGGTCCCGATCACGTCGAAGTAGCCTTCGCAGAGAATGGCGCGCCCGGTCTCCCGGATCTCCTTCTTGGCCTGGTGGAGGCCGTAAAGGAGGAACCCCTTGTGGAAGCGGTCGGTCTCCGCGGTGTTGACGTACTTGGCCTGATCGTCGCCCAGGGTGCGGCCGCCGAAGCCCACGAGCCGGCCGGACTGGTTGTGGATGGGGAACATCAGCCGGTGCCGGAAGCGGTCGTACGGCTCGCCCTCCCGCTTTTCGGACCGGCCGACGAGCCCCGCGGCTTCGAGGTCGGCGAGCGGCACCCGGCGGTGGAGGGCCTGGACGAGGTTCTTCCAGCCGTCCGGGGCATAGCCCAGGCCGAACTTTTCGATGAGCTCCGGGGGGATCTTCCGCCGCTCCAGGTAGTCCCGCGCAAAGGACGATTTGCGGAGCTGATCGGTGAAGAACTCGGCCGCGGCCGAAAGCGCCCCTTCGAGGTCCCGCTCGGGCGGCGCGCCCGGACGGCGGGCCTCGGCCCGGGAGGGGAGCGGGATGCCGTAGCGGATGGCCAGGTTTTCGATGGCCGCCGGGAAGTCGTCGCCGGTGGTCAGCATGTGGAGCTTGATGGCGTCGCCGCCCGCTCCGCAGCCGAAGCAGTAGAAGAGCCCCGGCTCGGGGTCCACACTGAAGGAGGGGGTCTTCTCCTTGTGGATGGGGCAGAGCCCCTGGTAACGGCGGCCGGCCTTGCGCAGGCGGGTGTGCTCGGAGGCGACCGCCACGATGTCCACGGCGTCGCGCACGGCCTGGACGAGCTGCGGGGTGAGGTGGACATTGCCGAGGCTCATGGCGTCAGGCCCCGCGGAAGGTCACGACCGTCGCGCCGTTGCCCCCCTCGTTGGGAGCGCCGGACCGGATCTCGGCGATCCCCCGGTGCCCGCGCAGGTGGTCGCGCACGGCCTGCCGCAGCCGGCCGGAGCCGTGGCCATGGACGACCCGGACCTGTCCTCTGGAGGCGAGGAGGGCGCGGTCGATGTAGGAGTCCAGCTCCTCCAGGGCAGGCTCGATGCGCATGCCGATCAGGTTGAGCTCCGGCGGGACCTCGGAGGCCTCGTCGAGATCCCGGCGGGGGGCGGCGGCGCGGCTCTCGGCGGGGGGAGTGCGCTCCCGTTTCGCCGGGGTCCCGGCTCCGGCGGGCGCGAGCTCCTCCGGGCGGCAGCGCACCCGCTTGCCTCGTACGGTCACCTCGGCCCGGCCGTCCTCCAACTTTTCCAAGACCCCCTGCCAGCCGAGCCCCACGTGGCGGACGGCCTCTCCCACCGCGAGCGGGCCTCCGCCCTCCGGCTCCTCCTCGGTGAAGGCCGGGGCCTCCGCGAAGAGGGTTTCGAGAGCCTCGGCCTCGAGCCCTTTCCTGCGCCCCTCCTCGAAGCGCTCCCGGAGGCGCTCCACCTCGCGGCGCAGGCGCTCCAGGGTCTCGCGGCGGAAGGCGTCGAGCTCCGCGCGGAGCTTCCGGCCGACGCTTCGCCTCTCCTCTTCCATGGCGGCCTGCTCGGCGGCCAGGCGCCGGCGGAGCTTTTCGGCGTCCGCGTGCTCGACCGCGAGGCGCTCCCGGGTCTCGGTCAGCTCCTGGCGCACCCGCTCCACCTCGGCGATCAGGCGGCGGAGGTCCCGGTGCTCGGAGCCCAGCCGGGCCTCGGCCCGGTCCAGCCACTCGGCGGGGAGGCCGAGCCGCCGGGCGAGGGCCAGGGCCTCGCTCGCTCCCGGCGGGCCGGGCACCAGCCGGAAGGTCGGGCCGCCCGTCTCGGGATCGAACTCCATGGCCGCGCAGGAGGCGCCGGAAAGCTCGAGGGCCGCCGCCGCGAGGTGGGCGAGGTGGGTGGTGATCACTCCGAGGCTCCCCTTTTCGAGGAGCCCTTCGAGCAGGGCCTCGGCGAGCGCCGCGCCCTCTTCGGGGTCGGTGCCGGAGCCCAGCTCGTCCAAGAGCACCAGGCTGTCCGGTCCCGCGGCCTCCCAGGCCTCTTTCAGGCGCAGGAGGCGGCCGCTGAAGGTGGAGCGGTCCGCCAGGAGGTCCTGCTCGTCGCCCACGGTCGCCACCAGGCGGGCGAGGAACGGCACCCGGCTCCCCGCCGCCGCGGGGATGGGCAGGCCGCACTGGGCCGCGAGCGCGAGAAGGCCGGTCGTCTTGAGCGACACAGTCTTGCCGCCCGCGTTCGGGCCGGTCACCACCAGGATCCGGCGCGCCGGGTTGAATTCGATCTCCAGGGGGATGATGTCCCCCAGATGCCCCGCCTGCCCCAGAGCCTCCTCCCGGAGCTCGGCCAGGCAAGGGTCCAAGAGCGGGTGGCGCGCCCCGAGGAGCCGCATCTCGTGCCGCGGTGCGATCTCCGGGAGGTGCCCGCCGCAGCGGTTGCCGAAGCGCACGGCCGCCTGCAGGAGATCGAGGTCGCCCACGAAGCGGGCGTGCTCGCCGAGGTCCGGCAGCGCCTCGCGCGCGCCTTCGATCAGCTCGCGGAGGATGCGGTGGCGCTCGGCCTCCTCGTCCTCCACCGACTGCTGGAGGGTGTTGTTCGACTCGACCACGTGGAGCGGCTCGAAGTAGAAGCTCCGGCCCGTGGCCGAGCGGCCGTGCACGAGCCCGCCGGTCCGCCCCCGGGCGCCCGACTGGAGCACCACGACGAGGCGGCCGCCCCGCATGGGGATCGTGTCCTCCGAGAGATCCTCCTTATGGCTGGAGACGAACTCCCCCAGGTCGCGGTAGATGGTGTCGCGCACGGAGCGGATCTGACGGCGCAGGGCGGCGAGCTTGGGAGAGGCGTCCTCGCGCACCTCGCCCCGGCGGTCGAGAGTCTTATCGATCTTCCGCAGGAGGGAGTCGATGTCCGGCAGCTCCGCGGTCCGCCGCGCGAGGGCCGGGCAGGGAGGCACCGCCTCCCGGATCCGCTCGGCCGCGGCGCGGGTGGCCTTCCCCAGGTCGGCCAGCCGCACCAGGTCGATCCCTTCGAGCGGCGGACGGCCGGTCACCAGGCGCTCCAGGAGGTCGCCCAGGGGAGCGTCGAAGTCCGGCACCAGGGGGCGCTCGGCCACGAGCCGGGCGGCCTCCTCGAAGAGTGTGCGGTGGAGGCGGAGCGCACCTTCGTCCGCGAAAGGGACGAGGGCGAGCACCCGCTCGCGGCCCAGGTCGCTCGCGGCCAGTCGCGAGACCACGGCCAGCAGGCTGGGAAACTCCAGAGCCTGGGCCGTCGCGATCGAGAGGATGGAGGTCTCGGGAGAGAAGGCTTCGTTCACCAGCCCGAGTCTACTTCAGCTCGCCCGGGAGAGGGGCGGGTGGCGGGAGCGCGGCGGGCCGGCCAGGAACCGGGCGATCTCGAAGAGGAACCGCTCGCTGGCGTGGTCCGTCTCCACGATCCGGCGGAAGACCAGGAGCGCCGCGCCGGCGTGGTTCGGCATGTCCCGGGCGTAGAAGACCGGCCGGATCTCGTCGCCGGCGAGTCGGCGCAGGTCCGACGACCGGCCCTGCCGCTTGTAGAGGAGGGCGAGCTCCAGCACCGCCGCCGCGGCTTCGCGGCCGAGCCCCTGCTCCGCGAACCCCCGCCACGCTTGAGCCAGGGCGGCCTCCGCGGCATCCGGCTGGGCCTCCCCCGTCTCCTGCCGCTCCCGGGCCGCTCCCGTGCGTAGAATGCGTTCGAACAGATCGGGACCGCGCCCGTCGGCGAGCGACCAGACCCGCCGGGTCACGGCCACGCATTGCGGACATCCGGTCAGAAGATGCCGGACGACGAATCTGCGCTCCGCCCCCTGCAGCTCGTTTCTCAGGAAACATTCGAGGAGCCGTAAATCGGGGTGCTGCTCGGCCATGGCGCGCCTCCCGGAAGGATCAAGATTTCGCTTCTACCTGATTCATGAGCGCCGAAAGCGGGAACCAAAAAAAGAAAACATGGACTGCTCGTAGAATACATCTTGTCAACAGACGCAACTCTACGGCTGGCCGGGACCGCATGTCAAGAATAAACACCCGCAGCAGAGGAATCTCTTTACTGATCTAAGTCATTGCGAAACATAAGCTTGCGCTTGCCACGAAAGCGTGGAGAGGTTACATTTCCACGCATGTCTATCTTCACAGGGCTCGGACGGGCCATCCGGTGGCTCCGGGACAGGCAAGGCAAAAGGCAGTACCAGGTTGCCGACGCGGCAGGGATCACCAAAGCGATGCTCTCCGCTTACGAAACCGGTAAGCAGAAGCCGTCTTTGGACACGCTGGAAAAGATCCTGTCCGCACTGGAGTGCGATCTGAACGATCTTCACAACGCGCTCCAGATCGTCAACGAGCGGCCGGAGGCGATCCGCCGGCCGGGTACCGCTCAGCGAGAGAGTTGGCAGTTGTATCGTACGAACGAGTCATCCCAGGAGGGGACTGTCGAAGGTGGGACAGGACTCAACGTGTATCGCATCCTGGGCCTCCAGCGGCAGTTGCCGCCGATGGAGGAGCAGGCCCTCAGTCAGATGCTCGAGGGCTTTCACAAATTCGTGCGCTATCTCCACTCTTCCGCTGCTCCGCCTTCTCCTCAAGTCGAGAGCGAGCCGGACGAAGAGCCGAGCTGAACCTAAACGGGCGGCCCTCCGGCCCGGGCCGCCCGAGCTGTACCCCCTCTCCCTTCTCCGCTCCCGCAGTCCGCGGGCGGGCCCTGCCATCGCCGCAAGTCTCCGCTTTTGATCAGTTTTCAGCCCGTGCACGGAACTTGCACCAGCTCCTCACGGCGACGGCTCGCACAGAGCCGCGGTCGAAAGGAAGCGGGAGGCAGTTCCGTGGACAGCAACCTCGAACGGAGGATCGCGCGGCTCCGGCATGGCGACCACCTCTGTCTGATTTATGACGGCGGCGCCGAAAAAGCGGTCGCCCTGGTTCCCTATTTCAACATCGGGCTCGCCGCGGGCGAGCGCTGTTTGTACGTGGGCCCCCCGGCCGCCGGCCGTCGCCTGGAGCGGGGCCTCGAGGAGGCGCGGGTCCGGACGGGCGCCGAGCTCGAGCGGGGCGCCCTGGTCCTGGTGACCCGGCGGGAGGACTGGCTGCCGCCCGGCCGTCTCGATCTGGGGACGCTCCTGGACCTCCTGCGGCGGGCCGAGCAGCAGGCGCTGGACGACGGCTTCTCGGGACTGCGCCTCACCTGGGACCTCCCCTGGATGCTCGAAAACAGCCCGGGCGTGGACCTTCTGGAGCTCGAGGCCCAGCTCAACCGGTTCCTCGCCGGCAGCCGCACGACCGCGCTCTGCCGGTATGCCCGGCCGCGCTCCACGGCCGGCCTCGTCCAGGACGTCCTCCACACCCATCCTCTCGCCGTGCTCTCCGGACAGATCTGTCCGAACACGTACTACGAGCCGCCTGACATGGTGCTCGGCAGCCGCTCGCCCGAAGAGCGGGTGGACTGGATGATCGCGCAGGTGAGGCGCGCCCGCGCCTCCGAGCAGAAGCTCGAGGATCTGACGCTTCGCCTCTCGCGCAACCGGGCCGCCCTCAAACGGGCGGACCGGGCCAAGGAAGAGATGCTCGCGATGCTCGCCCACGAGCTCCGGAACCCTCTGGGCACGATCAGCAACGCGCTCCAGGTGCTCCGCCTGACAGGCGACGAGGACGGCACCCGCCAGCGGGCGATCGAGGCCGCCGAGCGCCAGGTGCTCCACCAGGCCATCCTGATCGACGACCTCCTCGAGGCCTCCCGCGTCACCCGCGGCGAGGTCGAGCTTCACTGCGAGGAGCTCGACCTGACCGAGCTGGTGCGCGAGACCGTGGACGGCTACCGCGAGTCCCTGCACTCCGCCGGGCTCTCCCTCCGGGTCGACCTGCCCAAGGAGCCGCTCCCGGTGCGGGGCGACCGGCTGCGCCTCTCCCAGGCCCTCTCGAACCTCCTCGGCAACGCGGTCAAGTTCAACGCGCCCGGAGGCCACGTCGCTGTGCGCCTCGCCTCCGGCGACCGGGGCCAGCGGGCCGAGCTCTCCGTGCGCGACGACGGCGAGGGGATCAGTCCGGAGGTCCTGCCCTATGTCTTCGAGATCTTCACCCAGGCCGACCAGAGCCTGGACCGCTCCCAGGGCGGCCTGGGCGTAGGGCTCGCGGTGGTCAAGGGGCTGATCGAGCTCCACGGCGGCGAGGTGCGGGCGAAGAGCGAGGGGCTCGGCCGCGGCGCCGAATTCTCGCTGTTCCTCCCCCTGGATACCGGAGTGGCCGCCCAGGCTCCGGCCGAGGTCCAGCCGGAAGAGCACGACGAAGAGGACGCGGAGGTTCTGGCCTTCCCCGGCTCGCGGCGCATCCTCGTCGTCGAGGACAACCCCGACGCCGCGGCCACCCTGCGCGATTTCCTCGAGCTCTCCGGCCACGAGGTGGAGCTCGCCGCCTCAGGGCTCGACGGCGTCCAGGCGGCCCGCAAGTTCCACCCCGAGGTGGTGCTCTGCGACTTGGGGCTCCCGGGGATGGACGGCTTCGAGGTGGCGGCCGAGCTGCGGCGCGACCCGGAGACCGCCTCGGCCAAGCTGATCGCCGTCACCGGCTACGGCCGGGACGAGGACCGCCGCCGGTCGAAGGAAGCGGGCTTCGACCTCCACCTGACCAAGCCGGTCGACCCCGCCCAGCTCAGGGCCCTCCTCGGGGGGCCGAACCGGTCGCACTGAGCTACGCCGGCAAAAACGCGTACCGCAGCACGAACAGCACCGCGAGCACGTACATCAGCCAGTGCACCTCGCGCCCGCGCCGGGCGGCGAGCTTGACCAGGGCGTAGACCACGATCCCCGCGGCCAGGCCGTGGGAGATGTTGAAGGTGAGCGGCATCAGGAGCGCCGTGAAGAAGGCGGGGGCTGCCTCGGTCGTGTCCGACCAGTCGATTTCGCGGACGGCGCGCACCATGAGGGTGCCCACGAGGATCAGGGCCGGCGCCGTCACCGGGTTGAAGCTCTCCACGACGCTCACGACCGGCGCGAAGACCAGCGAGAGGAGGAGGAGCACGCCGGTCACCACGTTCGCGAGCCCCGTCCGCGCTCCCACCCCCACGCCCGCGCCGCTCTCGATGTAGGAGGTCACGGGCGACGTCCCGGCGAGAGCGCCGCCCACCATCCCCAGGGCGTCGGCCGTCAACGCCCGCTCGATCCGCGGCATCTCTCCATTTTTCAGGAACCCCGCCTCGTGTGCGATCCCCATGAGCGTGCCCAGGGTGTCGAAGAGAGCGAAGAAGAGGAGGACGAGGATGAGCGGCACGTATTC
>DATHUD010000547.1:0-1718 GCA_035462575.1 Thermoanaerobaculia bacterium | reverse complement strand
CGCAGTGCGCCTTCAGCGCCGCGCCACGCTCATAAAGGGCGATGGACTGCTCCAGCGGCGCCTGCCCCGACTCCAGCTGCTGGACGATCCGCTCCAGCTCGGCCAGCGCCTGCTCGAAGGACAGCTCGGATATCTCGGGGGCGGGCTCGGCCATGCGCTAAGGTCTCTCGGAAAGCGCCGGCACCCTAGTCAGGCGGGCGCCGCGCGGCAACAGCCCCTCCCCCGCCTGCTCAGGCGGGGGAGGTGGATCGGCGCGAAGCGACGAGACGGAGGGGGCGCAAGGCGGCCTGCTCGGCGCTTGAGGCTTTGCGCCCCCTCAGTCGTCCGCCTTCGGCAGCCGACAGCTCCCTCGCAGGCGGGGGAGCACTAGAGCGGATTGAGATCGCGCTGAATCTGCGGATTCCCAAATCAGCGAGGGTCTGATTCAACCTGCTTGCTGGGCGGAGGCCAGCGGGCATGGGCAGACCGTTGTCGTTGGATCTTCGTGAGCGTGTGGTCGCGGCGGTGGAAGTTGAGGGCATGTCGCGCAAGCAGGCCGCGGCGCGGTTCGGGGTCGCTCCCAGCTCGGCGATCAAGTGGGTGGCGAGGTATCGGGCCACTGGCAGCGCCGCGCCGGCGAAGATGGGCGGCCACAAGAAGCGGACGCTGAGGGACGAGCATGCGGCCTGGCTGATCGCCCGCTGTCTGGCGCGGGCCTTCACCATCAGCCAGTTGGTGGATGAGCTCAAAGAGGAGCGCGGCCTGAAGGTGGACCGCCGCTCGGTCTGGGAGTTCCTGCACGCCGAGGGGCTGAGCTTCAAAAAAAAGCCTGTTCGCCCAGGAGCAGGACCGGCCTGACGTCGCCCGTCGGCGCGAGCAGTGGAAGAAGTATCAGGGGCGGATCGACCCGGCCCGCCTGGTGTTCATCGACGAGACCTGGGCCAGGGACACCATGGTTCCCCTGCGCGGCTGGTGTCGGCGCGGCCAGCGGCTAAAGGCCAAGGCGCCCTTCGGCAAATGGAAGACCATGACCTTCATCGCAGCCCTTCGCTGCGACCGCATCGACGCGCCATGCCTGTTCGACGGCCCGATCAACGGCGAGGCCTTTCTGGCCTACGTCCAGACCTTCCTGGTCCCCACGCTTCAGCCCGGCGACGTCGTCATCATGGACAACCTCGGCAGCCACCGCGGCAAGCTCGTCCGGCGCGCCATCCGCAAGGCCGGCGCCAGGCTCCTCTTCCTGCCGAAATACTCCCCCGACCTGAACCCCATCGAGCAGGTCTTCGCCAAGCTCAAGCACCTGCTCCGCAAGGTCCAGGCTCGCTCCTACGACGGCCTCCTCGAGGCCACCGCCAAGCTCCTCGACGCCTTCTCGCCTGACGAATGCGCCAACTACCTCAGGAACTCAGGCTATGCCGCCTAAACTCAATCCGCTCTAGAGGGATCGCCGACCGCCGCTCACCAGATGCATGACCAGCGAGACGACGAACAGAACGGCGAAGATGAAGAAGAAGATCTTGGCGATCGCGATCGACGCACCGGCGATGCTGGTAAAGCCCAGGACGCCGGCGATCAGCGCCACGATCAGGAATATTGCGGTCCACCGCAGCATGGCGTTGGCCTCCTTGTTTCTCAGGCCAACCGAACGCCGACGGCGAAGCTACGTTCCCGGCTGCGGTGAGAAGTCGAGGCCCAGCATCGGGGTCATGTTCTCGCGGCCGGGGCTGATGTCATGGGCC
>DATHUD010000546.1:0-8187 GCA_035462575.1 Thermoanaerobaculia bacterium | reverse complement strand
ATCGATGGGGCCACGGTCAGCTTCTACGCCACGCACCTCACGACATGGGGCCGCCTCAACTCGAAGATCCGTGCGGAGCAGTTGCGCTGCCTCGCGCGGCAGGTCCGCACCAGCCGCTACCCGTATATCCTCGCCGGCGATTTCAACACAGGGCCGCATTCGCAAGAGATGGAGGCGTTCCGCCGCGAGAACGTCGCGCAGCTCGCCTCGCAGGCGACCGGTCCGACGTTTCCGCTCTGGAACGAGCAGATCGATTACATCTTCGCCGACCACGGCTGGCACATCCGCGCCTCGCGCGCCTGGCCGATTGAAACCTCGGACCACTTGCCGGTTACGGCAGAGCTGATGTGGAAGCGGTAAGGCCGCCTTATCCACCTTATCCGCCGCGCCCCTGGCTGGAAGGTCGCGCTTCCGTCCGTCCCGGGCTACTACCGATGCGGCAACCGGGTCACATAGATCCCGGCCATCCCTTCCTCCTCGGTGCCGCCTTCGATCCCCATCTTCGCGCTCACCGCCAGCCAGTCTCCGCGCAGTCCTTCGCGCTCGAGGCCCAGCTCGGTGATCGTCGAGCCCGGAGGGGCCTCGGGGTCCACCGCCTGGCCGTCCGTCTGCGTATCGAGCACGGTCACGACGTCCTGTCCCGGCTGCTTGTTGAGGTAGAGGCCCACCACCTCTCCCGTCACGGCCTTGAAGGCGACGTGGCGCCCGGAGACCGCAACGAAGGCGGAGAAGCGCCAGCGCGTCAGCTCGCCGTCGTCCTCGGCACCTTCCTCGGAGTGGCCGCTACCCACGCAGGGGGTCTTGCCGGAATAGCTCCAGAACAGGAATTCATCGAACCGCGCATCGGTCTTCGCCACGGTCCGCGTGCCGCCGTCCACGATGTCGTGGACGAAAATGCCTTGGTGCATGGGGACCTCTTTGTCCTGATAGCAACGGATTCCGAAATTCGGATCGTTCACGTCGTCGCAGACGCTGTCCGGGTCCCCGAGCGTCTCGCCCGTCTCCGCGCAGACCAGTTTCCGGTTGCAGTAGGCGATGCGGTCCTGGTTGCCTTCGGTCGGGCAGTACAGGCGGACGGTCCGGGTCTCCGGCCCCCAGGCTCCCCAGAAGCCCACGAAGCGGCCGTCGAACGCAGCCCCCTCGCCTAAGCCGTTGAAGGTGTCGCCGGACGACTCGCCTGGAACCCGTTCTCCGATGCGGACCAGCGTGGTGAGGGGCGGCTGCGGCGCCAGCGGGGCCAGATAGAGGCCGCCCAGGGTCGGCGCCTGCTCGTTGTCGAAGCCGGCGAACACCACCAGGCCGTTCGCGGCGCTTGGCGGAGAGGTGGAGCCGAACACGATGCCGGTGCCGGGAATGAGCGTGTCCACGTTGTTGGCGATCAACACCACGGGGGACACACCCCCGGCGGGGGCGAGCTCCGTGCCATCCGACAGGACGATCGGCTGCGGGTCCAGGACGCGGTAGAACACGCCGGTCCTGCCGGTGTTGTCCAGGGTGTAGTTCCCCTTGAACACGAGGGTCCTCTCGTCCGTCACCGCGGGCGCCCCGGGGAACACGTCGAACGGGGTCGGCGGCTCGAGGCCGGGGACCGCGAAGAAGGAAAAGCCGGGGACGGCCCCGAGCTTGGCGGCGCCGGTGATGAGCGGACCGAAAGCGTTGGTGTAGATGCCCGTGGTCCCCACCCGGGTCTCGCTTCCATCCGGCAGGGCATACGCCCAGACCGGCTGATGGTTCCCGCGGGTGGCGATGGTGTCCGACCCCATGTCGATGCGCGGAAAAGACGGGGTCTCGACGAACGTGGTCAGGAGCGGATGGGTGGGCGGGTAGTGTCCATTGTTCGGCGGGGGGACCTCGGTGGTCCGGTCCAGGATCCTCAGGGTGGGGCTTCCGGCCACTCCCATGTCACGGAGGTAGATGCCGTGGGTCGGCTCTCCCGACGGAAGCCCACCCCGGCTGCGCGCCCGGAGGACCACCACGCCGTTCACGTTCACCGAGGGCTGGTTGTAGCTGTTGAAGGTTCGTTCCGGGGCCGTACCCGGCATCGGGTCGGTATTGTTCGCGACCGTCGACCAGGTGAACAGAGGGGGCGCCGGGGGCTGGGCCGCCGCCGCCGTGGCGACTGCCGCCATGAAGGAAAGCGCCAACAGGTATCGTTGATTCATTGCTCTCACCCTCCTGGTTGGGAAATGTCTCGGCTACAGTATTTTAGTTTTGCCGAGATCCGGCCCGGGCGCCCGACCCTTCCGGGTGGTTTTTCCCCACCTTTTGAGAAGTCCGAACGTTGGCGCTCACTTCTAATAATATTTTTATTGCCATTTGCGGCTGATTAAAGCAATGTGGCTATCCCGAAAGACGGGACGGATAAAAACCGCGCGGCGGGGTAGTGCGGTCGGCGCCGGATTTCGATTACAAGAGGAAAAGGTTCATGCTCAATGAACCCGGGACAATCCTAACCAAAAAGGAGCGAATCATGAACCGCACCAGACTCTACCTGCTGACAGGGGCTCTCGTCCTGACCGTTTTCGTCTCGCCCGCGTTTGCGCAGGGTGGGCCCCCGAATGGGGAGGAGGCGGGAAACAACCTGTCGATCCCGGCGATTTTCGTTCCCGATGCATCGGGCGGACCCGCGTTGCGCGTTCCCTGCGGCACCTACGCGGTTCCGGGCTGGGACGGGGAGCTCCCGTCGACCGTGTACGAGGGATACTGGCTCCAGAAGACCGCGGCGACCTGGAGCGCCGACTGCTTGACCGCCCCTTCCGCCAGTGTGCTCGCGGACTGGGGAGACAACCTGACCACGCGTCCCTCCTTGGCCTCGGGAAAGCCCGTTCGGGTGGAGGTGGCCCTGCTCGATCCCGCCGCCGTCGGCCTGAACGGGTTCGTGATCACCAACCTCACGCCCGAGTTGGCGGATCGGCTGGCGACGTACGGCACCCGGGGCGTTCCGGCCGATGCGTTCCTCACGGGTGACACCGGCGCTCCGCTCACAAGGGTGTTCGACACCGGCGCAAACCTCAAGATCGAGATGCTCGACCAGACCGGAACGCCGGTTTCCGTGATCTTCGACGGACCGATGACGGCGGAGATCAATTCCATCGGCGCCGTGATCTACGGCTACAACTGGGGCACCAAGGGGCGTAAGAACACGCCGGCCCCGGGCACCTACCGGATCACATTTTCCACCGTGGCCACCACGATCATCGGCATCACGGACACGGCGGCTCAGAACGTTCCGACCTGGGACGCCACGAGCACGTCCGTGACGGTGGTGTTGACCCGCTGAACGCATGAGCTCCTGCCGGAGAGGGGGGCCGCCGGCCGAGGCCGGCGGCCCCCCTCGTGCCGCGTTTCGCTCACCTCAGGCCCATGCTCCGGGCGAGCTCCCGGTAGTGGGCCTGCCAGTCGCGGGCGGCGTTCTCCACGTCGCGCACGCGGCCCCGGAACCGGTTGTCGTCCGGGTCGGGCTGGGCGAGCTCTTCGTCGAGCTCCCGCAGGCAGATCCGGAGCCGGTCGCGGGACTGATCCAGGGGGCGGATGCGGTCGCGGAGCCGGTCGCGCTGCGGAGCGGTCAGGCCTTGAAGGACCTGTTCGTGGCGCTGGAGCATGGTCTCCACGTTGCGGTGGAGCTGGTCACGCTCGCGGACGGCCTGGGCCGGATCGAATCCCCGGCGCGCGTCCCGAGCCATGGTCCGCGCCTGGCTCCGCACCTGGTCCGCGGCCAGCTCGCAATCCCTCACCCGCTGGCGCTGCTGGTCCTGCTGGGTACTATCCATGTGGATGCGCTGGCGCTGCGGGGCGCGATCCCCGCTCGGCGGGCTGGCCGCCCGCTGTCCGGGTCCGGGTCCGCCTCCCCCGCGTCCCTGGGTGGCGAGCGCTGCGGGAGCGAGGGCGATGATCAGGGCAAAGATCGGAATGAGCCGTTTCATGGCTTGACCTCCTTAGGGTCTGGTATCGATTCATGGATGGATGTCCTGCGCCTCCGGGTTTCGTTACCAGCGTCCCCTTCCCGGGGCGCCGCCGAGGGGCAGGCCGGTCTCGGGATCCCGGAGCTGGACGGTCTTGCCCGTCGCTTCGTCGGTCACCGAGAAGATGAGCAGGCAGTCGTTTTTCTGGCAGGGCGCGTAGGTCACCGTCAGCTCCTGCCCGGCTTCGATCTCCAGGCCGGAGGCCGCCCAGAGGCGATAGGGGCTGAGGAGGAGGGAGAGATCCTCTCCTTCGGCGGTCAAAGCCAGGATGGGCGTCCCTCGGCCGGGGCCGCCGGTCAGGGAAACGGCTGTGCCCGTCACCGTCCGGACGGCGGTGAGATCGGGGCCCGGCATGACGAGGCAGTGGCCCGGTCCGAAGCCCGGACCCGGCTGCCCGGAGCCGCGGCGTCCCTGGTTGGGCGGGGCTGCCACCGCGGCGAAGGCGGCGAGGAGCAGAACGGCGGCGAAGAGGAGGGTCCCAAGAGTCGAGCGTTTCATGGCGTTTTCCTTTCGTGGTTTCGGTTTTCGCAGGCACCCTGCCGGGCGCTCGCAGGCTCTTCAGGGCAAACCCGGTACCGTCTCCGGAAGCCGGCGTAAGCCTTTGCAGAAAGGGGAGTTGGTGGAAAAGTGGCGCCTGCACGGGAAGAGGCGTCTCCTGCACGGTTTGCAGGTTCCCTGCAGAGTCTGCAGGGGGGCGGGTCCGGTATGCTTGAGGGCGTGAGCACAAGGGATCGCCGCAAGCTCTCCGGACGGTGGGATCTGTGGCTTCCTCTCGCGGCCCTGTTCGTGGCCGTGGCCCTGGCCGGGCTGGGGGCGACGGCGGCCGGCGCCCTTGAGGAGAGCCGGAGCCTGGCCCGCGAAGGGGAGCTCCTTCATTTCGTCCACGATCTGGAGCGCGAGCTCCGGGACGGAGGCCCCGGCGCGGCGGTCTCCGCTGTGGAGCGGGCCTCCGGGAAACGCCCCTGGTTCGTGGCGGGGCTCGCCCTCGAGACGTCGACCGGAGAGGTTCTGGTCCGGGCCGGAACGATCGAGGGCCTCGAAACCCGGGAGCACGAGATGTTCCTCGGCCGGGACTGGGCGATGCCGGGAGGCGGTCCGGGGGCGGGGCCGCGCGGCGGCGGACGGTTCCTGGGGGGCCGGCGGATGCTCCGGATCGCCCTCTCCGCGGACGCGTTCCGTGCCACGGCGCTGGAGCGGATGGTGGCGCCGGCCGCCCTCGGAGCCGGCATCCTCCTGGTCGGCCTCGCCGTTCTGGGCGGACGCCTGCTGGTGCGCCAGAGGGAGGAGCAGGAGCAGGAGGCCACGCGGAGGCGCCTCGAAGGGCTTGGCCGGGCGGGGGCCGGCCTCGCCCACCAGCTCCGCAATCCCCTGGGCACGATCAAAGGCTCCTGCCAGCTCCTCCTCGAGCGTGCCTGCGACCCCACCGAGGAGAGGCGTCTGCAGAGCATCCTGGATCAGGCCCTCCGCATGGAGCGCCTGATCGGGCAGCTTCTGGACTATGCGCGCCCTCCCCGCAGCGAGCCGGCGCAGGTGGAGGCGGCGGCCGTGCTGGCAGAGATCGCCGCCCGGAATCCGTCGGTCCGGGTCCGGATGGACGCTCCTCTTCGCTTCCGGGCCGACCCCGAGCACCTGCGGCAGATCGTGG
Source organism: Thermoanaerobaculia bacterium (assembly GCA_035462575.1). Classification (GTDB taxonomy): domain Bacteria; phylum Acidobacteriota; class Thermoanaerobaculia; order Multivoradales; family UBA5704; genus DATARR01. The sequence continues at coordinate 2,580 of DATHUD010000546.1, read as the reverse complement.
AGAACCTGGTGGACAACGCGCTCGCGGCCAGCCCTCCGGGGGAGGCCGTGGAGGTGAGCGTCGAAGCCCCGGGGCACGGAGCGGAGGTGAAGGTGATCGTCGCCGACCGGGGGCCCGGCCCGGGCGGCGATCCGGAGCGCTGCTTCGAGCCCTACGTCACCAGCCGCGCCGACGGCACCGGGCTCGGCCTGCCGATCGCCCGGGCCCTGGCCGAGGCCAACGGCGGCACCGTGGCTCTGCGATCCCGGCCCGGGGGAGGCACCCTCGCCATCCTCTCCCTGCCGCAGGGGGCTCCGCCGTGATCCCCACCGTTCTCGTCGTGGACGACGACGCCGCCTTCCGCGAGCTGGTGGTGGACATTCTCCGCCCCGAAGGCTACCGGCTCCTGGAGGCGGGCAGCGGCGAGGAGGCCCTGCGGACCGCCTCCCGGGAAGCGCCGGATCTCGTGATCACCGACCAGAGAATGCCGGGATTGGACGGTCTCGAGCTGACCCGCCGGCTCCGGGCCTCTTCCCATCCTCCGGCCGTGCTCCTGTTGACCGCCTACGGCACGATCCCCCAGGCGGTCGAAGCCGTCCACCTGGGGGCGGCGGACTATCTGACCAAGCCCCTGGAGAGTCCCGAGGCCCTGCGGCGCGCCGTCCGCGGAGTCTTCGGACGGAGCGCCGGGAGGCCTGTGGCGGAAGAAGAGTTCCTCACCCGGGATCCGGCGACCCTGGAGATGCTGGCGCTGGCCGACCGGGCCGCGGCCACGGATGCCACCGTGCTCGTCACCGGCGGGTCGGGTACCGGCAAGGAGCTCGTGGCCCGCCGCATTCACCGGAAATCCCGCCGGGCCGGACGGCCCTTCGTCGTCGTCAATTGCGCGGCCCTGCCCGAGAGCCTGGCCGAGAGCGAGCTCTTCGGGCACGAGAAGGGGTCTTTCACCGGTGCGATCGGACGCCACGCCGGACGTTTCGAGCAGGCCCAGGGCGGCACCCTCTTCCTGGACGAGGTGGGCGAGCTCTCGGAAGCGGTCCAGGCCAAGCTCCTGCGCGCCCTGGAGCAGCGGACGATCGAACGGATCGGAGGGACCCAGTCCATCCCTCTGGACATCCGGCTCGTAGCGGCCACCAACCGGAACCTGGAAGAGCGGGTGACGGCCGGAGCCCTGCGCGCAGACCTCTTCTACCGGCTCAACGTCGTGTCCCTCCACGTGCCGCCTCTGCGGGAGCGGGCGGTGGACCTTCCGGTCCTCGTCTCCGTTCTGACGGAATCCCTGGCCCGGCAGCTCGGCCTGCCGCCGCGCAGGGTCGGAAGGGAGGCGCTGGAGGCCCTGCGCCGCTATTCCTGGCCGGGCAACGTCCGGGAGCTGCGCAACGTTTTGGAGCGGGCGCTCATCGCCGCCCGGGGCGAGACGATCCTGGCGGAGGACCTGCCACCTCTCCTCTCCCCGCCGGAGCCCGAAATCCCTTTCTCCGCCCCTGCCGAGGCGGTCCTCTCGCTCGGAGAAAGGGAGCGTCAGGCGATCCTGGAGGCGCTCGCCCGCACGGGCGGCCATCGCGAACGCGCCGCCCGGGTTCTGGGCGTTTCGGTCCGCACTCTCTACAACCGCCTCAAACAGTACGGGATCGAATAGCAGGAGGGCGGAAATCGAGGGGAGAACCCGGCGAAACAGGACCGTCATCCGTCATCAAGGGGAGAGGGGAGCCGTCTCGACGGACGGCTCCCCGTTGGGCTCTCGATCCGTCCGGGCTCAACCCACAGGCGGGCAGAGCGTCACGGCGAGGAAATCGCCGCAGGTCGTGTCGGTTCCGTTGAAGGTGCAGGCCGTCGTCGGGGGGTTCTGCATGCAGTAGTTGCAACCGCAGGGCCGGCCGGCGAAAGCCGGCAGGGAGGCGGCGGCGACGATCAGGGCGAGACCAGCGATGCGGGCGATCTTGGACATACGTCCTCCTTGAAAAAGTTGACTACAACGACAGGGTAGAGCCATAGGCTAGTACAAATATCCCGCCGATGGCCAGAGGCGCCCTGGTGACGTTCCGGTGTGGGTTGGCGCCACGATGGCCACTCTGAGCATCGGCGCCTTCGACCTCGCGATCCTTCTCGCCTACATGGACGGCATGGTCTTTGCGGACCTCGAATCCGTATTTCCAAGGAGCTTCGAATGACGACAGACCTTTCTCCCAGCCCGAGGGCCTGGAGCTGGCTCACGGACACGTACTGGTACGTTCCTCCTGCGAATCTGCCGGCCTTGCGCTACGACGAGGACGACAACACCCTCACCTGGCTTGTCGACCAGACCGACGGAGCGACTCCGTCGGCTTATATCCGGCAACTTCTCGGGATGGAGCGCCAGATAAGCGGACGAGGCGACTCCGTCGGGGGAGGCATGGTAGGCTAACCACCTTCCTCCCTCCCGGGCCTTACCTCTCCTCCCGGCAAAAAAGGTGAGCGATACGAGCCGCGTTTTCCGTCTTCAAGGGAGACATGGGGAGACGTGTGCGTTACGCGCCGGAGGGCGGGTGCCTGTTCGAGGTCACCAGCCGGACTCAGCAAGGCAGGTTCCTGTTCCGGCCCAGCCCGGAATTCAACGAGATC
>DATHUD010000545.1:0-6151 GCA_035462575.1 Thermoanaerobaculia bacterium | reverse complement strand
TTTCGTTGCGTCCCTTGGGGGCCCGGTCGAGCCAGTGGTAGACGCCGAAGAAGGGGTCCACGCCGCGCGAATAGGTGGAATAGGTGTGGTAGACGGCGCCGTCCTCGAGCACGAACGCGCTCATGCCCGGCCTCTCGCGCGTATAGGTCGCCCAGTCGGAGAAGTCCTGGAGAGGCTCGACATGCCCCCCGGAGTGGGCGTTTCGGGGCTCGAGTCCGATGGCGGCGATCAGTTTTTCTGCGGAGGAGGAAAGAGCGGGAAGGTGAGGGCCGTCCGCCGGCCCAGCACCGCGCGATGAGGACCGTGCGCCGCTCCGGAGACGCCTCACGAGGCGTCTCTACATTGGGGGGCAGCGGCCGTGGTGACCGGGAGGGCCTTCCCTTTCCAGACGCCGGGGAAAGGCGCTGGAGCTTCGGAAACGATAACGATGCCCCCCCACTGTAGAGACGCCCCGTGGGGCGTCTCCGAAGCGGAAAGGGCGGTCCGAAACGGTAGGACGCTCCTCGGTACAACCAGGCTTCGAAGCGCTTTCCGGACGCCCTCTTAGAACGCCGGAGAAGAGCGCTGCCTCCAGGCCTGCAGGCGGATCCGCGCCTGCGCGGCCACGATGCGGCTCACTTTGCCGAAACCGCGCCAGCGCCAACGCGGCGGCCTCGGAGGCTCGAGCCGCTCGCTCACGATCAGGACGGTCACGATCGCCATCCCGGCGACGTGGCCCTGGGGCAGGAGCATCGGGGCCAGCATCAAGGCCCAGCAAGAGCCGGCGCACCAGATCCCATGGGACGCGCCGGAACGAAGCACGTCGAGGTCGGCCTCTGCTCCAAAGGCGGCCAGCCCGGTGTGGGCGTGGCACCGGTTGAGGCAACGTTGCTTGACCGGCGAAAACTGCCAGACGATCGCAAAAAGGGCCACGCCCGCCGCCGGCAGATACGAATCCGGCGCAAAATACCCGGCTGCCAGCATCGCCGCCAGCAGCACGCCCCCGGCCGCCATCCAGACCGCGGCATAGCCCGCCACGAAAAGCGCGATGGCGCGCGCGCGCCGGCGCTTGAAGCTCTGCAGGCGGACGTGGCTGATCGGCAGGATCAACGCCGGAGCCATCATCGCGACCAACATCAGGCCCCAGCCTGCCGCCAGCGACGCGGGGGGGTTCATCGCCAGGAGCATCGGAAACAGCTCCGGCAGCGGCAGGTTTCCGGAGAGCATGGCCCCACAATGAGCGTGGACCATCGAGCCGCCCGGATCGGCCAGAAGCCAGATCCAGGCGGCTGCGGTGAGGAGCAGCACGGGGTTGCGAACCCGCGCGAGCTCTCGAGGGTCGTAGATCATCGGTCACTGCCCCTGGCGGTAGACGCTGACCCGCCCGACGGTGATGTCCGCCTGGTCCGGGACCGGCTGGTGAGGAACGATTCTCACCTGGAGCGAATCGGCGTCGAGCGCATTGTCAAGGTGCAAGGCATCGATGGCATCGGTGATCTCCAGGACGAAGTTGAGACCCTCACCGCCGTGACTGCTATCCGCCAGGCTCGCCCTGCGCAGACCGAAGAGCCCGACACTGCCGGCCAGGTGCTCGGGATGATCGCTCGGGTTTGCACCCTCCGGCAGGTTGATGTAGACGCTCAAGACCGACGCGTCGTGCGTTCCCCGCACATTCTCCAGATTCAGGAAGACGCGGTCCGGCTGAGCGGTCTCGCCGGCGCTGGCAAGGCTTGCGGACACTTTGCTGCGGACCTCCGAATCGAGCTTGACCGTGGTGCGGACCCCCGAGCCCTTGATCGGGAGAGCCCCTTGATTGGCTCCGACCAGCTCTACGTTCTTGCCTTGTTTCACAGCAGCTCCTTCCCGAACGCTCGCCAGCGCAGCCGCAGCCGGCGCTCCCAACCGCTCCAGCCGCTGAGCGAGCTGGGCTTCGGCGGGAACAGGAACAGGCACTGGCAGATCGTCATAGGTGTAATCCAGTTGATCGAGGCTGTCCATCTCTTGCGGAGTGTACACCCAGGGATTGCTTTCGCCCGGCCACGGCATCGCGAACTCGCGCTCGCCGATGGCCGCGGGGCCCGCCAGCCAGTTGGGGTCCGTCGGGTTGCTGTTGGGAGTTGCATTCCACGCCGCCCACATGCGGTCGATATTGGAGTGGTGCAAATAGAAGATCGGGTCGAGCGCGGCGATTCCCGGGTCGCTCATCAAGCCGTACGTCGGGCCGCTCGGAGCGTCACCGCCGACAAAGACATGAACCAGGTTGTGCGGATTGTTTTCAAGGTTGCCGGACGTTCCTCCTCCGTGCGAGAACCCTGTGTCGGGGCCTCCGAACCCGGGAGGCGGAGTGGCTGCATCATTTCCTGTATACAGGTCGTTGGACATGCAATTCTGGTTGACCGGGGGGATGGGGACGAAGATGACCCCATTGTTGTTGGGCCCATAGCGAGCCGTAACAAAAAGCGGGTTGGGGCTGCCGTCCGGCAAAGTCTGCTGCGTGAAGGCGGGCGGGATATCGGCCTCCTGCCCCGGCCCGAAATAATTCCAATAAGGCAAGGCCCAGGTCTCGGGTCCGCCAAGGCTCACCACAGCCTCTCTGATCTGAGCTTCCAGCGCCAGAAGATAGCCGCGATGCCAGGGAAGGAAATACCAGGTCTGGTGCTGACACTGATCCCAGTAGATATCCTGGTCGCTCTGAGAAGGCAGCGGCGAAGTCGGTACCGCGGGCGGAGACGGAAGGGATCCCCAACCCGGAAAACCGGCCTCGTTGACGTATTCGCCGTGGATCGCGGCAAAGAACCACCAACTGGATGGATCACTGAGCTCCCGCGCCTGCATCGCGCCGACGCCTTTCGCGTACCACAAGAGATCCTCATTGTCGAAGGTCCCGCCGTTGTTCCAAGCGTTCGCACGTGTGTATTGAGGCATTTGCCCTCCCTGTAGTTTAAATCCTAATGAGTATAGAGCAACCCTTGTGCCAGAAGGCTGCCGCAGGGGTGACACGGCAGAGACAGATCTGGAGTGCCGTCTTCTGGATGTGTCAGGGAGTGTCAGAGTCTGTCCGGAGAGTGTCGGCGTATGTCGGAGAGTGTCGGAGCGCGCAAGGCGGGCCCCCGAATCGCTATGGCTGCCGAGCCTCGGTCTTTTGTGGAGGCCTCGGTCTTTTGTGGAGGACTACTGGAGGCGAAGGTCGAGGGAAGCGCCCGTCGCCAGGTAGCCGGTTGCACACCTGGCCCGGCCCTTCCACGTATCGAGCTCGTGGGAGGCCACGACCGCCGAAGTGCCAAGGCAGACCGTGTAGGAGCCGGCGGCCAGTTGCGGAATGCGGACCTGTTCTCCTTGGAAAAAGCGGCCCCCGTTGCCTTCCGCCCAGCTCACGAGCATTCCCGTCGGAATCCCGACGTCATTCTGCCAGATGGCGAAAACCTTGTCGTCATACGATTCGCTCTTGCCAAGATCGACCACCAGCTCGCCACCCAGAGAATCCACCTGGAAAAGAAGCTCGGCACCGCTCGCAACATTGACCTCATAGGCCTTGAGCGCCCCTCCCGGCGGGCTGACGACCACCTGCACAGCCTGCGCTTCCACGGGCACCTTCAGCTCGAAGTCTCCGTCGAGCCGCGATCGCACCGTCTGAACCACACCATTTCCCCCGGCCGTAGGCCACGCACTGACGGTGGCACCGATCACGGGACCCGTTTCTGCAAGGACTCTCCCCCGGACGGCACGATTGCGGTGCAGGGTGAGCACGACGGGGCCGTGGGGCTGGTCTTCGGCCGCTTCAAACAGATAGGTTTCGCTGACTTCGTGCTCCCCATACCGAACGGGCTTCGACGCAGAAAGCTGATTCCTCCCCTTGGGGAAGTACCGGAGCTCGAACTCGCCCTTTTCATCGGTCTTGGTGACGGTGACGCCCACGATCGAGCTCAGGGTGACCTCCGCGTCCCGCGCCGGCATTCCCGCCGGATCGACCACCCGCCCAGAAACCGACGTATCGGGCAGCTCGATGGAAACCGATGCGCGATCGCCCTTCGGCCTGACCTCCACGCTCACCTTCGCGTTCAAGCGGGGCTCGTCACCCTCGACGTCCACCCGCCAGCTCCCTGCTTTGGGGAGCGGCCCCTCGAAGCGTCCGCTCTCGTTGGAGATCATCTCGATCCGGATGCCGCCGCTTCGTCCGCCGAAAAAGAGGCGTCCGGCCACGGGCTCGTCACCGAGGTGAACCGTCCCTTCCACCCAGAGCAGGTCCAGAGTGATCGGGTAGGGCTGCGCCGGGTCGGAGAGATCCACGTGCTGATCTGAAAAAACGGAGTTGCCGAGCTGGTCATAAACCGTTATCCAGAACCGGCCCGGCAATTGCCTGGGAAGCCGTACGCGGCCGTCCTGGTTCGCCTCCGTCCGGTACGAAGGCCCCTCCCAGCCGGTCCGGTACTCGCTGGCCCGTTGGGCTTCGACGCGCCAGGGGCGTCCAAGCCAGTCGACAGGGGGAGAGAGCGCCACCTCGAAGTCCACGGGGCGCCGCAGCACGATGGGCACCGTGAGCCTCGATTCCGCACCTTCCCAAACCTGGACGGGCGACATCTGGGCCTGGGCTTCGTTCTCCTGGGCAATCACCACATACGAGCCCGGAGCCAAAGCGGAAGACTGGAAAAAACCCTTCCCCTGGCACGGAACCTCGCTGGCCATCCTCTGCAGGAACTCCACCTTGGGATCGCGCGAGGAGCCGGGGCCCATCGCCGGCTCGATGCGGACCCGGCACTTCTCGGCCGGCGTGCCGTCCTCCCGGGTGATCCAGCCGGCTACCGAAGCGCCACGGACGAGCTTTCGCGGGCCGAGCTTGCTCGTCTCGCCAGGTTTGACTTCGAGATTCCAGAGGTAGTGGGGCACGAACCCTTTGGGGTGCAGGGCTACGTCGAGCCGCCCGGCCGGCAGCCTGCACCGCCAGTCTCCCGACGGGCCCACGGCGCACGTGGCAATGCCTGCCGGGATGTCCTGTTTCCTGAGGGGAGGCTCCCGGGTCGGCTCGAACCGGGCCTCCAGCCCCTCCGGCAGCTTCTCTTTTCCCTCCACGGCGAGCTTCCCGGTCAGCGTGCCGGCCGGCCGGAGCGTCACCGGGACCTCCAGAGGAGCCGCCAAAGCTTCCCGAGGCACCTGGAGGACGGAATCGGCGGCGAAGTAGCCGGGGAAATCCGCGATCAGGGTCCAATGCGAGCCGGCCGGCAGCTCGGCCGCCGCGGACCCGGGCAGCTTGACGGGAACGACGATGGGAGTCGCGGACGCGGACCCCTGGAAGACGACAAACCCCTCTCCAGCGAGAGGTTCCCCGGCCGCCGAGGCCAGCGTGACGCGGATCTGAGCAGCCGGAGGGGAACTCGCCGGATCGCCTGCGGCCCGGTCAATGCCGGCAGTGGCTACGGCGCAGCCCAGGGCGGCAACGATCGCCCAACGCTTGTGAAAACAGGTTGCTCTTCGCAAAGGCTTACCCCTGCACCCTGGCGTGTGTTGACAGCTTTCAACTTCGTCTTCAAGAAAAGGCTAGTCGATATCTGGAGAGAGGACAAGTTCTCCCACGAAGGATCGCCTGCTGCGGAAGCAGGCCGCTCCCTGCCACACTGCTCCCTCCGGCGACACCATCGCCGCGATCCGCGGTCCGCCGGGCCATGGAGGCCCGGCCCGTGCCGCGGAGGAGGGAGATCCTCATGCGTCAGCGCATCGTCCATCGCCTGCTGGCTGCGGGAGCCGTTGCCGCCGTCCTCGCCGCCGGTCCGCTCCAGGCCCAGGAGAGCCCCCGGGAGACCGGCCCGTTCCAACGATGGCTCGGGGGGCTCGAAAAGCAGATCGCCCTCGTCCTCCGCCTCCGGACGGGCTCGAACAAGCAGGGGCTCATGATCGACCCGAATGGCAGCCCCGCTCCGGCGGCTCCGGACTGCCAGAGCTGCACGGACCAGGGTTTCCTGGTCGATCCGAACGGCTAGCCCCCACGCGGACCCTCACCTCCCCGGCCCTCCTCTCCCGGCCTTCCGTCCTGCCCCCGGGAGAGGAGGGAGCTTTCTCCTCCACTTGTGAGAAGATAACAAGGTCCGTAAAAGGGAGAAAGAGTGTTCGAGCACTGCGACCTGGAAGATCTTGCGGCGATGTTTGGAGAGAATCCGGCACCGGAAGACGTAAGGCGGAC
>DATHUD010000544.1:0-11182 GCA_035462575.1 Thermoanaerobaculia bacterium | reverse complement strand
GGCCGCCGCCGCGGCCAGCAGGCGCGTGAAGTGCCCCGCCAGCCGTTCGATCGTCGGGGGCTCGAACAGGTCCCGGCTATACTCGAGCGTTCCCGCGAGGCCGCGCTCCGTCTCGGTCAACGTGCACGTCAGATCGAATTTCGCCGTCCCCGTCTCCACGCCGGAAGCCGAAAGTGTAAGCCCGGGCAGCTCCAGAGGACCCGACGGCGCGTTCTGCAGAGCGAACAGCACCTGCACCAGCGGCGGGCGGCTCCGATCCCTCTCCGGCGCCAGATCCTCGACCAGGCGCTCGAACGGCACCTCCTGGTGAGCGTAGGCCGCGAGCGTCGTCTCCCGCACCCGGTCCAGAAGCTCCACGAGCGCGGGATCTCCCACGAGGTCCGCCCGCAGCACCAGCGTGTTGACGAAGAGGCCGATCAGAGGCTCGGTTTCGACCCGCGTGCGCCCCGCGATCGGTGTCCCGACGACCAGGTCGTCCTCGCCTGTGAAACGCGCCAGGAGCCCGGCGAATCCGGCGAAGAGCGTCATGAAGAGCGTCGCGCCCTGGCGCCGGGAGAGCCCCGCAAGCCCTTCTCCCTCGATCACGAATTCGTGGACCGCTCCCCGCCCGCTCTGCACCGCCGGCCGGGGGTGGTCCGTCGGCAGGTCCAACGCAGCCGGCATCCCGGAGAGCCGCTCGCGCCACCAGGCGAGCTCCGACTCCAGACGCTCGCCCGACAGGTGGCCGCGTTGCCAGGCCGCGAAATCCGCGTACTGGATTTCCAGCTCCGGCAGCGGGCTCGGGTGCCCCGCGACGAAGGCCGCGTACAACGCCCCCAGCTCCCGCACCAGCACTCCCAGGGACCAGCCGTCGCTCACGATGTGGTGCATCGTGAGAAGAAGCACGTGCCGCTCGGACTCCACCTGAAGCAGCGCCGTCCGCAGCAGCGGGCCCTCTGCGAGATCGAACGGCCTCCGCGCCTCGGCAGCCGCCAGACGGCTCGCCTCCCCCTCGGGCACGCCCCGGAGGTCGACGACGGGGATGACAAGACCGGCGGATTCGGCGATCCCCTGCACCGGCTCGCCCGCCCGCGCCGGAAACGTCGTGCGCAGCGCCTCGTGCCGCCGTGTCACCTCGGAGAGCGCCGCCGCGAGCGCTGGAACCTCGAGCCTCCCGGTCAGCTCGACCGCCACCGGGATGTTGTAGAGCGGGCTCCCCGGCTCCAACTGATCCAGGAACCAGAGCCGCTGCTGGGCGAAGGACAGGAGGACCGGCTCCTCGCGCGAGATCCGCACGATGGGCGACGGGGACGGCTCCGAGCCTTCGACCCGGGCGGCCAGCCCCTCGACGGTCGGCGTCTCGAACACCGCCCGCACGGGCAGCTCCACGCCGAACACGGAGCGCACCCGCGAGGTCACCCGGGTCGCGAGCAGCGAATGGCCGCCTCGCTCGAAGAAGTCCTCCGCGATCCCCACCTTCTCGAGCCCCAGCACCTCGGCGAAGATCCCGGCCAGCAGCTCCTCGGCAGGCGTCCGCGGCGCCCGGGCTTCACCTCCTTCCTCCGGCCCCGGGTCGGGCAGCGCCTTGCGGTCGAGCTTGCCGTTCGGGGTGAGCGGCAGCGCCCGGAGGGGCACGAAGGCCGCCGGCACCATGTAGCCCGGCAGGCGCTCTCCCAGCCTCTCGCGCAGCTCCCGGCCGGAGGGCACGCGCTCGCCCGCGTCCCCGGCAATGTAGGCCACCAGCCGCCCGCGCCGGATCTCGACGAGGGCCTCGGCGACCGCCGGATGCTCGCAGAGAGCGGCTTCGATCTCGCCGGGCTCGATGCGGAACCCGCGCAGCTTGATCTGGTGGTCGATGCGGCCGAGGAACTCGAGGCTCCCGTCCGGCCGGTAACGCACCCGGTCGCCCGTCCGGTACAGGCGCTCCCCGGCCGCGCCGCTCCAGGGGTCGGGCACGAAGAGCTCGGCCGTGAGGTCCGGCCGGCCGAGATAGCCGCGCGCGAGGCTCGCCCCGCCAATCCACAGCTCGCCGGCCGCGCCGCGAGGCGCCAGCGCTCCCAGGGCATCGACCCCGTACGTCCGGATGTTGTGGATCGGCCGCCCGATCGGCGGAGCACCCGGAGTCTCCGGGGAAACGGCCGCGGCGGTCGAGACGACGCTCACCTCGGACGGCCCGTAGTGGTTGATCAGGGCGAACGGCAGACTGGAATCCGGAGCGTGGTGGAGGCGGTCGCCGCCGCACAGCAGGCCCTTGAGGACGAGCCCGTCCGCGGCCGCCCCTTCCGCCATCACCTCTTCGGCCAGCGGCGTGGGGAGGAAGCTCCAGGTGATCCCCTCGTTGCGCCAGAAGCGCACGATCTCCTGCGGCGAAAGGCGCGTCTCCTCCCCGGGGATGTGGATGCTCGCTCCCGCCGCGAGGCAGGGCCACAGCTCCCAGACCGAGGCGTCGAAGGCCGGATTGGCGATCAGGGTCGCCCGGTCCTCCGGGCTCAACCCGTAGGCGGCACAATGCCAGCTCACCAGGTTCGAGAGGCCCGCGTGAGTGACCGCAACCCCCTTGGGAAGGCCGATCGAGCCGGAAGTGTAGACGACGTAGGCGAGGTTCTCCGGATGGACCGCAGCCAGCGGAGCCAGCGGGAAGGAGCTCTCCTCCTCGATCTCCGTTTCCAGCTCGACGAGCGGGACGGTGCAGAGCTCGAACCGTCCGGAGAGGGCCCGCTCCGTGAGCACGGCCGCCGCCCCGGAGTCGGCGACCAGGAAGGCCAGACGCTCGGGCGGAGCTTCGGGGTCCAGAGGGACGTAGGCTCCGCCGGCCAGCAGGACCGCGAGGCTCCCCACCACGCGGTGGACCGTAGGACCGGCGCAGAGCGCCACCCGGACCTCCGGACCGACGCCCAACCGGGAGAGAAGCCCCGCGAGCCGGCCGGCGCGAGCCGCCAGCTCGCCGTAGCAATGCCTCTCTCCCGGTGCCGCGACCGCCAGGGCCTCCGGCTGCCGCCGCGCGCAGGCGAGGACGAGTTCGTGGACCCGCGGCTCTCCCGCAGAGGATGTGACCGTGTTGTTCCACTCGAAGACGAGCGTGGCGAGCTCGGCGGGCGAGAGGACCGGCAGCTCGGCCAAACGCGTCCCAGGGGACGCCACGGCCGCTTCGAGGAGGCGCGCGAGGCCGGACGCGAGGCGCTCCGCCGTCGTCAAGTCGAAGAGGTCGCGGCTATATTCGAGCGTACCCGCGAGGCCGCGCTCCGTTTCGGTCAACGTGCACGCCAGCTCGAGCTTCGCCGTCCCCGTTTCGATCGGCGAGACCGCGAGCGCGAGACCGGGCAGCGAGAGCGGACCCGCCGGCGCGTTCTGCAGGGCGAAGAGCACCTGCACCAGCGGCGGGCGGCTCCGGTCCCGCTCCGGCGCCAGCTCTTCGACCAGCCGCTCGAACGGCAGCTCCTGGTGGGCGTAGGCGGCGAGCGCCGTCTCCCGCACCCGGCCCAGGATCTCCGCGAAGCTCGGAGCGCCCGAGAGATCGACGCGCAACGCCAGGGTGTTGACGAAGACACCGATCAGAGGCTCGGTCTCGACCCGCGTGCGCCCCGCGATCGGAGTCCCGGCGACCAGATCGTCCTCGCCCGTGAAACGCGCCAGGAGCCCGGCGAATCCGGCGAGGAGCGCCATGAAGAGCGTCGCGCCCTGGCGCCGGGAGAGTCCCGCGAGCCCGTCTCCCTCGATCTCGAATTCATGGACCGCTCCCCGCGGGCTGCGCTCCGCCGGCCGCGGGTGGTCCGTGGGCAGATCGAGCGCCGGCGGCATCCCCGCGAGCCGCTCCCGCCACCAGGCGAGCTCCGTTTTCAGAAGCTCGCCCGACAGGTGCCGGCGCTGCCAGGCGGCGAAGTCCGCGTACTGGACCGGGAGCTCCGGCAGCGGGCTTGGGTGCCCCGCGACAAAGGCCGCGTACAGCGCCCCCACCTCCCGCACCAGCACTCCCATGGACCAGCCGTCGCCCACGATGTGGTGCATCGCGACCAGCAGCACATGCCGCTCGGCCCCCAGGCTCAGCAGCGCCGCCCGCAGCAGCGGGCCGTGCGCGAGATCGAACGGCCGCAGGGCCTCGGCCGTGGCCAGACGGCTCGCCTCCTCCGCGGGCACTCCCTGGAGATCGACGAGGGGCAGGGCGAAAACATCGGGCTCCCCAACGACCTGCACCGGCTCGCCCGCCACCTCCGAAAACGTCGTCCGCAGCGCCTCGTGCCGCCGCACGACCTCGGAGAGCGCCGCGGCCAGCGCCGCCCGATCCATCCTGCCGGTCAGCTCGACCGCCGCCGGGATGCTGTAGAGCGGGCTCCCCGGCTCCAGCCGGTCCAGGAACCAGAGCCGCTGCTGCGCGAAGGAGAGGGGGATCGGCTCCTCGCGCGAGATCCGCGCGATCGGAGACGGGGCCGCTTCCGGGGTCCCGAGCCGGCCGGCCAGGCTCGCGACGGTGGGGGCCTCGAAGACCGCCCGCACGGGCAGCTCCACGCCGAAGACGGAGCGCACCCGCGCAGCCACCTGTGTGGCCAGCAGAGAGTGCCCGCCCAGCGCGAAGAAGTCTTCGCCGATCCCGATCCGTTCCACCCCCAGCACCTCTTCAAAGATCCCGGCCACCAACTCCTCGGCGGGCGTCCGCGGCACGCCCGAGCCCTCCCGCTCCGTGCCTTCGAGCGGCAGAGCAGCGAGAGCCCGGCGGTCCAGCTTGCCGTTCCCCGTGAGCGGCAGCGCTTCCACGCATACGTAGGCTGACGGCACCATGTACTCGGGCAGGCGGGCCTTCGAGAGCTCTCGGAGCTCTGCGGCCGAAACCGCGCCCTCCGCCGTCTCCAGGTAGGCCACCAGAGCCCCGCCTCCGGAGAGGTCCTGCCGCAGCAGGACCACGGCCGAGCGCACCGCGGGATGCGCCAGGAGAACCGCCTCGACCTCGCCGGGCTCGATGCGGAATCCCCGCACCTTGACCTGCTGGTCGCGCCGGCCCAGGTAGTCGAGCTGCCCGTCCGGGCGGTAGCGGGCGAGGTCGCCCGAGCGGTACAGGCGCGCCCCGGGCTCCTCGCCGAACGGGTCGGGCACGAAACGCTCCGCGGTCAGCTCCGGCCGCCCCAGATAGCCGCGCGCCAGCCCCGCCCCGCCCACGCAGATCTCGCCCGGCACCCCCACCGGCACGAGGTCCAGCCCCGGGCCGAGCAGGCGCAGGCCGAGAGCGGGCAAGGCCTCGCCGATCGGGCTGCGGTGCGAGTCCTCGAGATCGGAAGCGGAGAGCGGCCGGTAGCTCACGTGCACCGTGGTCTCGGTGATCCCGTACATGTTCACCAGCCGCGGAGCGTCCAAGGCATGGCGCTCGGACCACGGCCGAAGGCTCGCGGGATCGAGCGCCTCGCCGCCGAAGATCACCAGCCGCAGCGCCAGCCGCTCCCGGTCCGCGGCCGGGGCCTCGCCATCGGCCTGGATCAACGGCCGGAAGGCCGACGGCGTCTGGTTGAGCACCGTCACCCTCTCCTCGACCAGCAACCGCCAGAACGCCTCCGGCGAGCGGCTCACCCAGTAGGGCACCATCACGAGGCGGCCGCCGTAGGCCAAGGCGCCCCACAGCTCCCACACCGAGAAATCGAAGCTATAGGAGTGGAACAGCGTCCACACGTCTCCGGGCCCGAAGCCGAACCACCGCTCGCTCGACGAGAGCAGGCGCGCGACGCTCCCATGGCGCACCAGCACCCCTTTCGGCGTCCCGGTCGAGCCCGAGGTGTAGATCACGTAGCAGAGGTTGTCGGGACCCGCGAGGGTCTCCAGGTCCCGGTCGTCTTCGTCCGCCAGCGCCTCCTCTGCCGCGCCGAGCCGCACGACGATCTGCGCGGGCGGCAGCTCTTCCCGCCCGTCCGTGACCAGCACCCGGAGGCCGGAGTCGCGGCAGAAAAACGCCAGCCGCTCCGCCGGAGCGGACGGGTCGAGCGGCACGTAGGCGCCGCCCGCCTTGAGGATCGCAAGCAGCCCCGCCACCATCTCGAGCGACCGCTCGCAGAGCATCCCCACCCGGACCTCCGGCCCCACGCCCAGCCGGCGCAGATGCCGCGCCAGGCGGTTGGCCCGCCGGTTGAGCTCGCCGTAGCTCAGCGTCTCCCCTTCGAAGCTCGCCGCCGGCGCCTCCGGAGCCCGCGCCACCTGCGCCTCCCAAAGCGCCGTCAGCGTCGTCTCCGGACCCGCCGCCTCCGCGGCGTTCCAGGCGAGCAGTTGCCCTCGCTCGGCTTCGCTCAGCAGCGGCAGCTCTCCCAGGCGCAGCCCCGGCTCCTCCACGGCCCCGGCCAGCAGGCGCGTGAAATGCCCCGCCAGCCGCTCGATCGTCGAGCCCTCGAACAGGCCGGTGCGGAAGCTGAGCGCTCCGGAGAGCCCCTCCTCTTTGACCCCCAGGGTGAGGCTCAGATCGAACTTCTCCATCTCCTGCTCGAGGGGCCAGAGGACCGCCGCCAGATTGCCCAGGCGCAGAGACGGCGGCGGCTCGCCATCCAGGGTGAACGAAACCTGGAAGAGCGGCGAGTAGCTGAGATCGCGGCGCGGCTGGAGCTCCTCGACCAGCTTTTCGAACGGCAGATCCTGGTGGGAGTAGGCGGAGAGCGCCACCTCCCTGACCCGCGCGAGAAGCGCCGCAAACGACGGCTCTCCGGAGAGACCGGTCCGCATCACCAGCGTGTTGACGAAAAACCCGATCAATCCCTCGGTCCGGAGCTGACCCCGGCCGGCCACCGGCGTGCCCACGCTCACGTCTTCGGCGTGGCTCACGCGGGAGAGCAGCGCCTGGAAAGCGGCCAGGACGGCCATGAACAGGGTCACGCCTTGCCGCCGCGCGAGCGCCCGCAGCCCAGGCAACAGGGCGGGCGGCAGCTCCAGGGCGTGGCTTGCTCCGCGGTCGCTCATCACCGCCGGCCGCGGCCGGTCGAGAGGCAGGTCGAGCACGGGAGACGCGCCGGCCAGCCGGGCCCGCCAGTGCGCGATCTCGGCCTCCAGCCGCTCGCCCGCGAGCCAGCCCCGCTGCCAGACCGCGTAGTCGCCGTACTGGATCTCGAGCGCGGGCAGGGGGGACGGACGGCCGTGCGAAAAAGCTCCGTAGTGCTCCCCCAGCTCGTGCGCCAGGAGCCGCAGCGACCAGCCGTCGCTCACGATGTGGTGCAAGGTCAGGAGGAGCAGAGACTCCTCCTCCGCCAGGCCGATCAGGCTCGCCCGCAAGAGCGGCCCGCGGGTGAGATCGAACGAACGCAGAGCCTCCTCGCGCGCCAGCCGGCGGGCCTCTCCGAGACGCGGCTCCGCGGGGAGGCCCGCCAGATCGATCGCCGGCAGGGGGAACGGCGCGGGGGGATCGACGATCTGGACCGGCCCGCCCGGCGCGGTCACGAAACGGGTCCGCAGCGACTCGTGGCGGCGTGCCACCTCGCCCAGGGCAGCGGCGAGCACGGCGTGGTTCAGCCAACCCGTGAGGTGGACCGCAGCCGGCATGTTGTAGACCGGGCTCCCGGGCTCCAACTGGTGGAGGAACCAGAGCCTCTGCTGCGCGAAAGAGAGCGGCAGCGGCACGTCGCGCGGCACCGGGACCAACGGCGGAGCCTCGCTCCGGCCTGCCTCCTCGATCGCCCGGGCGAGGGCCGCCACCGTCGGCGTCTCGAACACGCGATGGAGCGGCAGATCGGCCCCAAAAGCCTCGCGGACGCGAGCGATCAGACGCATCACCGCGAGCGAGTGGCCGCCGTGCTCGAAGAAGCTGTCCTCCACCCCGATCCGCTCGACGCCCAGCACCTCCGCGAAGAGGCCCGCGAGCAGCTCTTCGAGCGGCGTGCGCGGCAGAACGGCCGCGCGCGCGGCCTCCGCCGTGGGCGTCCACCGGGAGAGCGACCGGCGGTCGAGCTTGCCGTTGGGAAGGCGGTCGAGCGCGGCACCGAAGGCGAACGCCGGCACCATGTAGGACGGCAGGCGGGCCGCCAGGAAATCCCGCAACGCCGCGGCGGTCGCGGGCGCAGGCTCGGCCTCGCTCAGCACCACGCAGGCGAGGAGCGACTTTTCAGCTCCGTCCTGACGCACTACGACCGCGGCCTCGCGCACCCACGATTGAGCCGCGAGCGCGATCTCGATCTCGCGCGGCTCGATGCGGAAGCCGCGGATCTTGACCTGGTCGTCCAGACGCCCCAGGTACTCGATCTCGCCTCCCCGCAGGTGCCGGCACAGGTCGCCCGTGCGATACAGGCGGGCGCCCGGCGTAGTGCTGTACGGATCGGGGACGAAGCGCTCCGCCGTGAGATCCGGACGGCCGAGATAGCCGCGGGCCACCTGCACGCCGCCGATGGCGAGCTCCCCCACCCCTCCGACCGGCACCGGCTCCAGAAGCCGGCCCACGACCCGGATCTGCGTGTTGCGGATCGGCCGCCCGATCGGCACGGGCCGTGGCCTGGCCGCAGGCTGGCAGACCCAGGCCGTCACCTCGACCGCGGCCTCGGTCGGCCCGTAGAGGTTGACCAGCGGGACCGGGAGCACCTCGAGACAGCGCTGCTCCACTTCCCAGGGCACGGCCTCGCCGCTCACGAGCACGCGGCGCAACGACCGGCACGTCGCCACTCCCTCCTCGGCCAGGAAAAAGGGCAGCATGGAGGGGACGAAGTGGAGGTTCGTGATCCCTTGCTGCCGGACGAGCTGGACCAGGTAGGCGCTGTCCCGGTGCCCTTCCGGCCTCGCCACCACCAGCCGGGCCCCCAGGATCAGGGGAGCGAAGAATTCGGGAACGGAGACGTCGAAGCCGAACGGGGTCTTCTGCAGAAACCTTTCGCTCGCGTCCAGCCCGAAGGTCTCCTGCATCCACAGCAGGCGGTTCAAGATGCCGCGGTGCGTGTTGACGACCCCCTTGGGCCGGCCCGTCGAGCCCGAGGTGTAGATCACATAAGCCGCGTTGTCCGGAGAAGGACGGGGGAGCGGACCTGTGGCTGGTGGGAATCGGGCTGCGTCGTCGAGCCACACGAGGCGGGTCTCGGGGAAGTCGTCGAGCGGCAGCGCGCCCGCCTGACTTCGCTGGACGAGGAGGACGGACGGACGGGCATCCGACAGGATCATGGCCAAACGCTGCCGCGGCAGGCTCGGTTCCAGCGGCAAGTACGCGCCCCCCGCCCCCAGCACGCCGAGAAGGCCGACGACCATCTCGACCGAGCGCTCCGCCGCCACGCCCACCACCACCTCGGGCCCGACCCCGAGACCCGCCAGGTGCCGGGCGAGCGCCGAAGCCCGGCTCACGAGCTCGCGGTAGGTGACGTCCTCTTCCTCGAACACCACCGCCACTTCGTCCTGCGACCGCTCCGCCCGGGCCTCGAACAGCTCGTAGAGGCTCGATTCCTGAACCGGGCCGGCCGTGTCGTTCCAGGCCACGAGCTGCAAGAGTTCCGCCTCGGGAAGGACCGGCAACGCCGAAAGCGCCAGATCCGGGCTCTCTGCGATCGGCCCGAGCAGCACCGCGAAGCGCTCCATCAGCCGCTCCGCGGTCGTGGCGTCGTAGAGGTCGGCGTTGTACTGCAACGCAAAGCTCAAGCCCCCCTGCCGCTCCACCGCGTGGAGCATCAGGTCGAAGGGAGCCGGCGGCCGGTCGAGAGCGAGAGACTCCAGCCGGAAGCCCTCCGGCCCGACCGCCACCCCCTCCTCGCCCAGCGCAAACGCGGTCAGACCCTCGACGCCGCGGGTCTCCTTCTGCATCACGAACGAGACCTGGAACAGAGGCGTCCGGCTCGCGTCGCGCACCGGCTGGAGGTGCTCGGCCAGAAGCGGCAGCGGGTAGTCGCCGTGCTCAAAAGCCGCGAGCACCGCCGCCTTGGTACGCTCCAGGAGCTCCCCGAAGGCCGGATCGCCGGACAGGTCTCCGCGCAGCACCACCGGGTTGACGAAGTAGCCCACCGTGCCCGCGAGCCGCGACTGCGACCGGCCGGAACGCGGCGCGCCCACCGCCAGGTCCTCCTGTCCCGTGTGGCGCGAAAGCAGCGCCTGGAACGCGGCGGTCAGGGTCATGAACAGAGTGCCGTGCTGCGCGCGGCTGCGGGCGCGGAGCGCCGCCGCGAGCCCGCCCGGCAGCCGCAGCCGGTGGATGTCTCCGCGATAGGCCTGGACCGCCGGACGGGGCCGGTCCGTCGCCAGCTCCAGGGTGGGAAGCCCCGCGAGCGTCTCCTTCCAATAATCCAGCAGCCCCTCGCCCCGCTCGCCGGCCAGGGCCGCCTCCTCCAGCCGCACGTGCTCGTGGTAGGAAAGCCCCGGCGGAGAGAGCTCGGCCGGCTCGCCGCCGGCCGCCTCGCGGTAGAGCGCCGGCAGCTCGCGCATCAGGATCGCCAGAGACCAGAAGTCGGCGACGATGTGGTGAATGACGAGGAGGATCACCGGCCCGGCGGGATCGCCGGTCAGCAGCGTGACGCGCAGGAGCGGCCCGCTCCCGAGGTCGAACGGACGCCAGGCCTCCTCCGCCAGACGGGACCGCAGCCGCTCCTCGCTCCAGCCCGCGGCGTCCTCGCACGCCAGCGCGAAGCCCAGACCCGCGGCGACCTGCCGGCAAGGCTCGCCGCCCACGGCCGGAAAGGTCGTCCGCAGGGATTCGTGGCGGTCCACCAGAGCCTGGAACGCGCGCTCCAGCGCCCCGGCGTCGACCGGAGTGCAAACGCGAGCCGCGGCCGCGATGTTGTAGGCGCCCCCCACAGGCGCCAAGTGGTGGAGGAACCAGAGAGAGCGCTGGCCGTGAGAGAGCGGCGCGAGCGAGCCTGCGGGCTCTCCCTCCACCTCCTGACCGGCCGAAATGACAAAGTCGAGGCTATTGGGAAGGTCGCGTCCAATCATGGCTGTCGGGGTACTCCTGGGAAAGACGGCTGGATTTGCAAAGCATCATTGGATACAGCAGAGGCAGGCTCCGCGCCCCCAAAGGGCTGCAGGCGTGGCGGAGCTTACCTCGGAATGCTTAGTGCAGGATATAACCAAAAGTGAGACAGCCGGGTGCTTGCGCTCGCGAGCGCAAGCACCCGGAACCGAGGCCCAACCCAAGTCATTCTGTAAGCTGTGCCATCGGTCCGTTGGCTTTCACGAGTTGGGTGCGGCTGTGGAACAAGCGGCGAGGCAGCAAAGGGAGTCGTCCAACACAACGTCCCCACAGACCCAGGGAGGTGCCCATGTCTCTCCTTCCAGAGCAACTGAGAGC
>DATHUD010000543.1:0-11541 GCA_035462575.1 Thermoanaerobaculia bacterium | reverse complement strand
TTAGGAGAGGGAGCCGGAGGGTGAGGTCGCAGGGCAAGACCGCCTACGAATGCCTTTTCGCCTGCCTGGACACCAGCTCCACGAACTCACGTCGGATCCGGTCTCTCAGCACGAACATCGTGAGCGGGGTGTTCACCCCTTCGAGCTCGACGCCGCGCTTGTCCATGGTGAAGGTGATGATGCGGAAGAGCTCGCCGTCCATGCGCTTGAGCACGTCGCCGGGTTGGGGATCGTAGTCGACGGGCAGCTTGTCGGCCTCTCTCTTCAAGTCCCGCACCTTGGTCGAAAGGTCTTCGACGACACGGAGGACGCGGGAGAGGTCGTGCGGCAACGAGTCGTAGCGGCCGAAGTGGAAGACCTGGAGCTCGCCGCCGGGGAGGTGGAGGATCAAGTCGCAGCGCTCGATCCAGCTCCCCTCGACGCCGCGCTCCAGGCGGCCGAGGTGGGTGAGGTCCACCTCGCGCAGACGGTTCAGGAAGCCGTCCAGCTCCTTGGGCCCCAGCTCGGAGAGACCCATTGCTTCCTTGCCGATCTCGCCGTCCCGCAGGCGGATGGTGCCGTTACCGAAGAGGGTGACCTCGCGGCGGCCCAGCTCGTTGGCGCACTCGTAGCGGACGACTTCGACGACGCGGTCGGACGCATCCTGCGCCGGGGACGGCAGGGCGGCCAGAAGAAGGACGGCGGCGAGCCGGCCGGGGAGCGGGTGCATCAGGAAACCTCCGTGAATCTCTCTAGAGCATAGCGGAGCTCGTCGTCTTCCGCGATAGCGCCGTCCAGCCGCGCGCGGCGGACCGCCCGCAGGGCCTCGCCCACCCGGGGTCCGGGCGGGATGCCGGCGGCCAGGAGGTCCGAGCCCCGGAGGCGCGGCGCGAGCCCGCGGAATTCCGTCAGGTCCCGGCGCACCCAGGCGCGGACCTCTTCATCCCCCTCGGCCATCAGCAGCAGGAGCTCTTCCCCGGAGAGGGGCTCCAGGGCCTCGGCCACCTGGTGGGGCCTTGGATGCCCCTCCAGAGCGGCGCGGGCGGCTGCCAGGCGGCCGGGGAAGCCGGTCAGGATCCGGCGGTCGTCTCCGGCGAGGAGGAGGCGGCCGGCCAGGCGCTCGAGCCCGCCGTTCCCGAGCCCTTCCGCCAGCGCCATCAGGAGAAGGCGCCAGGCTTCTACAGGCGGATCGGCGATCCCTTCCAGGCGGTACCAGTCGTGCGCGGCGCGGGACTCGCGGAGACGCTCGCGGACGGCTCGGTCAAGCTCGAGCTCCCGGTCGACGACGGGGAGGAGCTCCAGCTCGGCCAGGCGCTCGATGCCGCGCAGAGCCAGGGCCGGGTCGTCCAGGATCTGGATGAGCTCGTCGCGCAGGCGGGCGCCGGAGAGCTGGTCGAAGACCCCTTCGGCCAGGGCCACCTCGGCGAGGCGCAGGGTTTCGGGCGAGATCTTGAAGCCGAGCCGCAGCTCCAGGCGCACGGCGCGGAAGACGCGGGTGGGGTCGTCCACGAACGAGAGGCTGTGGAGCACCCGCAGAGTCTTCTCCTTCAAATCCCGCCGGCCGCCGAAGTAGTCGATGAGCTCGGGGGGCTCTTCCGGCCCGAGGCGGATGGCCAGGGTGTTGATGGTGAAGTCGCGCCGGAAGAGGTCCTGGCGCAAGGCCGAGGTCTGCACCTCGGGCAGGGCGGCGGGGGCCCGGTAGAACTCGGTCCGGGCGGTCGCGACGTCGATGTGGAAGTCGTCGGGGTCGACCACCACGGCGGTCAGGAACGCCTTGTGCTCCCGCACCCGCCCGCCGAGAGCCTGGGCCAGGAGGCGGGCGAAGTGGAGGCCGTCCCCTTCGACGACCAGGTCCAGGTCCCGGTTCTCGCGCTCGAGCAGGAGGTCGCGCACGAAGCCGCCCACGAGGTGGACGGGGATGCCGTGCTCCCGGGAGACTTCGGCGATCCGCTCGATCCGGGCTTTGAGGAAGTCCGGCAGGCGCCGGTCCAGGAGCTTCGCGACCTGCTCCCGGCGCTCGCGCTGCTGCTCGGCCCGGCGGTCGATCCGCTCGTCCCCTTCGAGCCGGCCGTGGAGGTGCCGCAGGAGCTGCATGCGGGTGACGACGCCGAGCGGCCGGCCGTCGGCCGGGTCTCCCACGAGGACGAAGCGCGGGTGGCGCGCGAGCATGCGCTGCCCCACCTCGTCGGCGGGCGCCTCCGGCGGGACCCATTCGAGCTCGCGGGACATCACGGCCTCGACCGGCCGGCTCCCCCACTGGTGCTGGATGGCGGCGTCCAGGAGCTGCCGGGAGAGGGTGCCCACCACCCGGCCGGCGTCGTCCACCACGGGGGCGGCGTTGATGCGGCGGGCGTTCAGGCTCGCCTTGGCCTCGTCCACGGAAGTGCCGGCGGGCACGAGGTAGAAGGGGACGATCATCAGGTCTCTGGCGCGGGCGGCGGGGGGCAGGACGTCGCGGAGGTGCGCGAGGAGGCGCTCCCGGGTTTCGAGGAGCGTCGTCCCCTTGAGCCGGGCCGCGGCGGCGGTCGCGTGCCCGCCTCCCCCGGCGAACGCCTCCAGGGTCTCGCCCAGGTCGAAGCCCGCCAAGTCCCCGCGGGCGATGAGCGTCACCCGGTCCCCCTCCCCGAAGAGGGCGAAGAGCAGGGGCAGCTCGAAGATCTCCAGGCAGCGGGAGACGAGAGGGGCCAGCTCTTCGAGGTACTCCCCCAGCTCCACCTCCACGATCCCCACCCGGTGGCCGTGGATGCGGTGGATCTCCAGGTGCTGGAGCATCTGATGGAGCACCTCGATGCGCTCCGGATCGAGCGAGCGGAGGACAAAGCGGCGGACTACCCCCAAGTCTCCGCCCTGGCCGAGGAGCCAGGCGGCGGCCTCGAGGTCCCGGGGTCCGGTGGTTGCATAGGTCAGTGAGCCGGTGTCTTCATAGATCCCGAGGAGGAGCAGGGTGGCCTCTTCGGCCGAGCAGGAGACGCCGCGGCGCCGCAGCTCTTCGACGAGCAGAGTGGACGTGGAGCCCGCCTCGGGGTCCACGATCCCTCCCGTCGCCGGGAGGTCGGACTCGGTCGCAGGGTGATGGTCGTAGGCCCAGACCTCGATGCCGGGGTTCTCCTCCAGCCACTCGGCCAGCACGCCGATGCGCTCCCGCTGGCGGGTGTCACAGAGGATGAGGCGGGTGATGGCCTTGGGGTCGATCTCCCGGTGACGAAGCTCCGGAAGATCCATCTGGCGGGCCTCGATCATGCGGCGCAGCGACTCCTCCCGGGAGCCCGGAAAGAAGAGGCGGGCGCCGGGGTGGAGCCGCTGGACCAGGAGCATGGCGGCAAAGCCGTCGAAGTCCGCGCCGATGTGGGTCGAGATGAGCTCCATGGGGCGGGATTGTACGGGAAGGACTACGGGAGACCCTCGTGGGACCCCTACCCTCGCTCGGGGGCCTTGCACTCTTACGAGAAATAGCTATACTTGCATAAACGGCTGTTCCTTCTTTCTTGAGGAGACCGATATGAGCTCCAGTCCTTCTTTGCGTAAGCCGTACGTTTTCTTGCTGGCATTCTCCTTCCTCCTGGTCTTCGTCTTCGGGTCCGTCGGGGTGGCGCAGGCGAAGACTCGCGCCGCGGACCCGTCCGGGTCCCTGGTCCAGGCCACCGATCCCGCGGTGGTCACGCTGCCGGCCCGCGGCGGCAACGGCAACGGCGGGACCAAGCCGCCCAAGCCCGACAAGCCCCCCAAGCCGGGCAACGGGAACGGCAATGGCAACGGGGGGAACGGGAACGGGAACAACGGTGGAAACAACGGGGGCGGCCGCGGCGAGCTGACCTTCGAGATCAAGCCCGCGACCTGGAACCTCAACTGGGAGCACGCGGAAGGGAACGTGCAGGCGTTCGTTCGCGGTGCGGATGCGGACGAGATCGACCTCGATTCGGTCGAGCTGACGGTCGAGGCCGAGGGGGATGCGGAGGGTGACGCGATCGAGCCAAAATCGGTGCGCTACGCGGGCAAGCAGGTCGTCGCCACTTTCTCCAAGTCCGAAGCGATCGAGCTGCTCGGCGACGACGCCGAGGCGGGCGACAAGGTCACTCTGGTCCTCAGTTTCACGGTCGGTGAGGGCGAGGACGCCGAAGAAAAGGAGCTCACCGACCAGATCCGGGTCGTCGGCAAGCCTGACGACGATGACGACGACGGCGAGGGCGAGGAGGACGAGGTCAGCCTCAACATCCAGCCGGACGACTGGAACACGAACTGGGCGCGCACCTCGGGCCAGGTCCACGTGTTCCTCCGCGGCGACGGCCTCGCGGACATCGACCTCGACTCCATCCGGCTCGTGGGCGACGACGCGGAAGCCGAGCCTCTGAAGCCGCTCAATGTGCGCCGCGTGGGCAAGCAGATCGTGGCCCGCTTCTCGAAGAGAGCGGCCTACGCCACCTTGGACGACCCCGACACCGGCGAGACCCACGTGGTGAAGGTCCGCTACTCGGCCGGCGAGGGCGAGGACGCCGAGGAGAAGGAGCTCTCCGAGGACATCAAGATCGTCGGCCCGTGATCCGCTGGTAAAGCGCGGTCCGGCTTTCCTCCTCCACCTTCCCGGGGCGCGGCTCTCAAGGCCGCGCCCCTTTCGTTTTTTCCGGCTCGCGCAGCCCGCCTCGCGGCACCCCTTCTATCAGAGGGAAATCCTTTTCTCGTTCCTGAAGGAGGAAGCTGGTGATGTCGAAACGTCTCTGTCTGAGCCTCGCCGTAGCCCTGGCCGCGATCGTCTCCCCCATGCTCCAGGCGCAGGAGGAGCCCCGGGAGATCCGCCTCGAAAAAAGCGCCTTCGGCGTGGAGGGAGCTTTCGAATCCGCCCGCGGACGGATGGAGCTCCGCAGCGAGGTCGAGGCGGACGGCCGGGTGCGCGTGGAGCACGTCCTGCCGGGCAACCGCGGCTCTCTGGTCCTTCTCGTGGACCGGGCCGCGCAGACGGCCGAGGTGATCGTTCCTAAAGGCGCGCGGATCACCCCCGCCGACCGTGCCGTGTTCCGCGCCCTGTCCCTCACCCTGGACCGCAGGCTCGGCGATTCACCGGAGGCGGACCTCTTGAAGCGCGCCACGCGTCTCTGGGGAGACCACCCGCTGCGCGAGGTGCGGATGGAGCGGATCACGGCGCCGCCCGAGAAGAGCTGGACCAACCTGTGCGGGATCACCTCGGCCAACCTCGCCCACGACGGCAGCGGCCACGGCCTGATCACCGAAAGGCTCGCCACCGGCCCCAACGCCTCGAACTGCCGCTCCCGCTGCGGCGCCGGCTGCAACGCCATTCTGGGCACCAGCGCCTGGACCGTTGACTGCGGCGAGCACGACCGCTGCGAGCAGCATCACGCTTGCTGCTCGTCGTGCCAGGACGAGTTCAACTCGGCTTCGGACGACTACCTCTTCGCCCCCAACTGCCGCCTGGCGGGCTGGTAGGAAAGCTTGGAGGGTCTGCTGGGAGCGAAGTAAGAAGCCGGCAGGATGCCGGCGCTCCCAGCAAATCTACTTCGGTCCGAGCCGTTCGAGAGCCCTTGCCGCGAGCTGGCGGAGGAGCCGCGAGCTGTCCGCGGCGGCAGCAGGAAGAACCGGGCGAGCACCCTCACCTTACCCGGCCGTGATCTTCGCTTCCAACGTCGTGAATAGCAGATCGCAGTGACGTGCCCGCGAGCGGACGCGGGACGGATCGAGCCGCTGGAGGAGCTCCGCGCAGTGCTCGATCTTTTTGTATTTCCCTTTGCGGGTCGGGCGCGTCGCACGGTCGAAAGCGGACAGGAGTTGATCCTTGGGAATGGCTTCGACATCGGGCTGAGAAGGGAGCGCATTCCGGAGAAAGCCCTGTCCGTAGAACTCTGCGAGCGTTTCCGGGTCGGCGACCAGCCAGGCTTCCACGGTCTGGACCATGAAGTGACAACGGTCCTCCGGAACCCCTGGAGGCGAGAAGCTGTCCCACTTCTGCAGGTGCTTCAAACGGGACAGGGAAACCTCGCGTTCCGAATCGACCAGCAGAACGTTGAAGGATTCAGGATGGGTCCGGAGCCCGATCATGAACTCCTTGAGCGTTTCGGGCCGTGGGCCGCAAGGGATCAGACTCCAGCCGATCCGGCGGTCCCGGGCGAGACGGCGAAGAGGGTCGAGGAACTGGCCGAATCCTTTCGGGTCGTCTTTCCCGATCCGGAGACGCCCCACGGGGCGTCTCTACATTGGGAGGCGCTCTCCGAGAAGACGATCCCCTCACTCGTTCCGCAACGCCACCAAAGGACTGACCCGGGTGGCCCGCCGGGCGGGCAGGTAGCAGGCGGCGAACGCCACGGCCGAGAGCACCAGGACGACCGTGCCCAGAATCACCGGATCCGTGGGCGTCACGCCGAAGAGCACGCTCGCGAGCACCTTGCGGAGAGCGAGCGAACCGGCCACGCCGAGGACGAGCCCGAGCCCCACGAGCCAGGCCCCCTGGGCGAGGATCATCCCCAGCACCTGCCGGGCCTGGGCTCCGAGCGCCATGCGGACGCCGATCTCCTGCGTGCGCTGCTCGACCATGTAGGCGAGCACGCCGTAGGTGCCGATCGCGGCGAGGGCCAACGCCACGATGGCGAAGACCAGCACCATGAAGGCCACGAAACGCGGCTGGGCGACCGAGGCGAAGATCACGTCGGTCATCGGCCGGATGTCCGCGAGCGGCAGCGCGGGATCGAGGCGCCGGATCTCCTGCCGCACGGAGTCGACGAGCCGCAGGGGATCGCCCTCCGTGCGGAGCATCAGGTACATCGTGTCGGCCGCGCCGCCCACGGCCTCGATCGACTGGTCCGTCAGAAAATACAGCTCCGTGCCGGTCTTCTTGTCGAGGCCGCCCTGCTTGACGTCCTTCACCACGCCCACGACCGTGAGCCAGGGCGTCTCGGCGTCCGGCCCGCCCGGCGTCTTCACCCGCTTGCCGAGCGGGCTCTGGCCGGGCCAGAAGAGGTTGGCCAGGGTCTGGTTGACCAGGACGACCCCGGGAGTCCCCTTCGCGTCCGACGCGCTGAACTCCCGGCCCTGGAGCACGGGGATGCCCATGGTCCGGAGGTAGTCGCGGGTGACGAACTGCCAGTAATCCACGTTCTGGATCGGGCCGTTGGGAGGATCGGGCACCCCTTCGAAGGTGGTGTCGTTGGCGTTGACCTGCCGGTTGGGCGGCAGACCGCTCACGGCCGCGGCGTTCTCCACTCCGGGAAGCTGCTTCAGGCGATCCACCAGCCGGGCGTAGAAGGCGTTCACCTGGTTGTCGTCGGGATAGGTCGCGTCGGGAAGCGCGATCTGGAGCGAGAGCAGGCCCCTGGGCTCGAACCCGGGGTCGACCTGCGTCAGGAGCCAGAAGCTGCGGATCAGGAGCCCGCCGCCGATCACGAGCATGGCGGCGAGCGCCACCTCGGTGACCACGAGGGCCCGCCGCAAAAGCACCCGGCCCCCGCTCGCCGTAGTCCGCTGTCCCCCCTCCTTGAGCGAGGCGAAGAAGGCCCCCGTGCGGGCGTGGAGAGCCGGAGCGAGGCCGAAGAGGAGGCCGGTCAGGAGCGAGATCCCGAGGGTGAAGAGGAGCGCCCGGCCGTCCAGGCCGATCTCGTCCACCCGGGGGATGCTTTCGAGGTTCGCCACCACGATGGCCCGCACGCCCCAGTACGCCAGCACGAGCCCCAGGACGCCGCCGAAAAGAGAGAGGACGACGCTCTCGGTCAGGAACTGGCGCACGAGCCGGCCCCGGTCCGCGCCCAGGGCCGTGCGCACCGCGATCTCCTTCTGCCGCGCCTCGGCGCGGGCGAGGAGGAGGTTGGCCACGTTCGCGCAGGCGATCAGGAGCACGAGCCCGACCGCGCCCATCAGGAGCTGGATCTTCGGCCGGACGTCCCCCACCAGGTCTTCGAGGAACGGCTGGATGATCAGCGGATGCCCCTCGGGCTCCGGCGTGTGGTTGTCGGGAATCTCCAGCTCCCAGCGGGCAACGAGCCCGGTGAGCTCCGACCGCGCCTGGGCGAGGGAGACGTCGGGCTTCAAGCGGCCCACGAGATAAAGATAGTGATTGCCGCGGAACCCGGGGCTGGCCGGATCGAGGGCCAGGGGGATCCAGACGTCGATCCGCTCGTTGCCGAGAGCGAAGCCCGGCGGCATGACGCCGATCACCGTCCGGTCCGCGCCGTCGACCTTGATCCGCCTCCCGAGGATGCCCCGGTCGGCGCCGAACGCCCGCCGCCAGAGGCCGTCCGAGAGCACCGTCACCTGCTCCGCGCTGGGCAGATCCTCTGCCTCCGAGTAGTAGCGGCCGAGCTGCGCGTCCACGCCCAGGGCCTCGAACAGCCCCGCCGAAGCCAGGGCTGCGTCCGCCCGCACCGGCTCTTCTCCCCCCGAGACGTTGACCGCTCCGGTCACGTACGCGCCCAGCTTCTCGAAGCTCCGGTTCTTCTGGCTGTACTCCCAATACTCCATGGGGTCCACCCAGAACCGGTCGAAATTCAGGGTGGGGAACTGGCTGTAGACGATCATCAACCGGTCCGGGGCCTGATAGGGCAGAGGCCGCAGCAGCACGCTGTTGACGACGCTGAAGATCGCCGCGTTGGCCCCGATCCCCAAAGCCAGGGTGATCGCGGCGAGCAAGGTGAAACCGGGGCTCTTGAGCAGCAGCCGCACGGCGTATCGCAGGTCCTGGGCCAGGGATTTCACAGATTCCCCTCCTTCCGGTGCCGATACCTACGAATAAGCTCGTAATTTTGTTTCAGGCCTTTTCTTTTTCTTTGCGCAGCCGTTCCAGAACGGCCGCGAAGTCGGGAGGCGGCGGGTCCTCGAAGCGGAGGGATTTCCCGGTCCGGGGGTGGACGAACCCCAAGGTGGCGGCTTGGAGCATGGGGCGGGGGGCGGGGAGAAGGGGGCCGCGATAGTTCCGGATGTAGACCGTCTCCCCCAGCAGCGGATGCCCGGCCTCCGAGAGGTGGATGCGGATCTGGTGCTGGCGCCCGGTCTCGAGCTCGCAGCTCACAAGGGTCGCCCCGGCGAGCCGCTCGAGCACGGTCACGCGGGTCACGGCCTCCCGGGCCGTCTCCGGAGGCTTGCCCTTCGCGGCGCGGAACACGCCCCACGAGCCGCGCAGGCCGTCCCCGCGGTCCGCCATGAGCAGGGTCTCGTAAACCTTGTCCCGCGCCGCGCCATGGACAAGGGCCTGATAGCGGCGCAGGACCGTGTGCTCCGCGAGCTGCTCCTGGAGATCGCGCTGCGCGGTGACGCTCCGGGCGAAGACCACGAGCCCCGACGTCTCCTTGTCCAGCCGCTGGACCGCCCGGAGGGTCGGCCCGCCTTTCCCCGCCTCGATCCGGCGGGCCGCGACGCGAGCGAGGGCGATCAGGGTGTCCCTGTCGTCCCGCTCGAAGGGGACGGTCAGGATTCCGGGCGGTTTGCGGACCACCGCCACGTCCGCGTCCAGATGGACGACCAGGTCCGTCAAGGCCTCCTGCCGCGGCGCCGGACCTCCGAGCCGGACCTCCATCCGCTCCCCCACCGTCATCCGCCGCGCCGGATCGGTGTACACGACGCCGTCCACCAGCACCCGGCCGCTTTCGCAAAGCTGCTTCGCCTTGCTCCAGGAGGTGCCGGGGAGGATCTCGCGCACCAGGGCGGAGAGGGTCTGGCCGGCCTGGGACTTGGAGATTGTGAGGCCGGGAGAGGAAGACGGGGCGGGGGGTGAGGGCTCTGAACGGGGTGACATCGTTCCTATAGTAGCCTTTACGGCTCGCGGCCGGACAGGACCCGGCCGCCTCCAACCCCATGATCCGATCCCACGCCCTTCGCCAAGAGATCTCCGAGGCCGTCCGCCTGGCCACCCCGGTGGCCGTCGTGCAGCTCGGCATCATGCTCATGGGCGTGGTCGACACCATGATGCTCGGCCGCGTCTCCGCCGAGGCGCTGGCGGCCGGGGCGCTGGGGAATATCGCCAGCGTCTGCCTGCTCATCCTGGGCTACGGCATTCTCACCGCTCTCGACGCCCTGGTGGCCCAGGCGTACGGCGCGGGCGACGACCGGGCCATCGGAGACCACGTCCAGCGGGGCGCCGTCATGGCGTTGGTCCTCACCCTCCCCTTCTCCCTCGCCCTGTGGGACGTGGGATGGCTCTTGCGCCTCCTCGAACAGCCCCCGGCGGTGATCGACGGCGCGGCGGCCTACGCCCGGGCCATCATCTGGGGGATCCCGGCCTATCTCCTCTTCATCGTCCTGCGCCAGACGCTCCAGGCGATGAGCGTGGTGCGCCCCGCCGTGGAGGCGATCCTCCTCGGCAACGTCGCCAACGTCCTCGTCAATTACGCCCTGATCTTCGGGAAGCTCGGCTTCCCGGCCCTGGGCGTGCCCGGCTCGGCGTACTCCACCTCGATCTGCCGCTGGGTGATGGTCTTCTACATGCTCGCAGCCTCCCGCCGGACGCTCGCCCGCTACTGGCGCGGCTTCGACGCCGCCGCCCTGGCGTTTCGCGGCTATGTCCTCATGCTGCGGATCGGCGTGCCGATCGGCCTCCACAACTCGGTCGAGCTGTTGGTCTTCGGCACCGTCGCCCTGCTCATGGGCCGCATGGGGATCGCCGAGCTCGGCGGCCATCAGATCGCGATCAACCTGGCGAGCCTCTCCTTCATGGTGCCTCTGGGGATCTCCGGAGCCGCCGCCACCCGCGTGGGCAACGCCATTGGCCGGGGAGACCTGCCGGGCGCCCGCCGGGCCGCCGCCGTCTGCCTCGTGCTCGGAGGCGGCGTCATGCTCCTCTTCGCCGCCCTCTTCGGCGCGTTTCCCGAGCCCCTGGCCCGCCTCTACACGTCCGACTCCGCGGTGCTCGCCATGGCGGCCCTGCTCCTGCCGATCGCCGCCGTGTTCCAGGTCTTCGACGGCCTCCAGGTCGTCGGCGCCGGGGTCCTGCGCGGCACGGCGGACACCGCCTTCCCCGCCGGCATCGCCCTCGTCGGCTTCTGGGTGATCGGCCTGCCCGCGGGCTGGTACTTCGCCTTTGCGGCCGGCCAGGGCCCCCGCGGCCTCTGGTGGGGGCTCACCATCGGCCTCGCCGTCGTGGCGGCCCTCTTCCTCCTCCGGATCGCCATCCGCTTCCGCTCGCGGGTCGCCCGGGTCGGAGAGGTCCATCCATGAAGAATCTGACCCTCGCCCTGCTGCCGGACCGCCTCGCCGTCTGCCGCCTGCCCCCGGACGCTCCCCTGCCCACGGAAACGGGAGGGAGCCTCTGGTCTGTCACCCGCACACGCGGCGAGCTGTCGCTCGTCCTGGCCGAGGACGCGGTCCGGGACGGCTGGAAAGCCGAGCGCGGCTGGCGCTGCCTCGAAGTAAAAGGTCCCCTCGACTTCAGCCTGACCGGCATCCTCGCCTCGCTCGCCACGCCCCTCGCCGAAGCGGGGGTGAGCCTCTTCGCGGTGTCGACGTACGATACGGACTACGTCCTGGTGCGGGATGAGAGCCTTGACCGCGCGATCCGTGCCCTGCGGGATGCCGGGCACCAGGTGGAGACCCCATGACCTTCCAAGACCACTTCTCGGGCCACGCGGCCCACTACGC
>DATHUD010000542.1:0-3886 GCA_035462575.1 Thermoanaerobaculia bacterium | reverse complement strand
CGGGATCTGGGCCATGGTGGCGAGGACCTCCTCCACGTCGGGGACCGTCACCCGCTTGCCGCCCCGGAGGGCCACGGCCGCGCCGGCCTCGTCCAGGAGGTCGATGGCCTTGTCCGGCAGCTTGCGGTCGCGCAGGTAGCGGGCGGACATGTCGACCGCGCCGCGGATGGACGGCTGGGTGTAGCGCACGCCGTGGTGCTTCTCGTAGCGCTCCTTGAGCCCCTCGAAGATCTTGACGGTCTCGTCTTCCGAGGGCTCGTTGACCTCGACCTTCTGGAAGCGGCGGGCCAGCGCCTGGTCGCGCTGGAAGGTCTGGCGGAACTCCTCCCAGGTGGTGGCGCCGATGCAGCGCAGCGTTCCGTCCTGGAGCGCGGGCTTCAGGAGGTTCGAGGCGTCCATGGTGCCGCGGCCGGCGCTCCCCGCGCCCACGATGGTGTGGATCTCGTCCACGAAGAGGATCGGCTTCTCCTGGGCGGCCAAGGCGTGGAGGACCGCTTTCAGGCGGTTCTCGAAGTCGCCCCGGTAGCGCGTGCCGGCGACCAGGGCGCCCAGATCCAGCCGGTAGACGCGGGTGTTCTTGAACGGCTCGGGCACCTCGCCCCTGGAGATCCGGTAGGCGAGGCCCTCGACGAGCGCGGTCTTGCCCACGCCCGGGTCGCCCACATAGATCGGGTTGTTCTTGCGCCGCCGCTGGAGGATGTGGAGCGTCCGCTGGATCTCCTTCTCGCGGCCGATCAGCGGGTCGATGCCGCCGCGCTGGGCGAGGAGGATCAGGTCCTGGGTGAACGCCTTCAACGCGTCCGCCGGAGCTCCGGACCGGTCGCGGCCGGGCATCTCGTCCTCGTCGTCCTCGTCCCCCTCGCCGGCCGGCTGGCCGTCCTCGAAATAGGGGGGCTGCTCCCGCCGGGAGACGCCGTGGGCTAAGTAGCTCACCACGTCCAGGCGGTCGACTCCCTGGGCCTCGAGCACGTCGATGGCGTAGGAGTCGGGCTCGTCGAACAGGGCGACCAGGACGTCCGAGCCCCGGATCTCCTCCTTGCCGCTGCTCTCCACGCGGGCCGCGGCCATGCCGAGGACGCGCTGGACGCCCAGGGTCAGGCGCGGCTCCCGGCCGTCGTCCTCGTAGCCCTCCACCTCTTCTTCCAGGTATTCGGAGAGCTCCTCGCGCACTTTGCGGAGGTTGACGCCGGAGTGCTCGAGCACCCTGCCGGTCTCCTCGTCGAACGTCAGGGCGTAGAGAAGGTGCTCCAGCCCCGCGTATTCATGACCCAGCCGTCCGGCCTCGGACACGGCCACGGTCAGCGAGATTTGCAGATCCTGTGAAATCTTCATTGTTCGTCCTCAGCCTCTTCGGGCTCCGTCGTGAGCTTGAGCGGCATGCCGTTGGCCCGCGCCTCGTCGGTCACCTCGGCGACCTTGGTCTCGGCCACCTCCCGGGAGTAGATCCCCGCCACGCCCACGCCCCTCTGATGGACCTGGAGCATGATGTGGGTCGCCTCGGCGGGAGGCTTGTAGAAGTGCCGGATCAGGACGTCCACAACGTACTCCATGGTGGTGAAGTCGTCGTTGTGGAGAAGCACCTTCCACTTGCGCGGGCGCCGGGTCTTCTTCCGCTCCTCGACCGCGAATTCCTCGTCGCGGTCCCTGTCGAAATCGAATGGATTCATGCGTGTCGAAGGGGGAAGGTCCCCCCGAAATCCCTCCACTCCCTACCATACCGGAGAATGCCGGGCGAGGACACCGGTCCTGGACCCTAGAACGTGGCGGGGCGGGTGTGTGTTCCCCCCACCGCCCCGGCCCTCACCTCCCCAACCCTCCTCTCCCACCACGCCGCCCCCCTCCCTGGGAGAGGAGGGAGCTGAGAGGAGAAGGTCTTTCTCCCCTCTCCCAGGGAGGGGGAATGGGGTGGTGGGAGAGGGGCCGGGGGTGAGGGCCGGGCGGGGGGACGGTCCCACGCGGGGGAACGCCAAAACAAAAAGCGGGGAGGCCGCAGCCCCCCGCCTCGGTGCCGCGAGCCGTTTGGCTCAGTGCGCCTGGATCCAGTCGAGGATCGGCTGCCAGACGAGCGCCTGGGCGTCGTTGGCCAGGAACAGGTCGGCGTGGCCGTAGTCGACGAGCCGCTGCTCGGCCGGGACCTTGTTGATCACGAGGGTCTGGACGTCCGTGCTGCCCAGGAGGCTCGTGGTGTAGATGCCGAATTCGCCGAAGCCGCCGCCCGCGCCCACGTAGAAGACCGGGACGGTGATCTCCGCGAGGTGGTCGTCGAACGGCACGTCGGTCACCTCGCAGGTCGCCGCGTCCGCGTCCGCCAGCTCCTGGTTGGGCTGGAAGGGCGAGGCGGCCGCCTCGAAGTCGAAGAGGGCCCGCTCGTTCGAGTAGAGAAGGCCGGTGGGCGTTCCCGAGGCGTCGAAGGTGCCGCCGGTGAAGTGGTAGACCGGCGCGGGCTCCGCGCCGCCGAGCAGGGCGAACGTCGCCGCCCCGACCACGAGGCCCATCGTGCGGCCCGGGCCCGCGATGGCCCCGTTGCCGATGGCGGCGATCGTGATGCCGATGTTGTTCGCGAACACGTTCCCGGCGAGGCTCCCCTCGGTCGCCTGCTGGCGCAAGCAGGCGAGACTCTTGAGCTCCTGGACGTCCGTCTTCAGGTAGATGTCCACCGGAATGAAGCCCTTGACCTGGCGCAGGCCCGGGGGAAGCTGGGTCTCGCTGTTCAGGTAGGCGTAGCCGATCTGGCCGCCGCGGCTCCAGCCGAGGAGGTCGATCTTGCCGAAGCCGCTGCCGGTGAGCGCCCGGGTGACGCGGGCCACGCCGAGAGCGACCCCGAGATCCCGCGCGTCCTGCTCGAGCCCCCAGCCCTGCATGAACGAGGTGTCCGCCTCGGTCGCCGGCACGAAGGTCCAGCGGAAGTCGATGCCCCACACGTCCACGCCGTTCTGGGCGAGGAACACGGGGAGAGCCTGGTTGTCAGGGAGCGCGTCCGACTGCGCGGCCGTCAGGAACGCGGAGCGGAAGTTCCAGATGTCGCCATGGGCAAGGAAAACGGCCTCCGAGCTGCGGGCCGGAACGTTGGGAGCGGTCTCCTTGACCACCCGGTGAACGCCGATCTCGTCATACGGGCCCGCTCCCACGCGGACCTTGAAGAAGTACTCGGCCACGCCGGGCACGATCTCCCGCCGTTCGACGGCGGAGAAAGCGTTTTCGGTGCCCCCGATGAGGGAAGCCTGGGGAGCCTGTGCAGTGGAGACGGCCGGCAGGGCGAGAGCGCCCGTGAGGAGCAGAAGGGCGGTGTGCTTACTGAGACGATTCATTGGGATCTCCTGGGAGTTTGTTATATGCAGCCGTCTCGATGAACGAAGCGCCGGGAGAAATCCCCTCACCCGCCGGGCCCTCACCACCCCGGCCCTCCTCTCCCGGCCCCCTCCCCACCCGCCGGGAGAGGAGGGAGACTGCTTCTGGAAGCATTTGCAAGGGCTCCCTCTCCCGGAAGGAAGGGAGGGGGCTGGGAGAGGGTTGGGGTGAGGGTCCGGGCGGCGGAGCCGACCGGAGCCCCTACTGCACCTGCTCCTTCGTCTTGAGCAGCTTCAGATCCGGCCACTCCTCGCCCGTCGTTTTCAAATGCCAGGCGTTCCGCGCCAGGAACACCGGGGAGCCGTTGTGGTCCTCGGCCATGGCGCCGTGGTTGGCGCTGGTGAAGCGCTACAGGAGCTTGTGATCGGTCGTATCCACCCAGCGGGCCGTGTAGAGGCTCGTCCCCTCGAAGTGGACGGGGATGTTGTACTCGGTCCGGATGCGGTCCGCGAGCACGTCGAACTGGAGCGCGCCCGCGACCCCCACGATCCACTCGTTGCCGATCGCCGGCCGGAAGATCTGCGCCGCCCCCTCCTCG
>DATHUD010000541.1:0-3429 GCA_035462575.1 Thermoanaerobaculia bacterium | reverse complement strand
CTCGACGAGTCACGACTCGACGAGTTTAGACTAGGAAACGAGGCGGGCATGGCGGACTTCATCGGCAGAGAACAAGAGCTTCGGGTCCTCCGCGAGGCCTACGAGGGGCCGGGCAGCGCCTTCATCCCCATTTACGGCCGCCGCCGCATCGGCAAGAGCGAGCTCATCCTCCACTTCTTGAAAGACCGGCCCGGGATCTACTTCCTGGGCAAGCAGGCGCCGGCCGCCATGCAGATCCGCGAATTCCTGACCGAGGCGGCCCGGATCCTCGAAGAGCCGCTCCTCGCGGCGCTCGCCCCGGAGAGCTGGAGCGCCGCGCTTGACGCCGTCACCTCCCGGCTCCGGAACGGCGCCAAGCTCGTCCTCGCCTTCGACGAATTTCAGTGGACTGCCGAGGCGAGCCCCGAGCTGCCGTCCGTCCTCCAGGAGAAGTGGGACCGCGTCTGGAAGCGCTCCGGCAACGTCCTCCTCATCCTCTGCGGCTCCTACCTGGGCTTCATGGAGCGCGAAGTCCTGGGCCGCAAGAGCCCCCTCTTCGGCCGGCGGACGGCGCAGATCCCCCTGAAGCCCTTCGGCTACCGGGAGGCGGCCCTCTTCCACCCGCGCTACTCGCGGATCGACCAGGCGAAGGCCTATTTCCTCTGCGGCGGAGTCCCGCTCTACCTCGAGCGCTTCTCCAACGACCGATCGATCGAGTCGAACCTGGCCGCCGAGCTTCTGGACGAGTACGCCCCCCTCCACCGCGAGGCCGACTTCCTCCTCCGCGAAGAGCTCCGCGAAGTCACCCTCTACCATGCCATCCTCACCGCCTTGGCCGCCGGCTACGGGACGATCCAGGAGATCGCCCGGCAGGCGGGGCCGGAACCCCGGAACCTCTCCTACTATCTCCAGCAGCTCATGGAGCTCGGCTACGTCGAACGGCGCTACCCCTTGACCGGAGAGCCGCCCTCCGCCCGCGCCGTCCGCTACGACCTGGCCGACCCGCTGCTGCGCTTCTGGTTCCGCTTCGTCTTCCCGAACACCAGCTCGATCCGCCACATGGGCCCCACCCGAGCCCTCCGCGACCTCATCCGCCCCCACCTGGACGCCTGGTTCGGCCAATGCTTCGAGCGCCTCTGCCGCGAGGCCCTCCCCTGGCTCTATCAAAAGGAAGGCGTCACCGCCCCCTTCGAGATCGGAGCCTACTGGTCCAAGACTACCCAGATCGACGTCGTCGGCCTGCGGGACGACGGCTGGACCGACCTCGGAGAGTGCAAATGGGGCTCCGTCCGCTCCGCCCGGGCCGTCGAAGAGGAGCTGGAGAGGAAGGTCCGGGAGTACCCCAACCGCCGGGGCGCGACGATCGGGCGGCGGATCTTCACGCGGCAGGGCGGGCCGGAGGGCGCTGGAGGGAACGGAGTCCGCTGGCACAGCCTGGAGGATCTTTATACTTAGCCCGGTCTTCTCGGATCAGCCCTGGAAGGAGATTCTGTGATGGCAACCTCGACCCTTCGTCTCCCGGACGAGAAACACAAGCGCCTGCGCCAGCTCGCGGCCCGGCACCAACTCAGCATGAACAAGCTGCTCGAAGAGATGGCGACCGTCGCCCTCGCCGAGTTCAATGCCAAAACCCGCTTCCGAGCCCGAGCGGCCCGCGGATCGCGGAAAGAGGGGCTTCGGCTGCTGGATGAGCTCGCCCGGAGGGAGTGAAGGCGGTCATGAAGACGGTCCGGGTGGCACTGGACGAGTCTCTGGTGCAGGAGGTCGATCGTGCCGCCCAAGCCCTCGGTACCACCCGCTCCGCCTTCACCCGGGATGCTCTCCACGAGGCTCTCGGACGTCTTCGCGAGCGGGAGTTGGAGCGCCAGCACAAGGCCGACTACGAGAAGAAGCCCGTCCAACCAGGGGAGTTCAGCGACTGGGAGGATGAGCAGGTCTGGGGCGACTGATGCAGAGAGGCGAGATCTGCTGGTATCGGTTTGCCAGTCCCGACAAGAAGCCGCCCCGTCCTCATCCTCACCCGAGACTCCATCCTCGACTATCTCAGTGAGGTCACGGTGGCGCCGATCACCTCGACGATCCGGGACATCGAACGTCGAGGGAATCGCCCCAATCACGTTGGCATAACATAGACATAATTCTCGATTTCAAGGCACTCGCAGTCCTCCCAGCCCTTCTTCCCTGCCTTGATCGGATCATAGACAAATAACTGTTGCCACGCGACGTTTATCCAGGTTCTCCAGCCAGTTATAAGAACCGCATGACGTGCACGGCCAGCCTTAAGCGGGTATCCTATTGTCCCGTTTTCGCCTATTATGCTTCTCGCCTTCTGAAACGTTGGAGCCAAATCCGCGTCTGCACGCAATGCATTCCCGCTCAGGAACCCGTATCCCGCCACCTCGTTACTTAAAAGTGTTCCGCCGGAGCCGATGCTTGAGTCTATTACCGTGCCCATGACGGTAGCTATCTCAGGCTGTTCCCTTGCTATACCATGATAGCCCAACGCCATTTTCGTAACCGCAGGCACACAAAAATCATCATTATCTTGCTTCGCATGCATTATGCCCGAAAGCTGCTTACATATACATGTCGAATTAGCGATCTGGAATGCCCTCAAAAAATCCCCTCCGGCTTCTTGCCAGATTTGGTCAACAAATTCTAACTTTGACTGCCATGCCGCACTTCGATCTCCCTTAGGAACGTCGAGAGGAGAATACTCTCCCAAAGGGGGAACGGAGTGAACAATCTTAGTATCCAGATCGATAACAACCCGATCTTCGCTTCTCGCGCCCAAGACACCAAGCCTAAAAGGGGCATACAACGTGAGGCCATCAGTCTCGAACTTCAATACAACATTATCCTTCCTAATCGCCTTCAGAAGAGCCCCGTAATCTTGTGCTACAACTCCATTTTTCTCCTGAACGAAGATACTAGGAACAGGAGACCCCAGAACAGTTGTCGCAGCTACACGAACTGTCAAAATTGTCCCATCGTACAACGTGGCATGCAAATCTCGAAACAACAAACGCCGCTTCAAATCGTAGATACTTAGGGAGTCAGAACGAAAAATATCTTCCGCGGTGAATCCCGGAAGATTGTTGATTGATCCAAGCCGGAAATCTTTTGCACTAACATCTCCTGAGGCATCATTCTTAAAAAATAATGGCAAGAAACGAAATGCGATCTCCCGAGCAGATTGCTCCCCCACTCGATGATCATCCAGATCTCTCAATTCCATATGCCACCTCTAATCCTTGAATTTTCAAAAAACCTTACAGCTTTACGAAATTAAATCTTCCCCCTGTGCATTTAATCGCATCAACACCTCCGGATGCCCTACTCGTCTCGACGCGCCGCTCAAACTCGAACTTAACCGGAACAGGAACAGGAAGGTGATAAAATTTTCTCGGAAACTCATCGAATAACGCACATAAATTATAAATATAAACA
>DATHUD010000540.1:0-1727 GCA_035462575.1 Thermoanaerobaculia bacterium | reverse complement strand
TTCGTCTACCGCTACCTGGAGGTCGTGGTCAGCGGGGACTCGGACCCCCCGCTCGCGCCGTTCATCAACGAGCTGACCGGAGCCCTCGCCGGAGGGCTCGTGTTCTTCCCCGTCCGCTGGCTGGTGGGCCGGTTGCCCCTGACGCGGACCGCCTGGCCGCGCCGGCTGCCGGGCTATCTTCTCGCGCTCCTCGTCTGCGGAGCCTTCTCCACCACCCTGATGTGGGGGCTGCGGAGCCTCCTCTACCCCTGGGCGGGCCTGGAGCGCTACGACTACGGGACGATGCCGCTGCGCTACCTGATGGAGCTCCCTCTCCAGGCGATCTGGTTTACAGTCCTGGTGATCGGCCTCCATGGCTACGCGGCCCTGGCCAAAGCGCGGGAGCGGGAGCTGCGAGCCGCCCAGCTCGAAGGGAGCCTCGCCCGCGCCCAGCTCCGGAATCTGCGCCTGCAGCTCCAGCCGCACTTCCTGTTCAATGCGTTGAACACCATCTCGGCCACGATGTACGACGATCCGGCCGCCGCGGACGAGATGCTCGACCAGTTGGCCGAGCTCCTGCGGGCGTCGCTGCGCACCGCGCAGTCCGACGAGGTTTCGCTCGCCGAAGAGCTCTCGCTCCTCGACCGCTATCTCGCGATCATGCGCGCGCGCTTCGGCGAACGCCTCACCGTGGCCCTCGACCTCGATCCGGACGCCTCCGCCGCCCTCGTGCCCTCGCTCCTCCTCCAGCCGCTGGTCGAAAACGCCATCCGCCACGGCAACGCCGAGCGCGCGGGCCGGGGGACCGTCGCCGTGCGGTCGCGCAAGGAGGGCGGCCGGCTGGTGCTGGAGGTGGAAGACGACGGGCCGGGCGATCCGGGAGCCGCCCCGGACCGTCCGCCCGGGATCGGCCTCGCCGCCACGGCCGAGCGCCTGCGCCTCCTCTACGGAGACGGCCAGAGCTTCACCGCCGGCAACGCCCCCGACGGAGGCTTCCTCGTCCGTGCCTCCCTCCCCTTCCACACCGCGGAGACCCCCGCGTGATCCGCGCCCTGATCGCGGACGACGAGGCCCCCGCCCGCAAGAAGCTCCGCGAGCTCCTCGCCAAGGAGGCGGATGTCGAAATCGTGGGGGAAGCGGCCGACGGAGTCGAAGCCGTCGCCGCGATCCGCGCCGCCGCCCCCGACGTCGTGTTCCTGGACATCCGGATGCCGCGCCTCGACGGCTTCGGAGTCATCCGCGAAGTGGGAGTGGACGCCATGCCCCTCGTCGTCTTCGTCACCGCCTACGACGAGCACGCCCTCAAAGCCTTCGAAGTCCACGCCCTGGACTACCTCCTCAAGCCCTTCGCCCCCTCCCGCTTCGCTCGCCTCCTGGACCGCCTCCGCCGCCAGCTCGGCTCCGCCTCCGGGGACCTCGCCCAGCGCATCGACCGCCTCCTGACCGAGATGCGCCCCGCCGCAGCCCCAATGCGCCAGATCCTCGTCGAGATCGACGAAGGCCGGCAGACCCTTCTGAACCTCGAGGCGATCGACCTCATCCGGGCCGACGGCAACTACCTCTGCCTCCTCTCCGGAGGCATCACCTACCGTCGCCGCGGAACGCTCTCAGACCTCGAAGCCCGCCTGGACCCCGCCCGCTTCCTCCGCCTCAACCGCTCCGAGATCGTCCGCCTGGAAGCGATTCGCGAGATTCAGCCGTGGTTTCATGGGGATGCGCGGGTGGTCCTCGCGGACGGCGAAGTGCTC
>DATHUD010000539.1:0-8323 GCA_035462575.1 Thermoanaerobaculia bacterium | reverse complement strand
TAGGAGGTAATATTCTTCACAGGGAAGGAAACCTAGCCGATTCGGAGGCATTACGAATTAAAGCTCTAGGGATCCGCCAGCGGTTAGCACCCGGCAGTTTGGCACTTGCCAAAAGTTGGGGAAATCTCGCCATGCACGCTTTCAAAATCGGAAACCTTGAAAGAGCAGAGAAACTCTTCAGAAACGCCCTCACTATTCAGGAACAAGTTGCTCCTCAAACCCTCGACAGGGCGCGCTCGCTCCGCAACCTGGGCAATATCCATTATCGCCGAAGCCAATTCAATGATGCACAACGCTTATATTCGCTGAGCCTTGACATCTCGCAAAAGATTGCACCAGGCAGCCTGGATGTCGCAGATTGCTTAGATAATCTAGGCACCCTTGCCTACACCCGCGACGACTTTGACACTGCCGAGATCCACTTCCGAAGTGCACTCGCAATACGCCAACACTTCTCACCGGCGGGACTGGCAATCGCAGGAAACTTACTTGATCTCGGCAACCTCGCCTTAATGAGGGGGGATCTACTTTCCGCAGAGAGCTTCTATCGGAGATCTCTTTCGATTCATGAGAAAGAAGCTCCAGGGACGGACGGTCATGCCAGAGCCTTGGAGAACATGGGCATGGTGGCACACAGGCGTGGAGACATGATAAGCGCTCAAAGTTTTTTCTTGGAATCTTTGAAAATCCGGCAAAGCTATGCCCCCCACAGCCTACTCGTCGCTCATAACCTGAACAACCTGGGAGTCGTAGCTGATCGGCTGGGAGAATTGGCAAAATCAGAAGAATTTCACAGGCAAGCGCTTAGCATTCGAGAGATCTCGGCACCTGGCAGCCTTGACCTCGCTGACACACTCGCAAACTTAGGTGTTCTCATGAGACAAAAGGGCAGAACAACTGAAGCCGAGGAGTTATTCAAAAAAGCTATAACTATCAACCAACAGCACGGGAGCGATCTTAGCACTGCGACATGCCTATTGAACCTTGGGATTATCTATTTACAACTTCATCGAGCCGAAGAGGCCGAGAAGATGTTTCAGGAAAATTTTAGCATTCATAACCGCCTGACCCCAGGCACAGCAAG
Source organism: Thermoanaerobaculia bacterium (assembly GCA_035462575.1). Classification (GTDB taxonomy): domain Bacteria; phylum Acidobacteriota; class Thermoanaerobaculia; order Multivoradales; family UBA5704; genus DATARR01. The sequence goes on along the minus strand of DATHUD010000539.1, from coordinate 7,239 downwards.
GGAAACAGATGCCTTATACAGGCTTGGCAAGGCAAAACGAGCGCTTGGCAAAACTAAAGAGGCCGAAATGCTTTATGAACGTGCATTTGCCCTAGCCGAAGAACAGTTAGCCAATCTTGGCGGGTCCCAAGAAACAAGAGCTAGCTTTACATTATTAAACCTAGATCTCTACCGCGACTACCTTGACGTTCTTATTCATTCAGGACAGCTAGAGAGAGCCTTCCTCCTATCGGAACGTTATCGCGGAGGGATAATGCTTCGCCTAATCGCCGAGAGAGACATTTTCATAAACGACACACTCCCACAGGAAACCAGCGAACGCAAACAGGAGATTGATGCTGAGCATGATCGCTTGCTTGAAAAATTAGACCATGGTCATCTCCCAATTACCCTACTTCAGACCGAAGAAGCTCTACGAAAACTTCGGAGATTACGCGAAGAACGCGCTTTCCTATATGAGGAAGCTCGTCGGCTTTCCCCAAAACTTTCAACACTAAAATATTTCAAGCCTCTGAATTTTTCCGCAGCCCAGAAGGCATTGGATCCCAAGACCCTGCTGCTATCATATAGCGTCGGGAAAGATTGCACTTACCTAATTCTCTTAAGGAATACGGGACGCTCCCTTGAGATAATTTCTCTACTCGTAACCGATGACGATCTTCGCAATGAATTTGTTGCACTCCGCACCTTAGTCTCAAATACACAAACGGAGTCAAGCCTCAGGTTACCTCGAAGAAAGCAACTGCAGACAATCTCTGAACATTTATTCGACGTGCTGATTGGCCCTGCCATTGAACACATTGAAAATAGCGATAGAATCTTGATCATACCGGACGGCATCCTTCATTTGCTTCCGTGGAGCACCCTCATGGCAAAACCATCATATGTCACATATACCGATGGCCTAAAGTACTTTGCCGAGTGGAAGCCCATACACATAGCACTATCTGTTACGCTTTTTGCGGAATTGAGTCGAACTCGACGCGAGAAAGACTTCGTTACGTATACGCGCCCAGAGCTTGCCGTCTTTGGCGACCCCCATATACCAGAGCCTCTTGTGAATAACCCAGAAGACCTCAGGGAGACGCACAATGAATCCGATCCAAAAGACCGCTCTTTGTACCTTGAGCGACTTCCAGCTACCCGCATCGAGGCACAGACGATTGCTTCTCTTTTCTCCGGAGCTCGACTTTTCCTCGGCAAGGAAGCAACCGAAGAGCATGCCAGAACCCTACCGCATGGAACCCGCATCGTTCACTTTGCTACACATGGCATTCTCGATCAGCAGTTTCCTCTCAATTCATCCATGGTTCTTTCTGCTCAAGAACTACAGGAAAACGGGGAAGTCAATGGGCTTCTCCAAGCTTGGGAAATCTTCGAACATATCCACCTCGATGCTGACCTCGTCGTGCTCTCCGCCTGTGAAACCGGCCTTGGCAAAGAAATGGGCGGTGAAGGGTTGATCGGCCTCACCCGTGCTTTCCACTACGCCGGCGCCCGGTCGGTCATGGCCTCCCTCTGGAAGATCTCCGATCGCACCACCGCCGAGCTGATGGTGCGCTTCTATCGCCATCTCAAGGAGGGCAAGCCCAAGGACGAGGCCCTTCGGGCAGCACAGATGGAACTGATCCGGGGACCGATTCAGGTCACGAACGAGAAGGGAGAGGTCGAGGAGATCGACGCTTCGGCTCCCTATTACTGGGCGGCGTTCCAGATCTATGGTGACTGGCAGTAATAACGAGCCGAATAAGACTCCCTAAAAAACCCGGCCCAACGGGCCGGCAGAACAGAGCCCAGGGCTCCTGAGGTCGAAGGCCGATGCCCTGGGATAACCCCAAATCCAGGGATGCGGCCTGAAGGGCCGCGAGAGTTGGGGGCGGAGTCGACCTCCAGCAGAGCTCTCGCGGCCTTTCAGGCCGCCCAGGGGATATCGCCTTTTCTTCCCAGGGCATCGGCCTTCGGCCTCAGGAGCCCTGGGCTCTGTTCTACCGGTCTGTCAGGCCGGATTTGCGGCTCCTCCCGCGGTAAGGGCGAGAGGAGAGCCACGGTCGACCGCCCGAGAGGCCGACTGGTCTTTGCCGGCCCTGTAAATCGCGTCTGCGGGAAGAGAGACTCAGGTTCTGCGCACCGGTGGATCCCCACACGGGGCAACAGCCCCTATCTGGGCGCGCGTCTCAAGGGGGAAAGGTAATGTCCAAAGTCGGAAAATCGGTATCAACCCTTGTTCTCATTGTGCTCTTTGCAGGAATTGGCATAGGAATCCTCCAATTCAAAAGGAACCAGGAGGAGAGACGGCTCTATGCCGAATTCGAGCCTTTCCTCAGCCTTGAGGCGGATGTGGCCTACAATTCGCTCCCGCTCTCGGAGCGTCTTGCCACGGGACGCCTCATGCTGCCGACCCTGAGGCGGCTGCGGGAGACAGACTGGGAAATTCTCGTGACCGGTCTCCAACCTGCGCTGGAGGGGGAAGACGCAGACGCTTCAGAGTTCGTCTTCAAACTGGGGGTCGGGGATTCTGCCCTTCTGGACTGTGTTGTATCTGAGCCTTATTCGGAACCGGCGGGCTCCTGTCAATCCTTCACCCATACCTTGCCTCGAGACTTCAACGACGGCTCCGAGGACGGGAGGCTTCCCACGAGATCCCAGAACGTGCCTCTCGACTTGCACCTGGGAGAGGTGAAATACGCGTCGAGCCAGGGTAAGGCTCGAATCTCTCTTGGAGTCGATTCCGACTTTCAGGTCGAGGGCCAGGTCGTGGTCGATTCTCAGGATGTTCGAGTGACCGACGCGGCGCTTCTCATTCCGGACCCGCTCAGGCCCGAGAGCGAGTTGGACCCTGCCGCGATCGGTGACTTCTCGCCTCGCAGTACGCTAGAGATCCGGACAGTCAAATACTATGGATTCAACGCAACCTACGACATGCCCGCAGCTCTCGCCCCCTTCTTTGCCAACGAAGCAGAGCTCACGGTCTTACGGGCCGGAGCGATTGTGCGAGTCGACCTCCTGCATTCGGGCTATCACCTGGAAGGGGAGTTGGAAGTCTTAAACCATCCAGTGGGGCGTGGCGTGATCGAGTATTATCCGGGCCAGTACGCGTCCCTCTACGTCAGCGATCTTTCGATCCCGGCAGCGCTTCCGTCTGTCTGCTTCAAGGCCACATCCGCCCTTCTGGAGCTCGACTTCTCCGAAAGACGCCTACGGCTTGCTGGCACCACGGAAGTGGAGACCGTCGACAGCTTCCTCTGCGAAGAGGGGGGAATGACCCGTGACATGGGATTTCTGACTCAGTTTGCGCTGAGTCTCTCTCTAAGTACGGCTCGTTCCTTGCTCAGCTTGCCGGAAACCCTGGTCGCCAATGGCCATCTCGTCGTGGACGTGGACGATTCCATTCTATGTGCCGACATGGCCGTCAACGGACACAGTCTGCTCCACGCCGCCTATCTGGGAAATGCGCAGACATTCCAAATGTGGGCACCCAAGAGCTTTTCAACTCCAGACGTAAGCAGTGACAGGTTCCTCGGCAGTGCCTGGGATCTATTGACGGATTCCTGGGATGCTGAATGGGAATTCCCCACGTCCACTCCGCTACAATGTTGGAACGGAGACACTGGTCCCCGCACCGACATGAGCGGCGCTCTGCTTTCTTCGGGCTCGGAAGACTATATAACTGTGAATGAGTTGTAGGAATCGTAACGGACACCGTAGTAAATAAACTCTGGCAGAAGCGGTAACCCGCTCCTGGAGAACCGGGACGGGCTGTAGAAAAAGGGCGTGGGATGCAGAATTCCCGAGCGGTCCGCAGAGCTTTGTGATGCCTCATCGAGTTTCCCGACGCTTTGCAGAGCTTCTCAACGTCTTCCAGAGCTGAAGAACTACTCCGCCTCGATCCGTAGATCGTACTCCCCCACCGACTCCGCCTTACCATCCCGCAAACCGAACAGGAGGAGCCGGTAATCCCCGGGGGAGAGGAGGTTTCGCGGCAACGCCAGACTGATCTCGTTGAGGTCGCTCGCCGTCAGCCCCTCTCCGCTCCAGATCCTCCGGCCATTGTCCTTCCGCAGCACCTCGAGCCGGTAGCTCGGAAATGGGCGTGTATCGATCCTCGAAAGGAGGATGAACAGCAGGTCCGCCTCCGGGGGAAGGGGCACTGCTTTAATCTCGCCCCGGACCGGATCCCGGGGGCTCAGCCCGATGATGGGAACGTTGATCAGCGGCCGGACCCGCCCGCCGCTCTCCAGTTGCTTTTCGAGACCGGCGATCCGCTCCTGATCTTTTCTTCGAGCCTCCTCGGCCCGACGCTCGCGTTCCGCAAGCTGCTGGCGGTGCTTCTCATCCGCCCGCTGAAGCTCTCCGGCAAGCCTCTCCTTCTCCTGGCGGAGCCTCTCCTCGGTGCGGCTGCGCTCGGCGGCGAGGTCTTCGAGCTTCTGGCTTTGCCGGAACATTCCTCCGGCGAGGCCCAGGGTCACCAGCAGGAGGATCGAGGCGGCGAGGGCGTAGGGGTTGCCGAAGGAAGTCCAGCGGGGGCGTAGAGGGGCAACCGGGGCCGGGGCCCGCTCTTCGGCGGCGGGGGCGGTGAGGGCGGCTCTCGCGGGAGTGAGGACGTCGTTCACCCAGTCTTCGTATTCGGGGTCGACGTCTGTCTCGAAGGCGAGGAGCGGTGCGGGGTTTTCTCCTCTCTCCAAGGCGGCCCAGTGGTTTCTGGCTTGCTGGAGAAATTCCGGCTCCAGAAGGCCCGTGCGTTTTCCGCCACCGAGAGCGGGTGCTTCGAGCCAGGCTCCGAAGCGGCAGCGGAGGCTCAAAGGGCCGGAGAGCGCGGAGTCCGGGATCTCCACGTCCGCGCTGCCGAGGAGGGGGTTCGAATCCGCGGGGACGGCGAGGAGGCGGCCGGGGGTTTTCGGGTCGCGATCGAGGAGGGCCCACTCGACGGGGAAGGCGGCCGTTCGGGAGAGATAGAAGAGGTCTCCCGGCTCCGCGGGACGGCCCCGGCGGCGCTCGAGCTCGGCGCCCAGCCGGGCGGCCTTCTCCAGCGCCCCGGCCGTGAGGCGGTCGAGCCGGCTTTCGGGGGATTCAGGATTCATGGCGTCCACCCCTCCCGGTGTCCGGGGCAAAGTCTCCCTCTAATCATGTAACGGCCAGTTTTCCGGAATTGGCGTCCCGGCACCGCGAGACGATCCTCCCGAGGGTGTCGTAGAGCTGGGGGAGCCGGTCGCGCGGGATCCCCAGGAGATCCGCGACCTTGCGCGCCGAGGGACGCCCTCTCGCCTCCTCTCCCGAGTCCCGGGCCTCGAGCCTCACGAAGCTCCAGAGGCTCTGGAGGTAGCTCCTCGTCTTGTCCCGCGTCTCCAGACGCTCCAGGGTTTCGAGGACACAGTTGACGATCTTTTTGAAAAACTGCCGGTCTTCGACGTCCGTGTCCGGCGGGACGAGCCGGGTGAGGGTGGACTCGTTGCCGGCCGTCTCGACGGCGACGTCGCCGTCCCCGCGCTCGTGGAGGGCGGCCCAGCGCGCCCGGACGTCGGCCTTCATCGGGTCGATCAGATCCTTGAAGCGGAAGGCTTCGACGCCTTCCTGCCGCAGCTCGGGCAGGCGCTCGCGGAGCCTTTGCACGACCTCCTCCTGGCGCTTGCCGCGGGCGGTCAGGAGGTCCGGCAATAGATCGCTGTTCCACCGCACGGCGAGAGACCGGAGATCCGCCGGAACGGCGCTTCCGGGGTCCGCTTCCGGAGTGAAGCCGAGCACGGTGTCGTTGCGGACGCCGGCCTCCCCTCGCAGCACGTGGAGCTCGCCGCTCGAGAGGGATCGCCGCACGGCGGACTGGAGCACCTCGAAGACCTGGGAGCCCACGGGGTCGTGCTCTTTCTGGCGCTCGTGGAGGAAGTGCCGGAGGTTCAGGAAGATCAGGCCATCGACGTTCTCTTTGCTCTCGAGATGGGTCCGAAGGCTCCGGAGCCGGGTGGCGAAGATGAAGACGTAGGCCTCGGCGCAGAGCTCCGAGAGCGCGTCGTCCCCGGAAGGGGCGCCCTCTTCCCATCGTTCCCAACCGTAGATCCCGAGGTAGCGAGGAGGGCTCTCCCAGAGGCCGCGCCGCTTGAGCTCGCTCTTGAGCGCCACGCGGAGCGCTTTGCGCACGGCGGCCACGCGCTCGGGGCCAGGGGGATTCTTCCCCGGCTCCAGAGAGCGGACGTGCTCGGTGAAGATCCGCAGGGGCTCGTCTCTATCCAAGGTGACTCTATTGGATCACAAAAAAGATTTTTCCCGCTAATCCGGCCAACTCCCGAAACCTCCCGTTACATCCGACTGAGGCGAGCGTGGGAGCGCCTCAATGCCGATCGGCCAAGCCCCACAAGCCGCCGCGGAAGTCCGCGGCGGACGGGGAAATCCCGAAACGAAACCGAGTCTGACGTTTTTTTCGGGGCCGATCCGGCCCGAAAGGGAGGCACCATGTCCAAAAAGTCTTTCCGCAACGCGCTCTTCTCGCTGTCTTTCGCGCTCCTCGCGTCCGGTCTTCCGGCCGCGGCCCAGCCGCCCCAGGGAATCGACGAGTGGGACAGCGGGGTCATCAAAGTCCGTGTCAACGGTCCCGGAACCCTGCTCCTGAACGTCTGCAGTCTGGACGGGGGGGACGATCACGGCGATAGCTTCCTGTGTGCGACGGGCTTGGCCGTGGGCGAAACCGTGGACGGCGCGATCGGCGACGCCGGAGACCGCGACGTCTTCTCCTTCGCGCTCGCCGCCGCAGCGACGGTGGAGATCGAGAGCTTCGGGACGACCGACGTTTCGGCCTGGCTCCACGGCGCGGAAGGGGCTCTCGTGGCCACGGTCGACGGCCAAGGCGGCAACGTCCACCTCTTCGAGAGCCTGGCGCCCGGCCGGTATTTCCTCCGGATCGCGGGCAGCAATGGGGCGGAGGGGTCCTACCAGGTGAGCGTCTCTTCCGCAGGCTCCCAGTAACCGGGACGCAGGAGTTGACTGGCCGGCCGGGAGCGATGCCTCCGGCCGGCCTCTTTCTTTTGGGGACGTCCTCAGCCCATGTTCTTGATGATCTCGGTGCCAAACTCCGAGCACTTGATCTCGCGGACGTCCGTCCTCCCCTCCTCCTTCATGAGGCGGGCGAAGTCGTAGGTCACCGTGCCCGCCTCGATCGTCTTCGCCATGGCGCTCTCGATCAGCCGGGCGGCCTCGGTCCAGCCCATGTATTCGAGCATCATCACTCCGGAGAGGATGACCGAGCCGGGGTTG
>DATHUD010000538.1:0-5098 GCA_035462575.1 Thermoanaerobaculia bacterium | reverse complement strand
TTGGAGACCGAGGCCGCGAGCCTCGCCGCGGAGCTCCAGGAGCTGCGGGCTTCCGCCGAAGCGGCGCTCGCCGATGCGGCCCTCGAACGGGCCGCAGGAGACAGATCATGAGCCGCATCAGAAACCTTTTCTGTGTCACCTTGATCGTCCTCGCGGGTTGCGGGGGCGAGAAGGCCGAAGCCCCGCCTCCGGAGGCCCAGGCCCCGGCGCCCCGCGCGGTGCGGACCGCCGCGGTCGAGACGGCCGGCGGCGGGACGGTCACCGTGCCCGCGACGGTCGCCGCGCGGCATAGCGCAACGCTCGCGTCGCGCCTCTCCGCGGCGGTCCGCGAGCTGACCCGGCGCGAGGGGGAGCGGGTGGCGGCCGGCGCCGTGGTGGTCCGGCTCGATGACGGCGCCCTGCGCGGCGGCGTGACCGCGGCCGAGGCACAGGTCCAGGCCGCGGAGTCGGACCTCGCCCGCATGCAGGGGCTCGCCAAGGTCGGTGCCGCCACCCCGCGCGAGGTAGAAGAGGCCTCGGCCCGCGCGGCCGGGGCGCGGGCGATGCTCACCGGCGCGCGGGAAAACCTTTCCTACGCCGTGCTGCGCAGCCCGTTTTCGGGCGTCCTCGCGGCGCGGCGGGTCGAGGTGGGCGACGTCGTCTCGCCCGGCCAGCCGCTGGTCGAGATCGAAGGCTCGGGCGGCCTGGAGCTGCGCGCCACCCTCTCCGCCGAAGAGTCTCTGGGCCTGCGCCCCGGGGCTCCCGTGGAGGCGCGGGTGGACGGCGTCCCCGAGACCCTGAGCGCCCGGGTCACGGCCCTCTCGCCGGCCGGCGACCCCGCGACGCACCGCTTCGAGCTGCGGGCCGACCTGCCGGCGGCGGACGGCCTCCGCTCCGGCCTCTTCGCCCGCCTGGTGCTGCCGGCTCCCTCGCGCACGGAGGAGTCCCTCACCGTCCCCGCCGCCGCGGTCTTTGAGCGCGGCGGCCTGACAGGCGTGTTCGTCGCCGCGGAAGGCGGCAAGGTCGCAAGGCTGCGCTGGATCGCCGTGGGCGCTCCGGCCGGCGGCTCGATCGAGGTGCGCGCCGGTCTCGAAGCCGGCGAGCGCGTGGTGCTCGATCCGGGCGACTTGACGGATGGACACCCGCTGGCTCCGGCCGAGGAGGCCCTGTGATGCGCATCGGACTCGCCGGGCGGATCGCCCAAGCCTTTTTGGACAGCAAGCTGACCCCGCTCCTCATCATCGCCTCCCTGGCGCTGGGGGCCCTCGCGCTCCTCGCGACACCGCGCGAAGAGGAGCCGCAGATCCGCGTGCCCATGGTCGACGTGATGGTCGCCTGGCCGGGGGCCGACCCCGCGGACGTCACCTCGCGGGTGGTCGAGCCGCTGGAGCGCGCCCTGTGGAGCCTCTCCAAGGTCGAGCACGTCTACTCCACGGCCCAGGCGGGCATGGCCCTGATCACCGTGCGCTTCGCCGTGGGCGAGCCTTACGAGCCGAGCCTGGTCAAGGTCTATGAGCGCGCCTCCTCGGTGGGGGCCCAGCTCCCCCCGGGCGCCTCGCCGCCCGCCATCGAGCTGCGCAGCATCGACGACGTCCCGTTCCTCACCTTCACCCTGTGGAGCGAGCGCCTGTCGAGCGACGACCTGCGCCCCCTGGCGGCCGAGCTGGCGCAGGAGATCTCGGAGATCACCTACACCAGCAAGGCGTATCTCATCGGCGGGCAGAGCCGCGCCGTGCGCGTCGAGCCCGATCCGGACCGCCTGGCCGCCACCGGGATCACCGTCTCCGCCCTGGCCGGCGTGCTGCGGTCCGCCGCCGCCCGGGAGGACGCCGGAACCGCCGTGCGCGCCAACCGGGAGATCCGCCTGGAGGCCGGACCGCTGTTCACCAATGCGGATGACATCGCGCGCACCGTGGCCGGCGTCAAAAACGGCCGGCCCATCTACATAGGAGACGTGGCGCGGATCGTGGACGGCCCCGCGGAGACGACCAACGCGGTCTTCCACGTCGACGCCAGAACGGGAACCGAAAACCAGGCCGTGACGATCGCCGTGGCCAAGCGCCCCGGCGCCAACGCCGCCGACCTCGCCCACGCCGTGCAGCAGAAGATCGAGGCCTTGAGGCCGCGCCTGCTCCCGGCCGACGTGCACCTGGAGGTCACCCGCAACTACGGCCAGACGGCCGACGAGAAGTCCAACGAGCTGGTGAAGCACCTCCTTCTCGCCACCCTTTCGGTCGTGCTTCTCATCACCCTCACCATGGGGTGGCGCAGCGGAGTCGTGGTGGCGATCGCGGTGCCGGTGACGCTCGCCCTCACCCTGTTCATCTACTTCCTGGCCGGCTATACGTTGAACCGCGTCACCCTGTTCGCCCTGATCTTTTCGATCGGCATCCTGGTCGACGACGCCATCGTGGTGGTGGAGAACATCGAGCGCCATCACCGGGAGCGCCCGGGCGTTCCGCTGTGGCGGGTCGCCATCGAAGCGGTGAACGAGGTGGGCAACCCCACCATCCTCGCCACCTTCACGGTGATCGCCGCCATTCTGCCCATGGCGTTCGTGCGCGGCCTGATGGGCCCCTACATGCGGCCCATCCCCACCGGCGCCTCGGCGGCCATGCTCTTCTCGCTGGCGGTCGCCTTCATCGTCTCCCCCTGGGCGGCCTTCCGCATCTTCCGCCACGAGCCGAAAGCGAAGACCGGAGGAGAGAACCGGGAAGGGATCACGACGCGCGCCTACCGCCGGTCCATGACCGCTCTCGTGACCCGCCCGGTGGCCCGCTGGGGCTTCTTCGCCGGCATCCTCGCCGTCCTCCTCGGCTCCATGGCCATGGTGGGGTTCGGCCTGGTGAAGGTGAAGATGCTCCCGTTCGACAACAAGAGCGAGCTTCAGGTGATCCTCGATCACGAAGAGGGGACACCCCTCGAGGTGACTCTTGAGACCGCCCGGCAGATGAGCCGCGCGCTGGCCGCGGTGCCCGAGGTCCACGATGTCCAGATCTACGCCGGCACGGCCGCGCCGTTCAATTTCAACGGCCTCGTTCGCCACTACTTCCTCCGCCGCTCGCCGCACGGGGCCGACCTGCAGGTCAACTTCGTGGGCAAGGAGGAGCGCGACGCGCAGTCGCACGACCTGGCGAAGCGGATCCGCCCCCTCGTCACCGAGATCGCCGCGCGCCGCGGCGCGCGGGTGAAGGTGGTGGAGATCCCGCCCGGCCCGCCGGTGCTCGACACGGTGGTGGCCGAGGTCTACGGCCCCACGCCGGCCGCGCGGGAGGATCTCGCCCGGACGGTCGAGAGGCTCTTTGAGGAGACCGGCGGCGTGGTGGATGTGGACACCTCGCTCGCCGCCGAAACGGAGCGCGTCACGCTGGTCCTGGACCGCGAGAAGGCGGGCCTCGCGGGCGTGCCGCCCGCGGCCGTCATGGAGGCCCTGGCCGGAGCCGGGGCCGGGCGCGACGTGGCGTTCCTCGACGTGCCCACCGCCCGCGAGCCGGTGCCGGTGCGCCTGCAGCTCTCCGCCGCCGACCGCTCAAGCCTCGACCGCCGCCTGGCCCTGCGCGTCGACACCCCCGGCGGCCCCGTGGCCCTGAGCGAGCTCGTGCGGGTCGAGAGGAAGCCCGAGCCGCAGCCGATCCTCCACAAGGATCTGAAGCCCGTGGTCTACGTCTTCGCCGACCTGGCGGGCGAGCGGGAGAGCCCCGTCTACGCCCTGGCCGAGCTCAACGAGAAGATCGACGCCCTCACGCTCCCCAATGGGGAGGGCGTCGAACGCTACGCCGTCGAGGCGCCGGAGACGTCGGACCGGCCGGCGATCAAGTGGGATGGCGAGTGGCAGATCACCTACGAGGTCTTCCGGGATCTGGGGATCGCCTTCGCGATCGTCCTGGTGCTCATCGCGATCCTGGTGATCGGCTGGTTCCAGTCGTTTTCCGTGCCGCTCGCGATCCTGCTGCCGATCCCGCTCTCGCTGATCGGCATCCTGCCCGGGCACTACCTGTTCGGGGCCTTCTTCACCGCCACCTCGATGATCGGCTTCATCGCCGGCGCCGGCATCATCGTGCGCAACTCGATCATCCTGGTCGACTTCATCGAGCTCAAGGTACGCCAGGGGTTGCCCCTCGAAAGCGCCGTCGTGGAGGCGGGAGCCGTGCGCTTCCGGCCGATGCTGCTCACCGCGTCGGCCGTCGTCGTGGGATCGCTCGTGATCCTTTTCGATCCGATTTTCCAGGGCCTCGCCATCAGCCTGATGATGGGAGAGATCGCGGCCACCCTGCTCTCCCGGATGGCGGTGCCCGTCGTCTACTACCTGATCGCCCGCCGCAGCCGCGCGGCGATCCTGCGCGAAGAGGGGCTGGCTCTCGAGGAAACCGAAACGAACCCCGGACATCACCTTGCGGCTTGAAGCTTGAATTCATGACAGGAAAGGAAATAAAACCATGACCGTCGAACGTGGATTGCGCGGCATCGCTGGATTTTTCGTCCTGCTCTCGGTCGCCCTCGGCTACTGGGTGCACCCGGGGTTCTTCCTGTTCACCGCTTTCGTGGGCGTGAACCTGCTCCAGTCGGCATTCACCAACGCCTGCCCCATGATGAGCCTGCTGCGCAGGATGGGGGTCGCGGAGGCGGGCAAGGCCGGGCCGGGACCCAATGCGGCCTGGATCGAGACCCACACGAAAGCCGGATGAGAGGCCGGGCGCCGGGCCCGCGACGGGGCCCGGCGCCTGGGGAGCTACTGGCAGATGTGGGCGCAGGTCGTCCAATCGTCCCCGTAGTCCGCGGGATCGTTGCAGAACGTGCTACCCGAGATTGCGGCACCGCTGCAGCAATTGGTGCTGGAGTAGGTGTCGTCGATGCCCCCCGAAGGGATGCAGCCACCCACGGGCGCGGAGCCGCAGATGTGGGTGCAGCTCGCCCAGCCGTTGTACCAGTCCGCCGGGTTGGTGCAATAGGTCGAGCCGCTGACCGCGTATCCGCTGCAGCAATTGGTCTGAGACAGCGTGTCGTCGAGGCCGCCATCCGGAATGCAGCCGGATGCCGTCTTGAAGCCCGCGACCGTCCCCGCCGTGAGGTTCAGGACCCGGGCGTTATCGTGGGTCGACGAGGAGCCCGTCGCGACGCC
>DATHUD010000537.1:0-2843 GCA_035462575.1 Thermoanaerobaculia bacterium | reverse complement strand
GCCGTGCTCAGCGCGGGCCGCGCGTGGAGCCGCGGCGGCCGCGGGGCGGCAGGCTCGGGGTGCGCGGCGGCGGCCGCGGCCGCAGGCTCCGCGGCCCTCCGCTCCGGGGCCCGCGGCTCCAGGAAATACCTCCGGCGCTCGAACGGGTAGGTCGGGAGCGGCACGCGGCGGCGCCGTTCGCGGGCGGCCACTCCCGCCCAGTCGGGGGCCGCGCCCGCGGCCCACAGCCGGCCCAGGGCGTCCAGGAGCTGGCCCGGCTCGTCCTCGGGGCCGGAGATCCGGCTCCGGCCGGGCAGGGAGGCCACGGCCGTGAGGCCGGCCGGCCGGCGCGGATGCTGCTGCGCGAGCGTCCCGAGCGTCTGGCCGGGGCCGGCCTCGAGCAGCAGGGGGGGCTCCGCTCCGGCTCCCGCCATCAGGGTCTCCAGCCCGTCCGCGAAGCGCACGGTCCGGCAGAGGTGCCGCGCCCAGTACGCCGGATCGGTCGCCTCGGCGTCGGTGATCCAGGTGCCGGTCGTGTTCGAGAGGAAGGGGATCCGCGGAGGTGCCAGGCGGACCCCGGCCAGGTGCCGCGCGAGCTCGCCCGCGGCCGGCTCCATCATCCGGGAGTGGAAGGCGTGCCGGGTGCGCAGGCGCCGGCAGGAGACGCCGCGCCCCCGAAGCTCCCGCTCGAGCCGCGCCACCGCCTCCTCCGGCCCGCCCGCCACCGAAAGGCCCGGCCCGTTCGCCGCACAGAGCGACAGCTCCGGATGGCGCGCGAGGTGCGGCGCGAGCTCGCCCTCGGGCAGCGGCACGGCGAGCAGAACGCCGGGCGGCAGCGCGTCCACCAGCCGGGCGCGGACCGCGACCACCGCCAGGGCGTCCGCGAGCGAAAGGACCCCCGCGAGGCAGGCCGCCACGTACTCGCCCAGGCTGTAGCCGATCATCGCCCAGGGGCGGATCCCCCACTCTTTCCAGAGCTCCGCCAGCGCGTACTCGACCGCGAACACCGCCGGGTGGAGGAACGCGGTCCGCCCGAGGCGGAGGCCCGCCGGATCCTCGTCCTCCCCGGCGCCCGCCAGGAGCGACCGCAGGTCGCGGGCGGCCCGGGCCCCCCCGCCCGCCGGGTAGAGCACCTCGCGCAGATCGGCGTCCAGGTGCGGGCGCAGGGCCTCGGCGCAGCGGTCGAGGGCGTCCCTGAAACAGGGCTCCTCGCGGTACAGCCCGGCGCCCATGCCGACCTCGTGGTCCCCGGTCCCGGGCAGGAGGAAGGCCACGCCCCGGTCGCTGCCGGGAACGGGCCCGGAAGGCGCCGCGGCCGCTTTGAGCCCCGCGATCGCCTCCTCCCGGCTCCGGCAGACCAGGGCCCGGCGGTGCGCGAAGCCGTGGCGGCCGACCCGCAGGGTGTGGGCCACGTCCGCGAGGTCGGCCTCGGGGTGGTCCCCGAGCCAGCCGGCGAGCCGCGCGGCCGCCGCCTCGAGGGCCGGGGCCGAGCGCGCCGAGAGCGTCAGGAGCTGCCAGGGGCGCGACGGCGAACCGGGCGCGGCCGGCGGGGCCTCCTCCAGCACCACGTGGGCGTTGGTGCCGCCCAGCCCGAGCGAATTGACGCACGCCCGCCGCGGCACGCCGTTCGCCGGCCAGTCCGCGAGCGTGCCGTTGACGTAGAACGGGCTCTCGCCGAGCCGCAGGAGCGGGTTCGGCTCCTCGCAGTGCAGGCTGGGCGGGATCTGCCGGTGCTTCAGGGCCTCGACCGCCTTCAACAGCCCCGCGATCCCGGCCGCGGCGCTCGCGTGCCCGAAGTTGCTCTTGACCGAGCCCACGGCGCAGAAGCCCCGGCGCCGCGTCGAAGCCCGGAAGGCGCGGGTCAGCGCCTCGATCTCGATCGGGTCCCCCAGCGGCGTGCCGCTGCCGTGGGCCTCCACGTAGCCGACCGTGTCCGGGTCCACCCCGGCCAGGGCGAGCGCCTCGGCGACCGCCCGGATCTGGCTCTCCACGCCGGGCGCCGTGAAGCCCGCCTTGCCCGACCCGTCGTTGTTGATCGCCGAGCCCAGGATCACGGCGTGGACCGTGTCCCCGTCCGCCAGCGCGTCGTCCAGGCGCTTCAGGAGGACGGCGCCCGCGCCGCTCGCCGGCACCGTCCCCTGGGCGCGGGCGTCGAAGGCGCGGCAGCGGCCGTCCGGCGAGCCGATGCCCCCCTCCTGGAACACGTAGCCCGCGCGGTGCGGGAAGTTGACCGTCGAGCCCCCGGCGAGCGCCATGTCGCACTCGCCTTCGAGCAGCGCCTGGCTCGCGAGGTGGATCGCCACGAGCGCGGTCGAGCAGGCCGTCTGCACCGCCACGCTCGGGCCGCGCAGGTTCAGCCGGTAAGACGTCTGGGTGGTGAGGAAATCCTTGTCGTTGAACAGCTTGACCTGCATCCCGTCGGTCGCGAGGTCGACGTTCGGCAGCACGTTGAAGACGAAGTACGAGGCCGAGCCCGAGCCGCCGTAGACGCCGATCCGCCCGGGGTAGGAGAGCGTGTCGTAGCCCGCCTGCTCGCACGCCTGCCAGCAGCACTCCAGGAACAGGCGCTGCTGGGGGTCCATCAGCTCCGCCTCGCGCGGCGTCAGGCCGAAGAGCCCGGCGTCGAAGAGCTCGACGCCGTCGAGCACGCCGGCCGCCCGCACGTAGTCGGGGCGGTCCGCGAGCTCCCGCGGCACGCCGGCCGCGGCGAGCTCCGCGTCGTTGAAAAACGTGATCGATTCGCGCCCCGCGCAGAGGTTGCGCCAGAGCTCGTCGACGTCCGCGGCGCCGGGGAAGCGCCCGGCCAGGCCGACGATCGCGATCGCGTCGGGGCTCGCGCCGGACCCGCTCACGGCGCCGGCTCC
>DATHUD010000536.1:0-12105 GCA_035462575.1 Thermoanaerobaculia bacterium | reverse complement strand
ACGCGGCTGTCCTGCTTGCGTCCGAGCTTGCCGAGCAGCGCCCGCCAGCGTCCGAGCTCGTCGAGCAGGCGCCGCAGCGGCTCACCGAGCAGCGGCACGCCACCCTCGCTCGCGCGCACGATGAGCCCGTCCATGCCCGCGTCGCGCAGGTAGCGGATGAGCGCCTCGTCGTCCTTGAGGAACTGCTCCTTCTTGCCGCGCTTCACCTTGTAGAGCGGCGGCTGGGCGATGTAGAGGTGGCCGCGGCGGATGATCTCGGTCATCTGCCGGTAGAAGAACGTGAGGATCAGCGTCCGGATGTGGCTGCCGTCCACGTCCGCGTCGCACATGATGATCAATTTGTGATAACGCAGCTTGGAGACGTTGAAGTCGTCCTTGCCGATGCTCGTGCCGAGGGCCGTGATCATCGTCTTGATCTCGTCGGACGACAGCATCTTGTCGAACCGCGCCTTCTCGACGTTCAGGATCTTGCCCTTGAGCGGCAGGATGGCCTGGAAGCGCCGGTCGCGCCCTTGCTTGGCCGAGCCGCCGGCGGAATCGCCCTCGACCAGGAACAGCTCCGCCTTCTCGGGGTCGCGCTCCGAGCAGTCGGCGAGCTTGCCGGGGAGGTTCGAAGCGTCGAGAGCGCCTTTCCGGCGCGTCAGGTCGCGGGCCTTCCTCGCAGCCTCGCGGGCGTGGGCCGCCTCGACGCACTTCTCGACGATCTTCCGGGCTTCGCGCGGGTTCTCCTCGAGGTAGTTCGTGAGCCGTTCGTTGACGACCTGCTCGATCCAGCCCTTGATGTCCGAGGAGACGAGCTTGTCCTTGGTCTGGGAGGAGAACTTCGGGTCCTTGATGCGGACGGAGACGACGGCGGTGAGGCCCTCGCGCACGTCTTCGCCGGTCAGGTTCTCCTTCAGGTTCTTCGACAGCCCGCTCGCGGCCGCGTAGGCGTTGATGGCGCGGGTGAGCGCCCCCTTGAAGCCGGCGACGTGCGTGCCGCCGTCCCGGTTGTTGATGGTGTTGGTGAAGGCGTAGAGGAGCTCCTGGTAGCCCTCGTTCCACTGCAGGGCCACCTCGACCATCTCCGGGCCGGTGCCGTCGTCCCGCGTGTCCATCAGGTAGACGGGCTGCGGGTGGAGGGACGCCTTGTTCCGGTTCAGGTGCTCGACGAACGAGGAGATGCCGCCCGCGTAGGCGAAGTCGGCTTCCTTGTCCGTCCGCTCGTCCACCAGGTGGATGTGAATCCCCCGGTTCAGGAACGCCTGCTCGCGCAGGCGCTGGGCGAGCGTCTCGTAGCTGAACTCCAGGATGGCGAAGATCTCGGAGTCGGGCCAGAAGCGCACCTTGGTGCCGGTCCGCTCGGTCGTGCCGGTCACCTGGATGGGCGACACGGGGAAGCCGCGGTGGTAGGTCTGAAACCAGACCTGGCCGTCCCGCTTGACCTCGAGCTCCAGGGTCTCCGAGAGGGCGTTGACCACGGAGACGCCGACGCCGTGGAGGCCGCCCGACACTTTGTAGGAGTTCTTGTCGAACTTACCGCCCGAGTGGAGCTCGGTCATGATGACCTCGGCGGCCGAGCGCCCCTCCTCCCGGTGCATGTCGACCGGGATGCCGCGGCCGTTGTCCTCCACCGTCACCGAATTGTCGGTGTGGATGGTGACGTCGATGCGCGAGCAGTAGCCCGCCTGCGCCTCGTCGACCGAGTTGTCGACGACCTCGAAGACCATGTGGTGGAGGCCGGACGCGTCATCGGTGTCTCCGATGTACATGCCCGGGCGCTTGCGCACCGCTTCGAGGCCCTTCAGGACTTGGATGTTTTCGGCTGTATACGTCGATTCTGGATTGACCAAAATGGGTTCTCCGGCATCTCTCAGGCTGTTTGAGGCTCCCCGGGCGCGGGGAGTCGAAGATGTGCAAATTATACCACGGACGGGGAGATTTTTCGAGGGCTCTAGTTCTTGAAATTCAAGGAGTTAGACCCGATTTCCGGAGCCGCCCGCCCCGCGGTCCTCTCAGAAGCCGGAAAGGGCTCCAAAAGGTCCACGGAAACTCCACCTTCAGGAATATTTAACCAATCCGTGAGGAAAAGGATTCCCCAACCGCTCCTGCGGAACGTTCGGCACGGGAGGACGAACGTTCCCGCAGCGAGGATGAGCGTTCCGGACGCGAGGATGAGCGTTCGGAAAGGGAGGATGAACGTTCCCCAGGGGAGGATGAACGCTCCGCGAGAGAGGATGAAGGCTCGACCTGGGAGGATGAACGTTCCGCGGGAGAGGATGAGCGTTCCGGACGCGAGGATGAACGCTCCCCGAGGCGAGCTCTACGCTCCGCCGGCCGGTTTTTCAACGTCGAGGAGGCGGAGGACGCCTCTCTCGACCTCCCACACCCTTCCCACGTCCAGGGTGAGCCAGACCTGGGGGCGGTTCGAGGTGGCGAAGAGCTGGCGGGCGTGCCCGAAGATCTTCCAGACCGCGGCGAGAGTCGAGGGGGCGAGCTCGGCGTCGGCGTCGTCCAGGAGGTAGACCGGGCTCCGCTCCGCCCCTTCGAGGACCCGGCCGTGGGCGGCGAGGAGCATGAGGGAGAGGGACTTGCGCTCGCCGGCCGAGGCCACGCGGCGGATCTCGTGGCCCCCCCAGAGGATTTCGAGCTCGTCTCTGTGAGGGCCGAGGAGAGGGGTCTGCCGCCGCCGCTCGCGGTCGACGATCCGCTCGAGGCTCTCCGCGATCGCCTCTTTGCCTTCGAGGCCGTTGGTGGGCGAGGAACGGTAGCGCAGCTCGACGGGCGGGAAGGGGAGCCCGGAGGCCTCGATAACCTGGGCAAGCTCGACCTTCAGAAGCTCGACGTACTGGTGGCGCAGGGAGATCACGTCCGCCGCGGTGGCCGCGAGCATCTCGTTCCAGATCTCGATGCCGGCGTTGTCGTCCGAGAGGAGAAGCCCCCGCTTCTGGCGCAGGGCCTCGCGGTAGCGGCCGAGGATCTCCAGGGAGGTTGGGCGGAGGCCTACGATCCCCCGGTCCATGAACCGGCGCCGGGCCTTGGGCGCGCCCACGAGGACCTCGGCCTCGGCTGCCGCGGTCCAGGCCACCACGGGGAGGACGGCCAGGTGCTCGGCGAGCGGGGTGACCTTGCCGTTCAGCTCCCGGAGCCGCTGGCCGTCCACGAGGCCCACCGCGAGCGAGGTCCGCCGGTCGGTCTCGACCTCGGCTTCGAGGTGGAAGGAGGAGGCGCCGTGGCGGGTGCAGTCGGCGATCTGGGAGGCGCGAAAGCTCCGCGTGGTGGCGAGGACGTAGACGGCTTCCAAGAGGCTGGTCTTCCCCGCGCCGTTGCCGCCCAGGAGGAGGTGAGAGCCCCCCTCGGGCTGCCAGGTGAGGGGTGCCAGGTTCCGGAAGTCGCGAGCGGTGAGCTGGACGAGCATCAGGAGAGGGGAGAGAGGTCCCTCCCCCCCTCAGATCCGCATCGGCATGATCAC
The DNA here is from genome assembly GCA_035462575.1 of Thermoanaerobaculia bacterium. Classification (GTDB taxonomy): domain Bacteria; phylum Acidobacteriota; class Thermoanaerobaculia; order Multivoradales; family UBA5704; genus DATARR01. The sequence goes on along the minus strand of DATHUD010000536.1, from coordinate 8,654 downwards.
GCAGAGGTAACGGGTGTCGGGCCCGTCCTGCGGGTAGCCGACGCACTGCGTGTTCTCGTCCTTGAGCTCCAGGCGGACCTTCTCGGTCTCGACGGCGGAGAGCCATTGCGCGAGGTAGTCGGGGTTGATCCCGAGGCGGAACTCGGGCCCGTCGTAGTCGCAGGCGACCTCTTCGGTCGCGTCGCCGAGGTCCGGGTTGGCGGCGGAGACGACGAGCTGGTCGGAACCGAACTGGAGCCGCACGGCGCGGGCGCGGTCGCCGGTCATGAGGGCGGCGCGCTGGACGGCCTCGGAGAGCTGCTTCCGGTTGAACAGGATCTTCTTGTCATTGTCCTTGGCGATCACCCGCTCGTAGTCCGGGAAGGTGCCTTCGAGGATGCGGCAGATGAGCTCGCGGCTGCCGAGCCGGAAGGAGAGGTGGTGCTCGCCGCGGCGGTAGCCCAGGTTGCCGTCCCCTTCGAGGCGCTGAAGCTCCTGGAGGGCCTTCCTGGGCACGAGGACCGAGTCCTCCTCACCGATGCCTTCGAGGCCTCCTTCGACGAGCGCCAGGCGGTGGCCGTCGGTCGCCACCATTTCGAGCGAGCCGTTCTTGAGCTTGAGGAGCGCTCCGTTCAACTGGAAGCGCGACTCCTCGGCCGAGACCGCGAAGAGGATCTTGGCGACCATGCGGCGGAAGTCGGCGAAGGGGATCTCGACCTGGCGGCTGTCCTCGACGGTGGGGAGCGTCGGGAAGTCGTCGGGCGACAGGCCGTGGATCTTGAAGCGCGACTTGCCGGCGCGGATGGTGAGCACCCGCGGCTCCTCCTGGACGAGCTGCACGTCCTCGGCCGTGAGCGAGCGGATGATCTCGACGAGCTTCTTGGCCTGGACGGCGATGCCGCCCTCCCGCTTCACGTCGGCCTCGCACTCGGACGTCAGCGACACGTCGAGGTCGGTCGCGGCCAGGTAGAGCTGGTCGCCCCGGGCGGTGAGCAGCAGGTGCGAGAGCACCGGGATGGTCGTCTTGCGCTCGACGATCCCCTGCATGGGGATGAGCTCGCCGAGGAATTCACTGCGTTTGACGCGGATCTCCATCTCTCCTCCGTCTAGAAGACACCTGAATATATAGCATAGGAGTCGTAGTAGAAAGGCCCTGTGGAAACGCGGAAAAGGGACTTAAGTGCATGGCCGGGAAGCGTTTGGCCTTCCGGAGGGGGCTGTGCAGAAGCTGTGGACAGGGTTGAGGAGGGTGAGGAAAAAGTACGGAAGGCCGGAAAATTCCGCAGATCCTCCGCAACCCGCTCCGCAGGTTTCCTCACAGACTTTCCCCAGGCGGACGGGCGTCCGCGGGGACGGGAATTTCCCATTGCAGGTTTGATGCCTGGACACGGGATTTTTGGAGCGGAGTCGCCTGCGACCTCACCCCAACCCCTCTCCTAGAGGAGAGGGGCTCAGGTTTGTCTGTTTTGCTTGTCTCTCCCTCTCCTTTAGGAGAGGGAGCCGGAGGGTGAGGTGGCAGGCCGAGACGGCCCCTACGTGAGCTGCTGCTCGAAGGCCTGGAGGACACGGTCGAAATCCGGGTCGGCCTCACGCTTCTTCTGGACGGTGTCGACGGAGTACATGACGGTCGAGTGGTGCTTGTCCCCGAAGAGCTTGCCGATGTCCGGGTAGGAGAGGTCCGTGAGCCTCTTGCAGAGGTACATCGCCACCTGCCGCGGGATGACGATCTGGCGCGAGTTGTTCTTGCTCTTGATCTCGGCGATCTTCAGGTCGTAGTGCCGGGCCACGGCCTTGATGATCTCGGTGGCCGCCGGCTTCTTCCCCCCCTCGGGGAAGACGTCCTTGAGCGTCTCGCGGGCCAGCGCGAGCGACAGGGGTTTGCCGGTCAGGGACGAGTAGGCGATCACCCGGTTCAAGTGCCCTTCGAGCTCGCGGATGTTCGACTTGACCTGGCTGGCGATGAAGTCCGCGACCTCGTAGGGCAGGGACACGTTCTCGAGCCCGGCCTTCCTCTGCAGGATCGCCATCTTGGTTTCGAGGTCCGGCGCCTGGATGTCGGCGATCAGCCCCCACTCGAAGCGGCTGCGCAGCCTCTCTTCGAGCGTGGGGATGTTGCGCGGCGAGGAGTCCGAGGAGAGGATGATCTGCTTCTGGCTCGTGTAGAGCGTGTTGAAGGTGTGGAAGAACTCTTCCTGGGTCCGCTCCTTGTTGGCGATGAACTGCACGTCGTCGATCATCAGGACGTCGATCGTGCGGTAGCGCTCGCGGAAGGCCGGCATGCGGTCGAAGCGGATGGAGTTGATGAGCTCGTTGACGAACTGCTCGGCGACCAGGTAGAGGACCTTGAGCTGCGGTCGGCTCCTCTGGATCTCGTGGCCGATCGCGTTCAACAGGTGGGTCTTGCCCAGGCCGACCCCGCCGTAGAGGAAGAGGGGGTTGTAGGAGAGCGACGGGTTCTCGGCCACGCGCCGGGCGGCGGCCAGGGCGAACTCGTTGGACTTGCCCTCGACGAAGTTCTGGAACTGGTACTTCGGGTTGAACAGAGAGCCTGAGAGCGGGGGCTCCTCGGGGGCCGGAGCTCCGGCTCCATTCTGCGGCGCCTCCTCCTCGAGCGAGAAGAGAACCTCGAACGCCCGGCCGCCGACACCGGCGATGGCGCGGTCCACGGTCCGCCGGTAGCTCTCTTCCAGGGTGTGGAGGAAACGGGAGTTGGGCGCGAGCAGGACCAGGCGGTCCGCCGCCTCGTCACGCACCCGGAGCGGACGGAACCAGGTCGCGTACTCGTCCGGATCGAGTTGCTGCTGGAGCTGTTTCTGGAGGAGAGACCACAGGGATTGGGACATGAGACCTCAAGGCGACGGAACGATACATAATTTCCACAGAATTTCCACAGTCTGTGGAAATCCCTGGCTTGAGGGGTTGGGCTCGAGAAGCGGGCCTTGGGTGACTGCGACGGGCAGATCATAACACACCCGGACCACCTTGCAACCCCCTCTTTGACGCTTTGCTTGGACCTGGAGTAACTCTCGCCGGATCAATGACTTCCGGTCAGAAGGGCCGCGTGAGGCGCGCCGCTTCCGGAGGCAATTGAAGCAGGCGCGGGGTGGTAATTTCAAGCCCCTTGACAACTTCGGTGAGAGCTGCTGGGAGGCGCGGCGGGCGCTCCTCGAAGAGGAGAGAGAGCCACGACTCGGGCTCCGGGTAGAAGACCACGGCGGCGTCCTCCCCGGAGCCGATCCCGCCCGCCTCGCGGGCGAGCTCGATCGCGCGGTCCAGGCCCCCCAACTCGTCGACGAGGCCGAGCTTCTTGGCCGCGGCGCCGGTCCACACGCGGCCGGAGGCCACCCCCTCGACCTGCTGCCGGCTCATGCGGCGGCCGGTCGCCACGTGGCCCACGAAGACGCTGTAGACCTTGTCCATCTGCCGCTGGACGAGCATGGACTGCTCGGGGGTGTAAGGGTGGAGGGAGGAGTACATGTCCGCGTTGGCGCCGCGCTTCAAGGAATCGCTCGAGAGGCCCAGCATCTCCTCCTCGAAGCCCCGGGTGATGAACTTGCCACCGAAGATGCCGATCGAGCCGGTGAGCGTGGCGGGCTCGGCCACGATCTTGTCCGCCTTGGCGGCGATGTAGTAGCCGCCCGAGGCCGCGAGGTCGGACATGGAGACGATGAGGGGCTTCGATTCCTTGAGCTTCTCGACCTCCCGGAGGATCAGGTCCGAGGCGAGCGCCGAGCCGCCCGGGCTGTCGATGCGCAGGACGACCGCCGCCACGGAGCTGTCTTCGGCCATGTCGCGCAGGAGCGACGAGAGGTCGTTCGACCCCACGTAGGCCTCCTCCGTCCAGGGGGCCGAGCCGCCGGTGCCGCGCACGATGGTGCCCGAGGCGAAGACGACGGCGACGCGCCGGGCCGTGATCGAGGTCGCGGGGGCGTAGTCCTCGACCGGGAGCAGGGTCGCGTCGCCGCCCGCCCGCTTCTTCAGGTGGTCGCGGAACTGGTCCGGATAGGAGATCTGGTCGATCAGGCCGCGGCGGACCGCGTCCTCGGCGCCGTACGGGGCGCCGTCGATGATCCAGCGGATCTCGTCCGGCGTCTTCTTGCGCGCCTCGGCCACGGCGGTGACGATCTGCGTGTAGTAGCCGTCGAGGATGGCGGCCATGGCCTCCTCGGCGGCGGGGCTGTACCCGGCCTCGGTGTAGGTCTCGACCGCGCTCTTGTAGCGGCCGACCTTGTTGAACTCGGGCACGATCTTGAGCTTCTCGAGCGTCCCCTTGAAGAAGCGGTTCTCGATCGCGAGGCCGATCAGGTTGACGTCGCCCAACGGCGACATGTGGATGCGCTCGCACGCGGAAGCGAGGTAATAGACGAGCGTGCCGTTCGACCCCTCGCCGGCCGTCTCCAGGTAGCACTCCACGAACTTGCCGGCGCGCCGGAGCGCCATGAACTGGCGGCGCAGCTCCTGGGCCCGGGCGAGGCCGAACTGGGCGTCCTCGATGTACACGGCGAGACCGCGCACCTGGCGGTCCTCGCGCGCCGCCCGGAAGGCCGGGTAGAGCTCCGCCAGGCTGTCGGCCTCGACGGTGTCTGAAAAAGGGAGCACCGGGACCGCCTGCTCCAGCACCGGTCCGACCAGGTGCCAGACGAGGACGGTGGGGCCGCCCGCCGCGGCCCCGCCGCGCGCCAGGAGGAGGCCGGCGACGGTGGCGAGCGCCGCCACGCCGAGGAGAAGGACGAAGATCAGCACGAGCTTCTTCATGAGTCAAATCCTACCGCTGTACCGGTTCCAGTGCTCGGTCCACGCCTCGATCTCCTGGCCGTTCAGCCGGGCCACGTGGCAGACGGCGTCGCCGGGGTGGACGAGAGGGAGCTGGGTGAGCCCCAGGACCAGCCCGCTGTGGGGGGCCTTGATCTGGCTCCGCTCGCGGCCGAAAGGGTTGGTGTTGATGGAGATCGTCTGCCCGCGCTTCACGGGCTGACCGAGCTCGACCAGGAGGTCGAGGATGCCCCCGGCCCGGGCGCGCACCCAGTGCGTCCGCTCGATCAGCAGGGAGAGAGGGGGTGAGACGGGCTCGCCCGGCAGCATCCGCAGGTGGCGCAGCACGTTCAGGAGGCCGGCGATCCCGGAGTCGATGAACGGGCGCTCGAACCGGCGGGCGCTCCCGGCCTCGTAGACGATGGTGGGCACGCCGGCCGCCACCGCGGTCTTGCGCAGCGACTGGTCGGGACCCGCGCCGGCCACGATCAGCGAGCACCCGAAGGCCTGGGCGAGCTCCGCCACCCCGGGCTGGGAGAGGTCGGCCCGCACCTGGGGGTAGTTCGTCCGCTCGCCCCCCCCGGTGTGGAGGTCGATGCCGAAATCGCTCTGGCGGATCACCTCGCGGAAGAGGATGTCGGCCAGGCGGGCGGTGAGCGACCCCTTGGGGCTGCCGGGGAAGCTGCGGTTCAGGTCCCGCCGGTCCGGCAGGCGCCGGTCCTGGTTCAGGAACCCGGGGACGTTCGCGACCGGCACGGCGATCAGGGTCCCCTTGAGCCCCGAAAAGTCGGTGTCGGAGAGGAGCCCGCGGAGGATACCCACCCCGTTGAGCTCGTCGCCGTGGACGGTCGCGGTGACGAAGAGGGCCGGGCCCGGCGCGCCGCGGACGACGGTGACCGGCACGGTGACCGGCTCGGCCGTGTAGCTCTCGGCGACCTTCAACCGCAGCTCGGCGGTCTCGCCCAGGGCGACCGGGGTGCCGGCGAAGGTCATGGGCTCTTTGCGGGTCATCTCATCCGCTCACCCGCGCCCCCGCACCTGCGGATGGTCGTGGTGCGAGTGCTCCACGAGGAAGTCGACGATGGCGCCGGCCACGTCGATACCCGTAGCCCCCTCGATCCCTTCGAGGCCGGGCGAGCTGTTGACCTCGAGGACCATGGGGCCGTCCTTGGAAGGGATCATGTCGACGCCGGCGATGTTCAGCCCCAGGACCTCGGCGGCATGGACGGCGGTGGACTCATACAGCGGGTCGAGCGTCAACCCCAGGGCCGTGCCGCCGCGGTGGAGGTTGCTCCGGAACTCCCCCAGGGCGGCGCGGCGCGACATGGCCGCGACGACCCGGCCGCCGACCACGATGGCGCGGAAGTCGGTCCCTTCCGCCTCCTCGATGAAGGCCTGGATCAGGATGTTCTGCCCGAGGGCGTTCATGGCGTCGAGCACCGACTCTGCCGATTTGACCGACTCGGCCAGGATGACACCCTTGCCTTGCGTCCCCTCGAGGAGCTTCAGGATCACCGGGGCGCCCCCCACCTTGCGGATGGCCGAGCGGATGTCCTCCCGGCGGCGGGCGAAGGCCGTGGGGGGGATGCCGATGTCATGGCGGGAGAGGAGCTGGAGGCTCCACAGCTTGTCGCGGCTGCGCGCGATCGCCTGGCTTTCGTTCGCGGAGAAGACGCCGGTCATCTCGAACTGGCGCAGCACCGCGAGGCCGTAGAAGGTGATCGAGGCGCCGATCCGGGGCACGATGCCGTCGAGGCCCGTCACCCTCTCGCCGTTGTGGAACACCTCGGGCCGCTTCTTCGACAGCTTCACGACGCACTGGAGCGGATCGAGGACCAGGACGTCCGCGCTGCGCTGCCGGCAGGCCTCGATCAGCCGCGAGGTCGAGTAGAGGGTCGCCTTGCGCGACAGGATGCCGATCTTCATTCTCCAGACGACTCCCTTTCCGCCTCCGGCAGGGTGCCGCGCGCCGGACGGCGCCGCGGGTGCCACCTCCGCAGGAGGTATTTCCGGGCGACGTCCACCAGGAAGTCCCCCTCCAAAGCCTTGCGGCCGACGATCATACGAAACAGCATGCCCGAGCGGTTGGTCAGGGTGACGAGGATCCGCTTCTTCACCGGCCCCAGAACCAGCTCGGTCTCCACGAGGGGCCGGACCTCCGGGTGACCGCCCGAGTCCACCACCCGGATCCGGGAGAGCACCCGGGCCCGGGCGACCACCTCGAAGTCCGGCCGCCGGCGGTCGGGGTGGATCACCAGCTCCACAATCTGCACACCGTCCGGTAATTCTTCCACCAGGTTGACGGAGTCGACGTGCAGAGTGGACGTGCGGGCCCCGGTGTCCATCTTGGCCTTGAGGCGAAAAATCCCCAGCTCCGGGAGATCGAGGTACTCCTTCCAGCCGATGAGAACCCGCTCTTCCGGGGGGATCAGGGCTCTCCCGCCTTCCCGCGGAGAGGCCTGCGCAGTTTTACTCGCACCGAGGGGAGAGGTTTGTACAAAAGAAAAGAGCCAAGCATCGATGTCTTCTCTCGCGGGAGGCGTCTCCGGCCCTCAAGACCGCTTGCTAAAAGGGTTTGCGAGCATCTGGCACTCACCGGCACGGCCATTGCATATAAGTAGGGCACAAACTAAGTCATCAGACGAGGGGGAGGTTCCATCAAACCTGATTCGATCCAGCCTACAGAGAGATCCTAACCGATCTCCTCTCTTGAAAGCCCCTTCCTCGAGCCCCTTGACAGGGGCGAGAGCCAACCCAAAGCCAACCCACCAGCCGGAACCTCCCCCCGCGGTCTCCCCCCTTGGGCGAGACCGCTTCTTTTTTTGATCCCTCACAACCCTGGCGGCCTGGAATGGGAAACCGGGCACGGCTGTTGCAGAGAGGGAAAGCAGGACACAACGAGGGGGAGGCACCAACCAGCCAACTTTTGTCCTACCTGATAACGAGGTCTTCGGATCTCACCCTCTTTCTAGCCGACCTGATTCCCCCAAACGGGGGTAAAACCACAAATACCAACCGGAGAGATGGGGCCTCCCCCCCTGCTCTTCCCCTTCGGGGGACGGGCTCCCGGCGAAAGCCGGGGGCCCTGTTTCTTTTTTGGCAGCAGTTGCAGCCATACCGACCTGCCAATTTGGCTCCACAACCTTGTATAGACTGACGCGGTGCGGCACTCTGACGCCCTTCTCACCTGGTTCGACCGCCACCGCCGCGACCTTCCCTGGCGCCGGACGAGCGATCCGTACAAGATCTGGCTCTCCGAGGTCATGCTCCAGCAGACCCGGGTCGAAACGGTCCTCCCTTTTTACACCCGCTTCCTGGAACGTTTTCCCACGGTGGAGGATCTGGCCCGGGCCGGGCTCGACGAAGTGCTCGCCCTGTGGTCCGGGCTCGGCTACTACCGGCGGGCGCGACAGCTCCACGCCGCCTCCCGGGTGATCGCGGAAAGCGGCGCCGGTTTCCCCTCGACCGTCGAGGGCCTCCTCGCCCTCCCCGGCGTCGGCTCCTACACCGCGGCCGCCGTGGCGAGCATCGCCTTCCGCGTCCCGGCGCCGGTGATGGACGGCAACGTCGAGAGGGTCCTCTCCCGCGTCCTCGCCTCGGACGAGGATCCCAAGTCGAGCGGGGCGCGCAAGCGGCTCCTCGCCGCGGCCGAGGACCTCCTCGATCGCGAGCGGCCGGGCGACAGCAACCAGGCGCTGATGGAGCTGGGAGCCACCCTCTGCTCTCCGCGCCGGCCGAAGTGCCTGCTCTGTCCGATCCGTTCCGGCTGCCGGGCGGCGGCGGAAGGGGACCCCGAGCGCTACCCCATGCCCCGGGTGAAGCGGGAGGCCGAGCACCACCATCTCCTCGTGGCCGTGGTGGAGAAAGGGGACGGGGTCCTTCTCTTCCGCCGCCCGGACGAGAGCACGCTTCTGGCCGGCACC
>DATHUD010000535.1:0-2900 GCA_035462575.1 Thermoanaerobaculia bacterium | reverse complement strand
TCGCCATCCTCGGGCATCAGCCCGGCCAGCATGCGGCCGAGCCGTTGCGCCTCCAGGCACAGGGCCGGCCGGACAAGGTCGTCGCCCGCCGTGGCCGCATAGCCTTCGTTGAAAATGAGGTAGATGACCTCGAGCACTGAGGGGAGGCGTGTCGCCCGCTCGGCGCCGCGCGGCGTCTCGAAACCGAGTCCGGCCTTGGCGATGGTCTTCTTGGCGCGGACAATGCGCTGGGCGATCGTCGCCTTGCTCGACAGGAAGGCGCGAGCGATCTCGTCGGTCGTCAGGCCGCCGACGACCCGCAAGGTGAGCGCCGCGCGGGCGTCGGGCGACAGGATGGGGTGGCAGGCCGTGAAGATGAGGCCCAGCAGCTCGTCGCCGAGATCATTGTCCATGGCCGCTTCGACCGCCTCGACCGCGCCGTCGGAGATCTCTTCCAGCGTCCGCGCGATCTCCTCGTGCTTGCGCTCGCGCATCTTGTCGCGCCGCAAGGCGTCGATGGCGCGCCGTTTGGAGAGGGCCATCAGCCAGGCGCCCGGATTGGCCGGAACGCCGATCCTCGGCCATTCGGACAGGGCGACGACCAGCGCGTCCTGCGCCAGCTCCTCGGCAAGGTCGATATTCCGCACCACGCGGACCAGGCCCGCGATGAGCCTGGCCCGTTCAATGCGAAAGGTCGCTTCGATCGCCTGGTGCGTCTCGCCTGCGGTGGTCACACCTCATTTTGGGCCAAGGCCGCGGGGGAGACAAGCCGGCGGCAGTTGACGGTATCAGGCGACGGTGTCAGGCGACGCCGAGCTTCCCGCGCTCCCCTTCACGGGGCGTCGCGAGCTCCTCGGGCGTCACGAACGCGGCCAGATCCTCCGCCTCGTAGAAGGGCCGGATCTCCATCTCGCTCTTGCCCGGCATGCAATTGGGGGCGCGCTTCGCCCAAGCCACGGCCTCGTCCATGTCCCTGACCTCCCAGATTGAGAAGCCGACGATCAGCTCGCGGGTCTCGGTGAACGGCCCGTCGATGACCGTGCGACCTTGACCTTCGTCAACGATGCGCTTGGCCTGGGCGCTGTTCTTGAGGCCGGCGGCGGCAATGAAGACGCCGGCTTTGACCAGCTCCTCGGTGAACAAGTCCATCGCCGCGAACGCCTCGAGCATCTCGGGCGTAGGGGCGGCCATGCCCTTTTCCATGTCCTCTGTGGCTTTGTCCTCTGTGGCTTTGTGGAATACCATGACCCGCATTGTCTGCCTCCTTGTCTGAGCCGGCCCTTTTTGGCGTCTCATTGGGGCGTCGAACGAGCTTGCCGGAAATCGACGTCGTTCTGCAAATTTTTTTCGACGTTCCACGCGCGTGGCAGACGTGCCAACGCCCCTGAAGGGGCTCGAAACGAGACGGGGCCTCCTCACCACGGGTTGAAACCCGTGGCTACGTGCCGGCGCCCACAAGGGGCGCTTCCCCCGCCCTCCAGAAATGGAGGTCCCGACCTCTCCGAACCAGCCGGTCGGAATCGGGCTCAATCAAAGAGGTCGCCCTCGTCGAATTCGATCCGGTGTTTGCGCAGGAGTGAGATGAGCTCGTCCTTGAAGGAGATTCGTTTGTGATGCTCTTCCTGCTGCTGGATGTACTTCCGGACCGCCGCCACCTGGGACTCGCTGACCGAAAAGGCGCCGTAGCCGTTTTGCCAGGCGAACCAGGTTCCGGTTTCCTGGCTCAGCCAATGGGAGGAGCTTCCCTTGATGCGCTTGAGCATTTCCGAGACGGCGATGGCAGCTCCGAAGCGGGCGAGGATGTGAACGTGATCCGGCATCCCGCCGATCTCCATGAGGCTCCCCTTTTCGCCTCGAATCACACCGCCGAGGTATTCGTACAGCCGGTCGCGGATCTCAGAAGCGATCAAGGGAATCCGCTCCTTCGTGCTGAAAACGAGGTGATAGATGAGCTTTGTATAGGTCCTGGCCATCGCTAATCCCGCTCCTCCGGTTGCATCGGACTCTCCAGGGGGGCGACCCGGCCCAGGAGGAAGCGCCCCTTGTGGGCGCCGGCACGTAGTACAGAGACCTGATTTCATTCTCGAGCCCCTTCAGGGGCGACGGCCGAGCCGCCGGAGCCGGGCGAGATCGGACTGCCAGGACCGGCGCTCGCGGGCCTCCCGCTCGAACAGCTCTCCCGTCTTGCTCAGGATCAGGGTGTACGGCCGCCCCGAGCGCCGTGTTTCGTGGCGCACGGGGAGCTCGGAGGCATCGATCCGTTGATGAATGTGTCCCCGGCTCTGTTGGGCGAGCGGCCATTCGAGCCGCTGGCGGACAGGATCGGCGAGGAAGGCGCCCAGCCTGCTGCAGAGCTCGCAACGGCAGCCGTCCGGAAGGGCGATCGACCAGTCGCCCGCGCTCCGCGCCGGCCGGGCCAGCCGGGCCTCCAACTGCCCGATGCAATGTCGCGTCAGGGCCGCAAGCGCAGGCGCGACCGATCTCCCGGGCTGCGCTTTCTCCTTCGCGGCCGCCCGCACCACCTGCACGAGGCAGGGGAGCAGCGGCTCGTTCTCGGCGGTGCACAGGGCTGCGACGACCTCGTCCCGGAAGTCGTCCGCCGCCACTGCTCCGGCGCTCCCGAGAAGGCCGTAGAGCGGCGCGGAGAGCGCCGCCACCGCCTTGTCCCGCAGGCTCGGCCGCGCATGGCGCCGCGCCTCGCCAATCACCACCTGCAGCTCTTCCCACCGGTCTCGCAGCAGCAGCCGCGCAACGGCCGATCCCACGGCTTCGTCGGCGGAGCGCAGGGCTTTGCAGAGGCGCGGCAGCGCGGCGAGCCAAGAGAGCCGCTCCCGTTCGCCGAGCCACGGGCCGCGATGGCGGTCGCCCGACCAGGCGGAGAGCAGTTGCCCCCACCAGCTCTCGCCGTAGCGCCTGGTCAG
>DATHUD010000534.1:0-7042 GCA_035462575.1 Thermoanaerobaculia bacterium | reverse complement strand
GCGTGCTCCGTGCTGGTTTTGGAGAGCGCGTCCTCATAGGCCGCCTGGTAGTCGTCCCAGCGCTCGCGGTCGGCCAGGTCGCCCTTGCGGAACTTCCAGCGTTTGGCGGGATCGTCGATCCGGGCCTGCAGGCGCTCCTTCTGCTCGTCCTTGCTGATGTGGAGGAAGAACTTGAGGATCGTCGTCCCGGTCTCGGCGAGCAGCCGCTCGAAGTCGTTGATCTGATCGTAGCGCTTGCGCCAGACCGTCTCGGAAGCCAGGTGGTGGACGCGGACCACCAGCACATCCTCATAGTGGCTGCGGTTGAAGATCACCATCTCCCCGCATCCGGGGACCTTGGGGTGGACCCGCCAGAGGAAGTCGTGCTCGAGCTCCTCAGGGCTCGGAGCCTTGAACGAGGCCACCCGGACACCGGTCGGGTTCACCCCCTCGAACACGTGGCGGATGGTGCCGTCCTTGCCGCTCGTGTCCGTCCCCTGGAGGACGATGAGCACCTTGTGCCGGTGCTCGGCCCAGAGCAGCTCCTGCATCTCCTCCAGCCGGGCGTTGAGCTTCGGGAAGACCTTCTCGGCGTCCTTTTTTCCCCCCTTGAACGCGTCCGTCGATCCCGGATCGATCTTCGCGAGGTCCACCTGGCTGCCCGGCTCCACCCGATAGCGCTTCATGTCGTCCCCCTTCTTCATTGGTGCTCAAAACGTACCACAAGGAAGGAAACCGGAATCCCCCCGCCCTCCGCTCTGTTGTTTCCAAAGGAGTCGAAAGGAGGGGGTTCCGATGAGTCAGGGGATCGTTCAGACCTGCCCGTCCTGCGGGAAGAAGAACCGGGTGCTGTACTCCAGGCTGGGCGGACAGGCCCGCTGCGGCTCGTGCCAGGCGGTGCTTCCGCCGCCGTCCGAACCGGTCGCGGTGGACCGGGGGGACGAGTTTTCCGGGCTGCTGCGCGAGTCCGCGCTGCCCGTTCTGGTGGACTTCTGGGCGCCCTGGTGCGGGCCGTGCCGCTCGGTCGCGCCCGAGATCGCCAAGGTGGCGCAGAGGAACGCCGGCCGGCTCCTGGTCGTCAAGGTCAATACGGATGTGGACCCGTCCGTGGGGGCAACCCACCGCATCAGCTCCATCCCGACCATGGCGGTCTTCCAGGGCGGCCGGGAGGTCGCGCGAACGAGCGGAGCCCGTCCCGCGGCGGCGATCGAGGGGTGGGTTCAGCAGGCGCTGGGCGTGGCGGTGTGAGCCCTCACCACCCCGGCCCTCCTCTCCCAGCCTCCCGCCCACCACCGGGAGAGGAGGGAGACTGCTTTCAGGACCGTGGGTGGGGGCGCCCTCTCCCGGTCGGGGGACTGGAGGCCGGGAGAGGGTCGGGGTGAGGGTTTCTGGGCGGGGGCTCTGTCCTACTTCTTCTGGTACTGCGCGAGCGTCTCCTCGCTCTCGAAGTAGAGGACGCTGCCGTCGGTCTGGGCCACGATGACGGCGGTGGCCTTGTCGACCTTCTTGCCGGTCACCGGGTCGACCCCGGTCCGCGCCTCGGCGTCCTTGGCCAGGCGCTCTTTGCACATCTCACAGCAGCCGTAGTAGGTCTTACCGGCGACCTGGACCGGGATCTGGTCCTTCTCGAAGACCTGGTTGTTCACCATGCAGACCTTCTTGGTCTCGACCCGCTTGAGGACGGGGCTCGTCTCCCCGGCGTGGGCCGCGGAGGCCAGGCCGGCCACCAGCAGGACGAAGGCACAGAGGGCGGCCATGGCGAGCCGGGCGGGGAGGAAATTTTTCCGATCGGGCATTTCTCGTCTCCTTTCAACGTTTACGAGGGTGTGGGCCAGGTCTCGCAAGACGACCCGCGACAGATGGCCCTCAAGCTGGTATTCTCTTTGCTCCTTCTGTATAGGAACCGGAGATCCGGCAGCCGGGCTGACATCCGGTAAACAGAATCGGAGCGCCCGTCATTTCACCACAGGGGAGATCAGAGTGAGCGAAGCGACCATCGACAAGCCCCGCCGTGTAAACGTCCTGAACACCGTGTTCCTCCTGGGCACCCTGCTGGTCGCCCTGGTCGGAACGCCCTGGTACATCCTGAAGGTGGGCCTCGGCTGGCCTGAGACCGTGACATTCTTTGTCATCTGGCTCTTCGTCGGCCTGTCGATCACCGCGGGCTACCACCGTCTCTTCGCCCACAAGACCTACCAGGCCGCCTGGCCGGTGCGTCTGTTCCTCCTGGTGTTCGGCGCCGGGGCCCTGGAGAACTCGGTCCTGAACTGGGCCGCGGACCACCGGGTGCACCACGCGCACGTGGACCACGACCGCGACCCCTACAACATCACCAAGGGCTTCTGGTGGGCCCACATCGGGTGGATCTTCTTCCTGCCGGAAGAGCCGATCCCCAAGAGCGTGGTGCGCGACCTCTCCGAAGACCCGCTCGTCGTCTGGCAGGACCGGTACTACAAGTTCATCGGCATCTTCGTCGCCTTGGGAATCCCCCTGATCGTCGGCCTGCTGACCGGCCGCGTCCTCGGCTGCCTCCTGATCGGCGGCGTGCTCCGCATCGTGGTGAGCCACCACGGGACCTTCTTCATCAACAGCCTCTGCCACATGGTGGGCGGCCAGCCCTACAGCCGCGAGCACAGCGCGAGGGACAGCGCCATCATGGCCGTCCTGGCTTTCGGCGAGGGCTACCACAACTACCACCACAGCTTCCCCTTCGACTATCGCAACGGCGTCAAGGCCTGGCATTTCGACCCGGCCAAGTGGATGATCTGGGCCTTCTCCAAGATCGGTCTCGCCCGGGATCTCCGCCGCGCGCCCGAAGCCGTGGTGCTGAAGGCCAAGATCGAGGTGCAGTTCGAGAGTGCCAAGGAGCGGATGGAGAAGGTGGTGCAAGACCTCCGCGTGCAGTACGAGGCGCGTCTGCACGAGGCCTACGCCTCCCTCCAGAACGCCCTCCAGGACCTCCACGCGCTCCAGCGCCGCCAGAAGCCCCAGCCCGTCGCCGGGGAGGAGAACCTGCCCTTCGAGACCCGGGTGGGCCTGACCTACCATGCCCTGGAGAAGGCCCTCCAGGAGTGGAAGAAGACCCTGCGGCAGGCCAAACGGCTGCCGGTCTCGGCTACGGCCTGAAAGCTTCCAGAAGCGCGGTCGATTCAATGCCCGGGCGTTCCCCCGCCCGGGCATTCCGCTATCCGAGGAGATCCCATGTCCCAGCCCGTGTCCAAGCGGCCCCTCGTCCTCTCGCTCGCCCTCACCCTCGTCTCGTCCGCGGCCGGATTCGCCCAGGGGGTGCCCTCGGCCGGGCCGCTTCCCCCGGCCGTGGCCCAGCAGGCGACCGCCCTCCAGAAGAAGGCCCTCGAGGGAACGCGGGCGTACGACATCGTCCGCTCCGTGACCGTCGAGGTAGGGCCGCGGCTCGCGGGCTCGGCAGGCGATCGCGCGGCGGTGGCCTGGGGCGTGCGCAAGCTCCAGGAGCTCGGCTTCAGCAACGTGCGGGCGGAGAAGGTCACCGTGCCCCACTGGGAGCGCGGGGCCGAGTCCGGGGAGATCGTCTCGCCCTATCCGCAGCCGGTCACCCTCACCGCCCTGGGCGGCAGCGTGGGGACCCCGGCGGAGGGGATCACGGCCGAGGTGGTCGAGGTCGCCACCCTGGACGCCCTGGCCTCCGTCGATGCCGCGAAGGTCAAGGGGAAGATCGTCTTCTTCAGCAACCGCATGGAGCGTACGAAGGACGGCTCGGGCTACGGCCGCGCCGTGGGCGTGCGGGGCGGCGGGGCCTCCGCCGCGGCGAAGCTCGGCGCCGTGGCCGTCCTCATCCGGTCGATCGGCACGGACGACAACCGCACCCCCCACACGGGCGCGATGCGCTACCAGGACGGAGTGGAGAAGATCCCGGCGGCGGCCCTCGCGAATCCGGACGCCGACCTCCTGGCCGCCCAAGTCGCCTCGGGCAAGCCCGTGACCTTCCGCCTGAAGCTCGGCGCCCGGCACCTGGGCGAAGCCGAGTCGGCCAACGTCATCGGCGAGATCCCCGGCCGGGAGAAGCCGGAGGAGATCGTCCTCCTCGGCTGCCATCTCGACTCCTGGGACCTGGGGACCGGGGCGATCGACGACGGCGCCGGCTGCGCCATCATGATGGAGGCCGCGCGCCTGATCGGAGAGCTCCCCACGAAGCCGCGGCGGACGATCCGCGTCGTCCTCTACGCCAACGAAGAGTTCGGCCTCTCGGGCGCCCGGGCCTACGCCGAGGCGCACAAGGCCGAGCTCGCGAGGCACGTCCTCGCCGGTGAGTCCGACTTCGGTTCGGGCAAGGTCTGGAGGATCTCCTCGCGGGTGGACCCGGCGGCGCTCCCGGCCATCGGCGAGATCACCCGGCTCCTGGCCCCGCTCAAGGTCGAGCAGGGGAACAACGAGGCGAGCGGCGGAGCCGACCTCTCCCCGCTCGTCCCAGCCCGCGTCCCGGTCGTATCCCTCTCCCAGGACGGGACCTACTACTTCGACTGGCACCACACCGCGAACGACACGCTGGACAAGATAGACCCCAAGGATCTGGACCAGAACGTCGCCGCCTGGGCAACCGTGGCCTACGTGGCCGCCGAGATGCCCGGCACCTTCGGCCGGGCTCCCGAGGTGGCGGGGCGGGAGTAGCGGGCGTTACCGCACTACCCGGACCGTCACGTTGTAGTTGCTCCAGGCCCGGTTGTTCTCCTGGAAGACGTCCTTTGCGTCCTTCAGCACGAAGGCGAGGAAGTACGTCCCGGCCGGCGTCCTCGCGGGGACGGTCACCTTTCCGGGCGTCACGTTGAGGACGCCCCCGCTCGGGATCGTTCCGGACGCCCGGAGCCGCTTCACCAGGATGGCGCCCGCGAGGCTGAACCGGCTGGGCGTCAGGTAGACCTCGACCGTGGGCTTCGCCAGGGGCACCGTCCCGGTGTTCTCGATCTTGATCTTCGAAAGGTTGAACTTCGCTCCCGGACGGACCGACGAGGGAGTGGGGACGGCGGGGGTGTAAAACGGAGTGATCGTGCCCGACCTCTGGGTCGTGTAGGAGCTGATGACTCCGTCCCGGAGAGAGGTCCCGCCGAAGGCGTCCCGGGCCGCGGCGACGTCGTCCGCGAAGAGGGTGGCGAGGTGGTACTGCGGCTCCTTGAAGTTCAGGACCGAGTCCCACTGGACCTCCTGGAAATCGAAGGGGCGCCCTGGGACCTCGAAGGGATTCCGCAGTCCCCAGGAGAAGCCCAGGGCCACCAGCAGGGAATCCTGGAAGAGGAAGGGTGCGCCGGGGCGGGTCGCCTCCCCGGCGTCCAGGGTCCAGCGCTGGGCCGGATTGAATGCGATGTCCGATTCGACGATCCGTCCGTCCACGATCCGGCTGGTGGAGAAGCTGATCGAGTTGGCGCTCCAGGTCCGGCCGAGCACGGAGGTCATCTGCGCGTCGTTCGGGAACCCGGCGAAGTCGGACACACCGTTGCCGAACCTCCACTCGCCCGTGGTCGGGGGACGCTGGAAGAGATTCCCGGCATAGACATTCCACTTCGCCAATTGCAGCTCGATAGCGGGGAAGAACGGCGAATCGGCCGGCAATGCCACGTTGAACGCGAGCGGGGGAGAGGCGAGCGTTGTCGCGAGAGTGTATTTCTCCACTCCATGGACCGCTTCCGATGGTGCGGGCTGGGAGGCCGCGGACGCCTCGAGAGTGGGGACCGGTTTTCCCTCCGCCCAGGCGACTAGAGCGCGCGCCGCGTCCACGGTCTCTGAGAACGCGAGTCGCTCGTCCTCCCGGAAAGCTCCCTGCCAGGCGCCGGTGACGGGCGTGAGGGTGGGCCGCTCCAGATCCCCGAGGAAGAGCAGGTAGCGCGCCCCGACCTCCAGGGGGAAGCTCACGCTCGTCTCCTGCGTCTCCCCGCCCACCGTCCCCCCCGGGATCGAGATCGTCACCCGGCCGGGCGCGTCCCCCCGGAGCCGCTCCTCGATCCGCAGGGAGTAGTCCGTCACGATGAGCGAACGGTCCCACCGGCTCCCGGCGTCCTCCACCACCGCCACGACCACGTGAGGCGAGGCCGCGGCGAGCTCCGGGGCGGACAGGGGAGCGACCGTGGCCGCCGCCGGGGAGAGGACGGAGAGGGAGAGGACTGCGGTGAGAGGCGCGGCGATCCACCAGAGACGACGGGTCATGGCTTCTCCTTTTTTCAGGCGTTCCTAGATTTTCTCACGTCTACAGCCTTCCGAAGCCGATCCTGCCGCGTTATTTGAATTTGCAGCATCCCGCCGGGTACGTGCCGAGATCTCGGAATCCGTCCTCGTGCTCGATTCATTTGCAGCATACCTCCTCAGTTTTGCTGCAAATTGACTGGAGCTTGCAGCAAATTGCCAGCATGGAGCCTCTCGAAGACCCAAGGCAGTCGCCCGGCTGCCATTCGGAGATGAGAAAACCGGCCCATTTGCAGCTTGTTCCAACCTATTTGCAGCGTCGCGGAGCTTTTTCGCCGCAGATCTCTGTTCACTTGCAGCGTGACCCTTCTATTTTGCAGCAAAACTTCGGATAGATGCTGCAAAATAGCCTCGTTTTGCAGCATCCATCTCCCGGTTTGCAGCTCGCCTCTGGAGGTATGCTGCAAAACTCCAGAGGCGAGCCGCTCGCCTCGCCTGATTTGCAGCAGATGTTCCCAGGCAGACAGCGTCGCTATCGGGTTTTGCTGCAAAAACAGCTTGTTTTGCTGCAAGTTGAGGAGGATTGGCACCCTCCACGAGAAGGCGAGCGCCGTCCGGGCGGAAGCTGTCCCTGTACATCCCGGGGCGGGAGGTACAGACCTCAGGTCGAGTGCCGGAAACCGGGAGGGTTGCGTCTCGCCTTTCCAGGCCCGAGCCCTCGGGAAAGAGGCCTGGCAGTCCGTCTATCCCCGCAGAAGTAACGGGATAGATCGGGGACGCAACGATGCTAGACTTCAGCCAATCACTACAGAGTTACGGCGGCGATGGCCAGCCGATCTGGGAGGGATGTGGCAACGAGGCGCTGCTCCAGGACCCGATGAAGCTCTCCCAAGCCTTGGCCACCTTTTCGGTGGGG
>DATHUD010000533.1:0-4280 GCA_035462575.1 Thermoanaerobaculia bacterium | reverse complement strand
AAGAGGGAACACGTAAATCCCTTCCAACCAGGCCTTCCCAGGGTTGGTGAAGATCTGCGTCACCTTCGCCCGGGCCACGATGCCGGTCACCTTCACCTCGATCGCGGTGCCGAGAACGGGAGCGGGAACGACGTTCGCGCTCTCTCCCGCGCGGAAGAACAGCCCGCGGTCCGAAGGTGCCAAAGTCCGCCCCTCCTCCGCGCGGGCGAGGGAGCCGATTATCAGAAGGTACACGAGGAGCGCTGCCGTCAGAAAACGGTGCGATCGCATCTTGAAACCTCCCAGTCCAGTGCCGTCCTCTTGGGGAGACGGGCGGCGGATCGATTGCCCTGAGAGAGGGGCAAGGCCGGTGCCAGACTGTGCGGGAGGCGGAGAATCGTTATGGAGATTGGATTTCGGACGAGAAGGTGATCGTGCGGCGCAGGATCTGATTCAACGGGATGAATGGATCGTATTCAACAGCTTGAGCCGGCTTATCGAGAAATCAGAAAATGTGAGCGGTTCGTCCTGGAGAGTGGACGGGAGCGTCCCCGGGACTCTACCCCCGCGCCGCCTGGATCATCTCCTCCAGCCGGTCGAGGCCGCCGCGGACCTCCTCCATCGAGGGGCCGAAGGAGAGGCGGACGTGCTGGTGGAAGCGGGAGAGGCGCTGGGAGCGGCGGTGGCCGGGGTTGACGTCGAAGAAGACGCCGGGCACGCAGATGACCTGGTGCTCCAGGGCGCGGCGGAAGAAGGCCAGGCCGTCCGCGATCGGCTCGGGGAGGTCGCGCACGGAGACGAAGGCGTAGAAGGTGCCGGCCGGGTCGGGGTAGATCCGCAGGCCCATCTCGTGGACGCGGCGCAGCATCAGCTCCCGCTTGGGCAGGAAGGCGTCGCGGATCGCCCGGGTCTCGGCGAGCACGAGGTCCGGGCTCATCAGGTCGACCGCGGCCCGCTGCTGGGGGCGCGAGCCGCCGCCGTCCAGAAAGGAGCCGGCGCTCTCGATGGCCTCGATGACCTGGCGGGGGCCGATCGTCCAGGTGACGCGCCAGCCCGGATAGCGCCAGTTCTTGGTGAGGCCGTCGACGAGCACCACGGGGTCCCGGTCCACGTCCTCGACATAGCGGGCCGCGGAGACCATGGGGCCCGGCTCCCCTTCGCCCAGGTTCCACACGTAGTGGGAGTAGAACTCGTCGATCAGGAGCGTGCAGTCGAGCTCCCGCCCCACGCCGATCCAGTCGGCCAGCTCGCCGCCGGAGATGAGCTTGCCCATGGGGTTGCAGGGGTTCGAGAACAGGAGCACGGAGAGCCCGCGCCCCAGGACCTCGCGCCGCAGGTCCTCCACCCCGAAGCTGTACCCCTGCTCGCGGCGCAGGAGGATGGGGATGGCGGTGACCAGCCGGAAGATGTCGAGCAGCTCTTCATAGGCCGTGTAGTCCGGCAGGAAGTGGCCGAGGTTGACCTGGTCGAGCGAGGCGACCGCCCGGGTGAGGGCCGCCCGGCCGCCGCCCGAGATCGCCACGTTCTCCGCCGAGTACTGCGAGCGCATGCCCCGGCGGTAGAGCTGGTTGTAGAGCGAGGCCACCGCCTCCCGCAGCTCCCAGATCCCCGCGACCGGCGCGTAGTAGTGGTCCGCCGGGTCGATGGTGATCGCCTCGATCCGCGGCGGCGCCCCCGGCAGGGGTCCGGTCTCGGGCTGCCCCTGGCCAAGGTTGGACCACGCGGGATCGCCCGTCTTGTATCCCCGGCCCATGGCCTCCTTGGTGACGTAGACGACGCCCGTCCGCGGCACATTGCGGAAGGCCTGGAGGGTCGACGGGAGGGAGGAGGTCGGCATGCTCATGGGCGCGAAGGCTAGCACGGGCGGCGTACCCCACCCAGACCCTCACCTCCCCGGCCCTCCTCTCCCAGCCTCCCGTCCTTCCCCCGGGAGAGGAGGGAGCTTCAGACCTCCCCTGCAAAGGCTCCCTCTCCCGGTCGGGGGACGGGAGGCTGGGAGAGGGTTGGGGTGAGGGCTCAGGCGGGGAAAGTGAGGCCCGGAAGGGGCCGTTTTGAGGCCGTTTTTAGGTTTTTTGAGGTGGAATTTGAGACAGATTGAGTGAATCCTTGAGGACTCTTGAGTCTCGGGGGACCTACACTGCGTTCAACAAAGGGGGGATGAGGGACGGGGGGGAGAGGGATGGGGGGAGGGGATGTCTTCTGCAGTACTTGTAGTTCTTTGATGGTTTGAGGGGAGTTCGTTGTTGCAGTTCTTTTGATGTTTTTGCTTTGCTTGAGGGGAAAAGGCCCGGAGGAAACTCCGGGCCTTGCGGTTTTCAGGCGGGTACCGCGATTCCCATCGCCCGGAGCGGGCCCGCGAGATCCTCGGGCACGGGGGCGGCGATCCGCAGCCGCTCGCCGGTCACCGGATGGTCGAAGCCGAGCTCCAGGGCGTGGAGGGCGAGCCGGTGGAGGCCGAAGCGCTCGCGGAAGAGACGGTTGTGCTCCCCCTTGCCGTAGCGGACGTCTCCAATCAAAGGATGGCTGAGGTGCTTGAAGTGCCGGCGGATCTGGTGGAGGCGGCCGGTCCGGGGGAGGACTTCGACCAGGGCGTAGCGCTCGAAGGTGGCGAGGCGGCGGTATTCGGTGACGGCCGGGACGCGGGGGCCGTCCGGCGCGCGGGGGATGGGATGGTCGATCACCCCCGCCTCCTTAGGGATGCCGCGGACGAGGGCGATATAGCGCTTGGTGACCTCGCCCGCCTCGAACTGCTCCTGCAGGCGGCGGGCGGTGCCGGGGTCGAAGGCCAGGAGCAGGGCCCCGCTCGTGGCCCGGTCCAGCCGGTGGACGGGGTAGACGTGCCGCCCGGCCTGATCGCGGGCGACCTGCAGGGCGACGATCTTCTCCCGGGACCACCCCCGGTGCACCGCCATCCCGGAAGGCTTGGCGACGACGAGGAGGACCCCGTCGCGGTATTTCACCGGCAAATACTGCACCGGCAGGTCGGTCAAGCGATCCCGAAAGCCTGGTAGAAGGCGAGGGCCGAGAAGACCGCCCCGACCACCCCGAGCCCGATCATGCCCAGGAAGAAGGTCCGGCGCGTCGTGCCTCCCTGAACCACCAGGCTGATGGCGCCGAGCACCAGGCAGATCTGGAGGAACAGGGTCGAGTAGTCGAAGACGTCGCCCACTCCTCCCAAGGCCATGGCTTCGGTCTCCCACTCCTTGGCGCCGCGGACCTTGCCCATCTCGCCGTCCACGTCCTGGGCCCAGCCTTCCTGGCCTACGGCCGTGGACCCGAGGAGGATCTCCTTCTTCTCCTTGCCGTAGCGTAGAACCTTGCCGTCGAGCTTTCCAATGAGCCCCTGGACGGCCGCGAGCTGCTCGGGCCGGATGGACCCGGCGTCCACCAGCGACTGCAGCGTGTCCCGCTGGCCCTCGACCAGGGTCTCCTTGATCCCCTTGGACTGGTACCAGAGGTAGGCGTTGTTCTTCTCGTTGTGGGCGATCAGCTCGTCGTCGCCGAACTTGCCGGCGCCCAGGTCGGTCACCGCGAGCACCGCCGCGAACAGGGCGATGAGGATGCCGCACAGCGCTTCGAAGCGCTTTCCCTTCTCCTCCGACTCATCTTCTGCGACCGGGGCCGCACCGAGGCTCTCCGCAACCATCTCCAGGCTCCTTGGCTTGAACGGGTTCCGGAAAAGTCTAGCAGAAGACCGCCCCTGTAACTCTCCTCCTCCGCGATCGTACTGGCTGTTGGGAGATACAGGAAAGGAGCTCCGTCATGAAAAGACTGGTGGTGACACTGTGCGCCGTCGCCCTGCTGGCCCTGGCGCCCCAGGCGCGCGCCGAGGAGGCCGCGGACCGGGAGGCGATCCGGCAGACCGCTCTCGACTACATCGAGGGCTACTACGAGGGGAACGGGGAGCGGATGGAGAGGGCCCTCCACCCCGAGCTGGCCAAGCGGATCGTGATGTCGCGGGACGGGCTCAGCATGCTCCAGAACATGGGCTCCTCGCAGCTCATCGCCGGCACGAAGCTCGGAGGCGGCAAGGGCACGCCGAAGGACAAGCAGCGCAAAGAGGTGAAGGTTCTGGACGTCTTCGAAAACGCGGCCAGCGTGCGGATCGACGCCACGGACTGGGTGGACTATCTCCACGTCGTGAAGTGGAACGGCCGCTGGGTGATCGTCAACGTCCTCTGGGAGCTGCGGCCCCAGCAGTAGACATCCCCACCTTTCTCTTGCCTTCCGGTCCGAGCCCGGCCGCTGCCGAAATCGCCCGCGGCCGGGGTACAATTCAAGAAAATGGCAACGATCGACGG
>DATHUD010000532.1:0-23113 GCA_035462575.1 Thermoanaerobaculia bacterium | reverse complement strand
TAATGAGAAGGTCGCCATCTACGAGTCCGCGGGAGTCCAGGAATACTTGATTCTTGATCCGCCTCCCGTCACCCGGAACGGGTGCTTTCAGATGACCGGCTATCGCCTGGACGCCAGAGGCCGATACCGGTTGGCCGAGCCTGACCAGGGCGGCTTTCTTTCCCAAACGACGGGTCTCTGGTTCGGCCTCACCCCAGACGGCCAGAAGCTCTACCTGGTCGATTTCGCGACGGGCGAACGCCTGGAGACTCCCAGTGAAGCGAAAGCGCGGGCCGCCTATGAAGCCGAGAGGCGAAGGGTGGCGGAGGCGCGGATCGCTTACGAAGCCGAGGCCCGCAGGGAGGCGGAGGTCCGGGCCGCTCTCGCGGAGGCTCAAGCAACTCGCGAAGCGGAAGCCCGCAGAGAGGCGGAGGCAGAAAATGCCCGGCTGCGGGAAGCGCTCGACCGCCGGCTCAAGCAGTCCGGCGATTGAATACAGCGGCCTCCTCGCCCGCTGAAAGCCCATCTCCCCTTAAACTCGATTCGTCCTGAAGCACGCTGACTCCCCCCGTCGCTTTTCCCGGAACGTCCTCCAGGTCCCGCCTGGCATCCCCTTTGTACTTCGCGCGGCAAGGTGGCCGGATGGAGCGATAATCTCCCCATGAACCCGATCCGAGACCTCTGTCACGAAATCCACTGCTCCGTCCACGGGGACGCATGGCACGGCCCCTCGCTCCTCGAATCCCTGGAAGATGTCGACGTGGCCGAGGCGGCCAAGCATCCCGTGCGCGGGGCGCATTCGATCCTGGAGATCGGCCTTCACGCTCTCGGGTGGATCGAGGAGGTGGGGCGCCGGTTGAAGGAAGGCCAACCGGCCACTCCCGAGCGCGGCGACTGGCCCGCGGCGGGGAAGACGAGCGGCGGCGCCTGGGAGAAGCTGCCCGGGCTCATCACCGAGGCGATTGCCCACCTGGAAGCCGACCTCGCCGCGTTCCCCCCGGAGCGGCTGGACGAGGTGATCGGCTCGCTCAATCCGGCCATGGGGACCGGCGTCACCTACGCCGCCATGCTCCACGGTCTCGCCCAGCACAACGTCTACCACGCGGGTCAGATCATGATTCTGAAGCGCGCGCTCGGACGTTAACCGGCACAAGGAGCACCGATCATGTTCGAAAGCTATGTGGAAAGCGAGAGCAACACCGGATTCAAGGGCTTCGTCCGGCGCCATTTCGGACCCGTGATCCACGCCGACATCGCGGAAGAGGGGCTCCGGGAGATCGGGCTGATCTTCATCGTTCTCTACCTTCTCTCCGGGGTGTTCGGCTTTGCGAGCACCCAAAATCTCTGGATTCTGGGCGAGGCCTTCGTCATGGCTGTCGCCGCGCTCATGCTGTATCTGACCAAGAGCCGGATCGCCGCGGTGTTCCTGCTCGTCCTCACGAGCCTGAACGCGGCTCTGGCGCTCCCGCGGCTCCTTCCCCTGCTCTGGGTCGCCTTCGCGATCCGGGCCACACAGCTCGCGTTCGCCTACCGTCGTCTGCGCAAGGTCGAAGCTTCGACGGCCGCGTTCGAGTGAGCGGCGGTCGGAATCAGGCCGCTGATCTTCTCCACTTCAGGATGGATTGGAAGGCACTGTACGGCTCGCAGGTGCCGGAGGTAACGGCCGATCAGATCCGCCAACGTCATTCCATGCTCCTGCGCGTACCGCGTCGCGAGCTCAACCTCCTCCTGGGGCAAGCGCAGAGTTAGCTCTACGGTCTCCATCGAACCTCCGATCTGGACGAGTCTATCCTCTCGATCACTTCTGCTTCTCCTCCAGCTCCGCCCACCGCGCGTACAACCGCTCCACCTCCCGTCGCGCGGTCTCCAGCGTCTCGCATCGCGCCTGGAGCTCTGCCGGGTTGGAAGCGACGGCCGGGTCTTCGACAGCGGCCTGGGCGGTCGCGAGGGCGCCCTCGGCTTCCGTGATTTTTTCTTCCATGGCGTCCCACTCGAGCTTGTCCTTGTAGGAGAGCTTCTTCGCGCCCTTGGCCTCCTTGGCGGGCGCGGAAGCGGCGGGCTTGGGGGGCGCGGGCTTGGACGGTGCGGGGGCGGCGGTGACTCTCGCGGACTCCCACTGGGTGTAGTCGGCGAAGAATTGGGCGTTGCCCTGGCCGTCCAGAGCCAGGATGTGGGTGGAGACGGTCTCCAGGAGGTAGCGGTCGTGGGTGACGAGGACCAGGGCGCCCGGGAACTCGGTCAGGCTGTCTTCCAGGACTTCGAGAGTCGGGATATCCAGGTCGTTCGTGGGCTCGTCCAGGATCAGGAGATCGGCCGGCTGGAGCATCAGGCGGGCGATCAGGATGCGGGCCTGCTCGCCTCCGGAGAGGCGGGAGACGGGGGTGTCGAGCTGCTCGGTGGAGAAGAGGAAGCGCTTGGCCCAGGAGGCCACGTGGACGGGGCGGTCCTGGTAGAGGACGGAGTCCCCCTCGGGCGCCAGGGCCCGCCTCAGGGAGACGGTGCGGTCCAGCGTGTCCCGGCTCTGCTCGAAGCGGACGGTCCTCAACCACTCGGCCCGCTCGATCTCGCCGCCGTCGGGCGGAAGGGAGCCGTCCAGGAGCGAGAGGAGGGTCGTCTTTCCGCTGCCGTTGGGGCCGAGGAGGCCGAGCTTCATGCCGGGGGTGAGCTTCAGGTCGAGCCCGGAGACGATCTTCCTGCCGTCGAAGGACTTGGTGAGGCCGTGGGCCACGAGGAGCTTCTTGGTCTTGCGGTCCGAGGCGTTCCAGTCCAGCCCCACCTTGGCGTTGACGGCGGGGCCGGTGCGCGCCTTGACCTCGTCGAGCTCGTTGATCAGCCGCTCGGCTTCCTGGATGCGCCCCTTGGCCTTGGTGGTGCGCGCCTTGGGGCCGCGCTTCAGCCAGTCGACCTCGCGGCGGACCTTGTTGGCGAGGGAAGCCTGGTATTCGGCCTGGTTCCTCAAGACCTCGTCCCGCTTCTCCAGGAAGTCGCTGTAGCTCCCCTGGGCCTGGAAGAGCCCTTCCGGGTAGCGCCGGTCGATCTCCAGCACGCGGGAGGCGACGTTCTCCAGGAAGTAGCGGTCGTGGCTGACGACCAGATAGGCGAGCGGCTCGGTCCGGAGAAGCTCTTCGAGCCAGAGGATGCCCTCGACATCCAGGTGATTGGTGGGCTCGTCCATGAGGAGGACGTCCGGGCTCTTGGCCAGCTCGCGGGCGATGGCGAGGCGCTTCTTCCATCCCCCGGAGAGGATGTCCACCGGCTGGGCCGGGTCGTTGAAGCCGGCGCGGCCCAGGGCGATGGCGACGCGGGTCGCCTTCTCGAAGTCCTCGGAAGGGTCGTCCGCCAGGGCCTCGGTCAAAACCTCCTCGACGGAGAGGCCGGGCGGGAAGACGGGGTCCTGGGGGACGTAGCCGAAGCGGGTTCCGCGGCGCAGGGAGAGCTTGCCGCTGTCCGGCTCGTCCATCCCCGCGAGGATCTTGAGCAGGGTGGACTTTCCGGAGCCGTTCGGCCCGATGAGGCCCACGCGGTCGCCCTCGTAGATCCCGAAGGAGAGGTTTTCGAAGAGCGGCCGGGCGCCGAAGCCCTTGCCGATGGAGTCGCAGCTCAGAAGTAGAGGTGGAGGCATAATTTGAAATTCCGGATGCGGGGCCCTGGACCGCCGCGAAGGAGGGTGATTCTAGACCGGAGCGGCATGCGGCCGCGAGCATAGGATTGACGAAAGCGCTCTTGTCGCGTCACGATGGGAGTTTGCGAGCTCCGACGGAAGGAGGTCTTCCATGAATCGCACCGTGTCGTTTTCGCTCGTCCTCGCATCCCTCCTGCTGGGTGTCTCCCTCGCCGGCCCGGCCGCCGGTGAGGTCCTGTGCGATCCGGCCGATCTGGAAGGGGAGATCGCGGCGGGTCCCCCGGAAGATCTCCTGGCTTCGATCCAGGTCCCGGGGGACGCCATGATCCGGCTCCGGGGCGAATTCGGCAAGCCGGCCGGGCGCTCTCTCCTGGCGTTCGACGACACCCGCGGAGAGGTCCAGTACCTCTGGCCGAAGAAGAGGAAAGCCACCCTGATCGTCATCTCGACGTACGAAAAGGACCCCGCCGGGAAGATCGTGGACGGGGAGGTCGTCTCCGCCGAGATCTCGGCCCCACCCGATCACAGCTCGAGCTGGGCGACGGGCCGCCTCGTGGGCCTGGGCGCGTCCCGCCGGAAGGTGGAGAATATCTACGGGCCCATCTATACCGCCGAAGAGGTGGACGGCCGGCAGCGGCTGACCTACTGCTTCGAGAACGGCAACACGCTGGTGTTCACCCTGAACGCCGCCGGGAACGTCGAGCGGATCCGCCTCGCGGGGCCTCCTTCCTAGGACGGCCGGGCCGGCGCCATCTCGCGGACGAGCGCCTCTTTCGCGGCCCGGGACATCGTCTTGATGCGGATCTCCTCCTTCAAGGCCGCGCTCCACGTCTCCACCTCCCGCGACCACGCGAGGATCACCGGCTGGCGCGCCCGCGTATACCGCGAAGCGCGGCCGGCCCGGTGCTGCGCGAGGCGCCGCTCGACGTCCTTGGCGATGCCGGTGTAGAGCGAGCCGTCGCCGCAGCGAAGGATGTAGACGAAGGGCACGAGGGGGGATTATAGGGACCCGGCGACCGCCGCCGGGCGGGGCCGGTTTTCCCGCTCCCTTTTCTTGCGCTTCCAGAGGATCCCGCCGTTCTCCTTCCAGACCGCGTCGTAGTGCCTGGCGAGGCGCTCTTCCAGGGGGAGGCCGGGCGGCATCTTCCACGTGTAGATGTAGTCCGCCTGCGCCTTGTACCGCTTGACCGGGACATCCGCGGTCTGCGTCTCGATGAGCGCGGTGTCGAGCTTGGGGACGGAGCGCCGGAAGCGGAGGGGAAAGAAGCCGACGGTCGCCTCGTAGTTGTCCCAGTCGATAAGGCTCTTCTCGAGGGCCGCGTAGCTCGCGGCGTGGCCAAGGACGGGGATGACGGCCGAGGAGCCGTGCTTGTCGAACATCAGAGGCAGGAGGCGGGCGTGGCGAGGGACTCCTTCGAGGCCCGCCAGATACTCCTGGATTTCGCCGTCCAGCACCCGGTGCCAGCGAACCTGGTAGCCGATGTTGAGCACGGCCAGAAGGGCGAGCCCAGCCACGGCGGCGCGCCGCGCCCGCGGGGTGAAACGCGGAGCGATCCAGGGGATCAGCACGAGGAACGGATAGAGGCTCAACCGCGGTTTCAGGACGCTCCCGCCGGACGTCGCGTCCGGGCTCAGGAAATAGAAGACCACGAAGAGGGCGGAGAGGAGCAGGAAGCCGTCCGCCTCCTCCCGGTTCCGACGCAGGAATGTGAGGACGGCCAGGAGGAGAATCAGCCCCGAGAGGACCGTGGCCATCACGAGTTGGATTTCGCTGAAGGTGAAGAGCACGCCCAGGCGGAGGAGGTACTTCACGAGGTCCTGGAAGGACGTTTCCGCGGGGATGGACCCGCCGCCCAGGCGCATCAGGTACCAGACAGGGAGGGCGATCTGGGGGATGAGGATCGGGATGTGGAGGAGGTGGCGCTTCCACGCCGCGCGCCGCAGGGTGACGAGCCAGAGCACGGCGATCGAGATCAGGGACAGCCCGAAGGACAGGATGTGGCTGAAGTAGCAGAGCCAGAGCAGAAGGTTGAGCTTGACCGCAAGCGGGAGGCCCGGGCGCTCGCGGTTCTGCCACCACACGCCCACGATAAAAAAGAAGAGCCCCAGGCTCAGCGAGAAGTTGTAGAAGCCGAACTGGAACATCCCGTTGTAGACGAACGGAAACGCCAGGAAGGCCGGCCAGCGCTCCTCGGGCCGCACGGCCCCGGCCAGGTACCAGGCCCCGCCCAGAAAGAGAAGGGCGTAGCCGCTCACCAGGATCTTTTCCGCCGCCCGGGGAGGGACGACGTACATGAGATCGGCCAGGATCAGATGGCCCGTCCAGTTCGGATAGGGCTGGAGGTTCGCCTCGTAGTACCGGTGGAAGAGCGGGTGCTCCTCCTCGTTGCCGGCGTTGCGGAGCACCCAGGCGTTGTAGGTGTGGCACGGCCCGTCCACCGTGGGGAGGTAGGTGACCACCCAGAACGGAAGGATGGAAAGAACGGCAAGGCCGAAAAAGAGCCGGCGCACGGGGCGGGATTATAGGGTGAAGCGCTGAAATGTCACTCCAGGTTCTTCCGGAACCGCAGCGACGCCAGCGTGAGCACCGTCAACCCGATCGCGAGGAGCGCCAGGGCCTCGGGCCAGAGGACGTCCAACCCCGAGCCCTTGAGGAAGACGCCCCGCAGCACGTTCGCGTAGTACCGGACGGGGATGAAGTTGGCCGCGAGCTGGAAGGGGCGGGGCATGTTTTCGAGCGGAAAGATCAATCCGGAGAGATAGATCATGGGCACCATGAGCACGTAGACGCAGAAGCCCATGGCCTGCTGCTGGGTGCGCACGAGGGTCGAAACGAGGAGCCCCAGCCCCAGCGTGGTGAGGAGGAAGAGGAAGGTCAAGAAGGCGAGGAGGAGGAGCGAGCCCCGCAGGGGAACCTTGAAGAGCCCGGTAATGATCGCCGTAATGAAAAGCATGTCGAACATCCCCACACAGAGAAAGGGGATGAGCTTGCCGAGGATGATCTGCCAGGGCCGGAGCGGCGTCACCGCGAGCTGCTCCAGCGTTCCGATCTCTTTTTCCCGCACCACGGCCATCGAGGGGAGGATCATGGTGACCAGCATGAGCACCATGGCGAGCACGGCGGGAACGTAGAACCAGCGGCTTTTCAGGTCCGGGTTGTACCAGACGCGCGGCTCGAGGTTGAAGCGTCCCACGGGGACCCTCCGCCGCTCTGCAGTCAGGCGCGAGACGGCGAGGTCGGCTCCCGCTTCGGAGACGATCCGCGAGGCGTAGCCCAGCCCCAGCCCGGAGGAGTTGGCGTCCGTGCCGTCCGCGATCACCTGGATGCTTGGGGCAAGGCGGGCGGCGACATCGTTGCCATAACCCGCGGCGATCACCAGGGCGATCTGGGCCCGGCCTTCGACGAGCCAGGGCTCGACCGCGTCGACCGTATCTTCGGCGCCCACGAGGTCGAAGGTGCCGGAGCCGGTGAAGCGCTCGGTCAGCTCGCGGCTCGCGGCGGTCCGGTCCTGATCCACCAGGACCATGGGGATGTGCGAGACGTCGAGGTTCGCCGCGTAGCCCAACGCGAGGAGCTGGACGATCGGCCCCAGGATCATGGCGGGGATCATCTTCCTGTCCTGCCGGAGCTGCAGGAACTCCTTGACGATCATGGCGCGGAGACGGCTCACGGTCACACCTCCCTCTTCGCAAGGCGCGCGTAGGCGAGCGCCAGGACGGCCACCGCGTAGATCCCGAGGAAGGCCATGTCCCGCGGGTAGGATTCGAGCCCCGCGCCTTTGAGGATCACTCCGCGCAGGACGACGTTGAAGTAGCGCGCCGGCACGATGTGGGTGACGGCCTGGAGGAGCGGCGGCATGGAGCGGATCGGGAAGATGAAGCCGGAGAGAAAAATGGCCGGCAGCATCGAGACGAGGCTCCCCGCCTGGAAGGCCATGGCCTGGGTGTCCGAGACCGAGGAGACGAGGAGCCCGAGGCCGAGCGAGCCGATGAGATAGACCAGCGTGGCGGCGAAGAGGTGGAGCAACGGCCCCCGGATCGCCACGCCGAAGAGGAAGCGCGCCGCGACGAGGATGAGGACGGTCGCGACGAGGGAGATCCCCAGGTAGGGCAAGGTTTTTCCGATGATGAGCTCGCCCGGGCGCAGCGACGTCACCCGGAGCTGCTCCATCGTGCCCCGCTCTTTTTCGCGGACCACGGAGAGGGCCGTCGAGAGCACGGCCGTCAACATGAGGATGAAGCCGATGAGCCCGGGGACGAGGAAGTTGGTGGATTTGAGCTCCGGGTTGTACCAGACGCGGGGCTCGTAATCGATCGGCGAAAGCTCCACGGCGCCGCCCGCCTCGGCCAGGAGCGACGCGTTGGCCGCGGCCACGATCGCGGAGGCGTAACCCAGAACGGTGTTGGCGGTGTTGGCGTCCGTACCGTCCAGGAGGAGCTGGAGGTCCGCGGTGCGGCCGGCGGCCAAATCGCGGCCGGTCCCCTCGGGGATGACAAGGATGGCTTTCGCCTCCCTTCGCTCGGTGAAGCGGCCGAGGTCCGCGCCCGCCGGGAGGTCCGCCACGAGGTCGAAGTAGGTCGAGTTGACGAACGAGGCCACCAGCTCGCGGGAAGCGGCGCTGTGGTCGTCGTCCTGCACGGCCAGGCGGACGTGGCGGACGTCGAAGTTCACGGCGTAGCCGTAGAGGATGAGCATCATGAAGGGGACGCCCAGGAGCATGGCGAGGCTCAAGGGGTCCCGGGCGCTCTGGAGAAGCTCTTTCCGGGCCACGGACCAGATCTTCCGGAGGCTCAAGACGCCCCTCCCCCGGCGGCCCGCTCCGCCTCTTCCTTTTCGATCGAGTGGATGAACACGTCTTCGAGCGAGGGGACGATCCGCTCGATCGTGACGGGCGCGTTCCCCTCCGCCTCCAGCACCTGGACGATCCGGCGCCGGTCCTCGTCCGCGTTCCGGACGACCACATGGAGGCGGTCTCCGAAGAGGGAGGATTCGAGCACCCACGGCTCCTTTTCGAGGCGCTCCTGGGCGTCCAGGAAGCGGGGCGCCACGACCTCCAGGATGGCCCGGCCGGCGAAGACGTCCTTCAGGTCCGAGACGGTGCCCAGGGCCACGAGCCGCCCCTGGTGCATGAGGGCGATGCGGTCGCACCGCTCGGCCTCGTCCAAATAGTGGGTGGTGACGACCAAGGTCACCCCTTCGGCGGAGAGATCGTCGATCAACGTCCAGAACCGCCGCCGGGAAATCGGGTCGACGCCGCCCGTCGGCTCGTCCAGAAAGACCACCCGCGGGCTGTGGAGGAGAGAGCAGGCCAGGGCAAGGCGCTGCTTCCAGCCGCCGGGGAGCGACTTGGTGACCAGCTTCTCCTTGCCCCCCAGGTCGGCCAGGCCGATGGCCCATTCGATGCGGGAGGCCCGCTCCCGGCCGCGCAGGCCGTAGACGCCGGAGAAGAAGTCGAGGTTCTGGCGGACGGTGAGGTCGTCGTAGAGGCTGAACCGCTGGGTCATGTAGCCGATCCGTTTCCGCAGCTCTTCGGCCTGGCGGACGATGTCGAGCCCCAGGACCGTGCCCTTGCCGGAGGTCGGGCGGAGCAATCCCAGGAGGAGGCGGATGAGGGTCGATTTGCCCGCGCCGTTGCTCCCGAGGAGACCGAAGATCTCGCCCTCTTTCACGTCCAGCGTGACGTCGTCTACGGCCACGAAGTCGCCGAAGCGCTTGACCAGATGGTCGGCCACGATGGTGGTTCCGTTGCCGGCCATGGCGCTCACCTCCCCACCGCGCGGTCGAGATTGGCCAGAGCGACGCGGATCCGGGTGGCGGCGTCGGTCTGGTCGAGGCCGGCGCGCAGCAGGAGGGTCTCGGCATCGAGCAGATCGGAGGAGGGGATCACCCCCTCGCGGTAGCGGTCCTGGGCCACGCGCAGGTTCTCCCGCGCGGCTTCGAGGTTCCGCCGGGAGACGTCGAGCGCGGCCCGGGCGGTGCGCAGGTCGGCGAGGCGCGAAGCCACGTCCAGCCGCAGGCGGCGCTCGGTATCTTCGAGGCGCCGTTCGAGCGCGGAGGCGCGGGCCTCGGCCTCCTCCACCGCGGCGGCGGTGCGGCCGCCGTCCCAGGCGTTGAAGCCCAGGGTGACCCCGGCGGTCCAGGTGGCCTCGAACTCGTCGCGCAGCGGAAAGATGCGGGTGTTCGGGTTGGCGTAGTCGTAGCCGAGCGAGATCCCCACCTGGGGGCGCGTGGCCGCGCGGCGCACCAGCGCGGAGGCGCGGGCCGAGGCGATCCGTTCGCGCAGAGCGAGCAGCTCGGGCCGGGCGTCGAGAGCGGCGGCGGCCAGAGCCTCCTCGTCCTCGGGCTCCGCGGCCGGGGCCGTCACCGGCTCGGTGGTCTCGATGCGGGTGGACGGGGGAAGCCCGAGGATCCGGGCAAGGTTGGCGTTCGCCACCTCGGCCCCGTTCTCGGCCTGGAGACGCCCCAGCTCGGCGCGGTCGCGCTCGACCTGCACGGTCAGCACCTCGTTCGAGGCCGCGACGCCCACGTCGAACCGGTTTCTGGCATCTTTCCGGTGGGCCTCGTAGGAGGCGATCGACTCGGCGAGCACCCGCGCGCTCTCGCGGGCGGTCACCAGGCTCCAGTAGGCGAGGGTGGTTTCGAGCACGAGGTCCCGCTCGCCGCCCGCGCGGTCCTGGCCCGCGGCCTCGCGCTCCCGGCCCGCGGCCAGGATGGCGCCCTCGATCCGCCCGCCCGTATACAGAGGGAGCGAGGCCCCGGCGTGGAGGCGGTAGTTGTCCGGAATGTTGGGGAAGATCGTGCGTGTCCCCAGACCGGGCAGGGCGAGTGAAAACTCGGGGACATCCGAGTTGCGGAAGTAGGAAGCCTGGAGGTCCACCTCGGGCCTCTTCTCCGCCTCGGCGCCGCGCAGGCGGGCCGCGGCGGCGCGCTGCAGGTCGTCGAGCTCGGCCAAGCGGGGGGACGACTGGCGCGCCCGCTCCAGGGCCTCGGCGAGAGTGAGGCGGACGGTCTCGCCCTGGGCCGGAACAGCGGCGGCGAGGGCCAACACAAAGCAGAGAATCGTGCGTCTCATTGGTTCACCTCGACTCGCGCGATGAAGATGTCTTCGAGAGACGGGAGGACCGGGCGGACGGTCTCGACCTCCAGACCGTGGGCGGTGAGATCCGCGGCGATGCGGGAGGCGATCTCCCCCGCCTGCGCGGCAGGGACATTGGGGAACGTCGCGTGCAGCCGTTCGCCGAAGGATTCGACCTCGGCCACGCCCGGGAAGGCGTGCAGTCGCAGGGCGGCGTCCCGCTTGGGCCGGGCCAGGACCTCGACGATCGATCCCACGGCCTCCTGCTTCAAGGCGGCGGGGGTCGCGACCGTCAGCAGATGGCCGTGGTCCATCAAGCCCACCCGCTGGCAGCGTTCGGCCTCATCGAGATAGGGTGTCGTCAAAAGAAGCGTCAGCCCCTCCCGCTGGAGGTGGGCGAGTATCTTCCAGAAGTCCCGCCGCGAAACCGGATCGACGCCCGTGGTGGGCTCGTCGAGCACGAGAAGCTCGGGCGTGTGGATGAGCGTGCAGGCGAGCGCCAACTTCTGCTTCATGCCGCCCGACAGGCGGTCGGCCAGACGCTTCTTGAACGGGGTCATGCGCAGGAGGTCCAGAAGCTCGTCCCGCCGGGGCTTCCAGTCGCGGACGCCGTGGATCTCGGCGAAGAAAGAAATGTTTTCATCGACCGACAGATCCCCATAGAGGGAGAAACGCTGCGAGAGATAGCCGATCCTCCGCGACAGCTCCCGCCCCTGCCGGAGCGGATCGAGCCCGCAGGTGCGCACCGTGCCCGCGTTCGGGGCGAGGAGCCCGAGGATCACGCGGAGCGTCGTGGTCTTCCCCGCGCCGTCCGGTCCGATCAGGCCGAACATCTCGCCCCGGTGGACCTCGAAGCTCACCTCGCGGGCGGCCACGAGATCGCCGTAGCGGCGGGTCATCCCCGCGACCTCGACCAGGGTTTCCGCGCTCATCGCTCCGCCCTCTGGGCCGGAGCCGTGCGGAAGCGGGCCTCGGCGGGCATGCCGGGCTTGAACAGGCCGTCCTGGTTGTCCAGGGAGACTTTGACCTTGTAGACGAGCTTCACCCGCTCGTCCCGCGTCTGCACGTTCCTCGGCGTGAACTCGGCCTTGGAGGAGACGTAGGAGATCCTCCCCTTGCGGGTCTGGCCGTCATCGGTCACCACCTCGGCCTCCTGGCCGATACGGATGCGCCCCAGGTCCGGCTCGCCGATGTAGACGGTGATCCACGCGTCGGCGAGCTTGGTGATCACGCAAAGGGGCGACCCGGGCTGCACGAGCTCGCCCGCGTGGGCGACCTTTTCGGTCAGCACGCCGGCCACGGGGGCAAGAACCGTCGCGTCCTTCCTCTGCTGCTCGAGCTGGGCGATGCGGGCGTCGCCCGCGGCCACGCGGGCGCGGGCGGCTTCGATCTCCTCGGGGCGGCTGCCGTTTTTGAGGCGCGCCAGAGTCTCCTGCGCGGACTTCACCTGGGCGGCGGCCACGTCCCGGCGGGTGCGCGCGTCGTCGCGGGACTTGGGAGTGCCGGAGCCGCGGTCGAGGAGCGCCTGCATGCGGTCGAGGTCCTTCTGGGCGCCGTCCAGGTCGGCCTTCGCGCGAGTCACCTGGGCCGCCGCCCCGGCGACGTCCTCCCTCCGCGAGCCCGCGAGGCGGAGAGCCAACTCGGCCTTGGCTCCGCCCAGATCGGCCCGGGCCTGCTGGATCGCGAGGTCGATGTCGACCGTCTCGATCCGGGCCAGCTCCTCCCCGGGGCGGATCTCGTCCCCCTCCTCGGGGCCGAAGGCTTCCAGACGGCCGCCGACCTTGGTGGAGATGTGGACATCCGTAGCCTCCACATGGCCCGAAGCCGTGAGGAGGTTCGGGTCCTCCTCGCCGTTGCCGCAGGCGGCGAGGCTGAGGACGAGGGCGCTTGCGAGCAGGGCACGATTCATTTCCAGGTCTCCTTGCGATCGAGATCGTGGAGCGAAGCCTTCTGGAGCCGCGGATCGAGAGACCGGGCCAGATTGTCGAGGGCCCACGGGTCCACGGACCGGAGGGCCTCCATCTCCACCCTGGTCAGCTCCAGCCCCGTCTGCCGCAGGGCTCCGGCGGGATCGGCTTGGAAGCGGTGCCGCAGCTCCTCGTCGGTCACGAGCTTTCCGAGCAGGATTTCCACGCTTTTCTGGGACATGGCGTTACAACCTCCGGGGATTGGAGATTCCACGGAGCGTGCCAGAGGAGGGATTGGAGTTAAGTAATTCTGTGGCTTGGGTTTAGAGAGAAAGGGGGAAGCAGCGGGGTGTCGGGGAATCGACAAAGTTGTCGAATTACCGACAGTCAAGGACAAACACGGACAGACACGGACGAACACGCCCCAGTCCTTTTTCGTCCTTGCTGTCCTTGCAGTCCTTGCAGTCCTTAGAGCCCGTACTTCTCCAGGCGGGAGTAGAGCTGCGCCCGGGTCAGCCCCAGAAGGCGCGCCGCCCTGGATTTGTTGTGGCCCGTCTGCTGGAGCGCCTGCTCGACGTAGGAGCGCTCCAGGGCTTCGAGGTCCACGCCCCCCGCGGGGAAGGCGGAGGAGGGGACCGCGAGAGGCTCACCGATCGAGATCGGGAGGTGCTCGCCGGTGACGAGCCCGCCTTCGGCGAGGATCACGGCGCGCTCTACAGCGTTCCGAAGCTCGCGGACGTTGCCCGGCCAGGAGTAGGCGAGGAGCTTCTCCCGGGCGTCGCGGGAGATCCCCGCGGCCGGCCGGCCCACGCTCTCGCCGATCTCCCGGAGGAAGGCTTCGAGAAGCGCGGGGATGTCGTCGGGACGCTCGCGGAGGGGAGGCAGGCGGATCTCGAAGACCAGGAGGCGGTAGTAGAGGTCCTCCCGGAACTCCCCCCGGGCGATCGCGGCCTTCAAGTCCCGGTTGGTGGCGGCGACCACGCGGACGTCCGCCTTGAGGACCCGGGCGCCGCCCAGGCGCTGGAACTCGCGCTCTTGAAGCACGCGCAGGAACTTGGCCTGGACGGCGGGGCTCATCTCCCCCACCTCGTCCAGGAACAGGATGCCGCCCGCCGCCTGCTCGATCCTCCCCGGCCGGGAGGAGACCGCGCCGGTGAACGCTCCCTTCTCGGACCCGAAAAGCTCGGATTCGAGGAGCTGCTCGGGGAGCGCGGCGCAGTTCAGGGCCACGAACGGCCCCTGGGCGCGGGGGGAGGCGCGGTGGAGGAAGCGGGCTACCACCTCCTTGCCCGTGCCGGATTCGCCGGTCAGGAGAACCGTCGTCTCCGTGCCAGCCACCTTGGTCGCCAGGGCGAGGACGTCCTTCCACTTCTTCGAGACCCCGACCGGCCGGTGCCCTCCTTTCGTGGCCAGCTCCTCCGTCAACGCCTCGACCCGCGCCTCCAGCCGGGCCGCCTGCTCCCGGGCCTCGGCAGCGCGCCGCTGCTCTTCGGCCAGGCGCTCGTGCGCGAGGGTGAGGGCGATGTGGTCCGCGATCCGCCGCGCGGCGTCGGCGTCTTCGAGGCCATACCGGCCGTAGTGGCTCGAGAAGAACAGAAGCGCGCCTACCATCTCCCCCTGAATCCGGATCGGGACCCGCAGGTGAGAGCGGACGCCGATCCCGAGCTGGCGGCGCATCCGCTCGACGGGAAGCTCCAGCTCCATGGGACGGCCCTCCGGGAATTCGCTCGTCCGGAGGACGACGCGGGCTCGGCAGAAGGGGTCGCCCACCTCCATCTCGTCGATGTCGATGATGAAGTAATCGTCCGAGAGAGTGCTCTGCACGAACTGGGGAAGCTGGATCTCGGGGACCGAGCTCGGCTCCTCCAGATCGGAGGCCGCGTAGAGACGCGCGCGGGTCCGTTCCTCGTTCAACACCCCGAGCTCCAGGATCTCGTAGGGGATCACCTCCCGCGCCAGCCCGGCGAGTTGCTGGAAGACCTCGCGGACATCCAGCGCCTGGGCGAGCGTGGGGAGCAGCGCTTCCAAGGCGTCCGCCCGGCGCCGCCGCTCCCGGTCAGCCTCGGAAATCCGCTGGCACTCGGAGGTCAGCTCGGAGAGGAGCGGCCGGATCTCTTCAGGAGGCCGGCCGGCGTCCAAAGCCTCGGAGATCCGGGCGAGGACCTGGGCCAGGGGGTCGGACATGGGTCGATCATATGATCGTTGATAGACTCCTGCCATGCGTAATCGGATCGAGCAGGTTCTCGGGGCCTTGGATCGCGTCGGGGTTCGCTACATGGTAGTCGGAGGGGTGGCGGTCGTCCTCCACGGTCATCTCCGAACGACCTTGGACCTCGACCTCGTGATCCAGCTCGAATCCGAAAACCTGGAGAAAGCTCTGAAAGTCTTTGCGGATCTGGGCTTCCATCCCAGGGTCCCGGTCCCTCTGCAAGCCTTTGCGGATCCACAAATCCGGGAAAGCTGGAGCCGGGACAAGAACATGACCGTGTTCTCGCTGGGAAGGCCGGACGAGCCCGGATTCGTGGTGGATCTTTTTGTGAAAGAGCCTTTCGATTTTGAGGACGTTTATGGACGCGCTCTGGTTGTGCCTCTTCAGGAGACCCGGGCGACCGTCATCTCAATGCCTGATCTGATCGCCATGAAACAGGCTGTCGGCAGGGATCAGGATCTGCAGGACGTCAAAGCTCTTCAGGAGCTGTCACGCGCTGGAAACGAGGATTGATCCATGCCGGAGCCACCGAATCACGATCGATCAACCGACCCCCTCCTCGGCTGGGATTTCGAAGGAACCCGCCGTCAGCACCTCCGGCTGGGGTTGCAGATGTCACCGGCAGAGAGACTTCGCTGGCTGGAGGAGACAGTGGAAGAAATGCGAAGCCTCCAAGGCCTCGCCCGACTCGGGCGGCCGATCCGGCAGGAACCCTGATTTACAGATTCCGGTACCGCTCCCCCACCCGCCGGTACGCCTCGCGGAAGGGAATCCCCTCTTCCAGCACCAGCCGGTACGCCTCTTCGGCCGCGTAGAGACTCGGGTCCAGGCGGATGCGCTCCGGGTGGAAGCGCACCTCGGGAAGGGCGGTGGCGAAGATGGCGATCGTGTCCTTCGCGAGGTCGATCCCTCGGAAAAGAGGGGCTTTCAGGAGCTGGAGGTCCCGGTGGTATCCGGACGTGAGCTTGGCGGGGACGGCCAGCGCTTCGAGGAGGCAGGCGTGGGCCGTGGCGGTCCGGCCGCGGACGAGCTCGAAGACGTCCGGGTTGCGCTTCTGGGGCATGATCGAGGAGCCAGTCGTCATCTCGGAGGGGAGGCTTACGAAGCCGAGCTCCTTCATCGAGAAGAGGACGAGGTCCGAGGCGAGGCGCCCCAGATCCTGCATCAGGAGGGCGATCTCGAAGAGGATCTGCGATTCGGCCTTGCCGCGCGAGAGCTGGACGGCCGTCACCGGCTCGTGGACCTCCGCGAATCCGAGCTTCTCCCGGGTCGACTCACGGTCGATGGGCAGGAGGGGCACACCGTAGCCGGCCGCCGAGCCCAGGGGGTTTCGGCCGAGCCGCCGCTGGCAGGATTCGAGGCCGTCCGCGTCGTCCCGAAGCTCGGCCGCGAAGCCCCAGGCCCAGAGGGGGACGGAGCTGGGCATGGCCTGCTGGAGGTGGGTGTAGCCGGGGAGCGGCGTAGCCTTCTCGCGCTCGGCGAGATCGCCCAGCGCGGCGGCCACGCTCCGCGTTCCGGCGGCCAGGTCGTTCACCTCGTCGCGCAGATAGAGGCGGAGCGCCGCGAGCACCTGGTCGTTTCGGGAACGGCCGAGGTGGAGGCGGGCGCCGGCCTCGCCGATCCGCTCGGTGAGGCGCGTCTCCAGGGCGGTGTGGACGTCCTCGTCATCGAGCGAGATCTTCCAATCCCCCACGCCGTGCTCCCAGGCCAGCTCTTCGAGGCCGCGGCGGATGGCGGCGAGATCTGCCTCCCCCAGGAGCCCGGCCTCGCGGAGCATCTCGGCGTGGGCGATCGAGGCGCGGACGTCGTAGGGCACGAGCCGGGCGTCCAGGAGGTGGTCCTCCCCGGCGGTGTAGCGAAGCACCCGGTCGTCCAGGGGCTCTCCCTTGTCCCAGAGCCGGCTCACGCCGCAGCCTCCTCCCGCATCTCGGCGAAGGCGCGGACGAGCCGCGTGTAGAACCGGGCGCCCTCCAGGACCTCCTCCTCCAGCACGAACTCGTCGGGCGTGTGCGAGCGCTCGGTCCGCCCCGGGCCGCACTTGACGACGGGGATGCCCTCCATGAAGACCATGTCCGAGAGCGTGGCCGAGCCGAAGAGCCGGGCCTGGGGCTTGGCGCGGAGGGCGGCGGCCACGAGCCCCGAATCCTCCGGAGTCTCCCGGGGGAGGAGCCGGTCGGACAGCACCCGGATCTCGCCCGCGACCACGCGACCGATCCGCTCGACGACCTCGCGGCGGTCGAGGGCGGGCGTGGTGCGGACGTCGAGCACCGCCGTGGCCTCGCCGGGCACCACGTTTCGGGCCGTGCCGGCGCGGAGCACGGTGGGCTCCAGGGTGATGGAACCGAGCCGCGGGTGAGGCGGGCCGAAGTCGACCGCCTCCAGCGCCACCAGGTCGTGCGCGAGCCGTCGAGCGGCGTTGGCGGCTCCCAGCGTCGCGGCGTGCGCGGCGTGGCAGGCATCCCCCTTGGCGACCAGCTCCAAGACCATGAGCCCCTTCTGGGCCACGGCCACGTCGAGCCCGGTGGGCTCCCCCACCACGGCCGCGGCCGGCGGCGTTCCGCGCCGGGCCAGCTCCGCGAGCACGGCCTCGGTGCCGGTCCCCCGCGTCTCCTCCCCTTCGACCAGGGCGAGCGCCAGGGTGAACGGCAAGTCCGCCTCGCGGAAGGCGAGAAACGCAACGGTCATGGCGGCGACGGACGCCTTGGCGTCGTTCGAGCCGAGACCGTAAATCTTGCCGTCCACGGATTCGACGGCCCACGGGTCCCGCGTCCAGCCGGGCGCCGGGGGAACCGTGTCCAGGTGGGTGTCCAGGAGGAGCACGGGCCCCTGGCCCACGGTCGCGAGGAGGCTGTTGCCGATCCGCGTCGGCTTCAGGCCATTCCTCTTGAGGAGCCCCTCCAGGAAGTCGGCCAGCGCCTCCTCTTCGCCCGAGACGGAGCGGGCGCCGGTGATCGTCCGGTGGAGCGAAAGGATCTCCCGCTCCGACAGCATCAGAGGGCGCCTCCGCCCGCGAGCGCGGGCATGGGCGCTGGTACGGAAAACTGGCCGGCCGCCTGCTCGGCCGGGGTCAGAACGTGGACGTCCTCAACGACGAGCGTACCCACACCTTCGTTGGTGAACACCTCGGCGAGAAGGCCGTCCGGCAGGTCGTGCGAGAGGATGTGGACCCGCCGCACGCCGCCCTGAATGGCGGACTCGATGGCCGATGTCTTGGGGAGCATGCCGCGGATCAGACCGCCCTCTTCGCGCAGGACTTTAAGGCCCGCCAGGTCCGTGTAGGAGACGAGGGAGCCGGCATCGTCCGGCCGCTCGAGGATGCCGGGGGCCCCGGTCAGGAACAGGAGCTTCTCCGCCCCAAGGGCCACGGCCAGGGCCGAGGCGACCGTATCCGCGTTGATGTTGAGGAGCGTGCCGTCGTCCGCCGCGGACAGCGGGGACACGACCGGGACGTAGCCGGCGTTCATGATCTCGATAAGCACCCGCGGATCGATCGCCGCGATGTCGCCCACGAAGCCGTAGTCCACGAGCTCGCCCTCCACGCGGACGGGCGGCCGGCGCCGGGCCTGGACGAGCGCCGCGTCCACGCCGGAGACGCCCACGGCCGGCAGGCCCACGCTGCGGCAGACCGCGAGCAGCCGGGTGTTCATCGACCCGTTGAGCGTCATCGCCGCCACCTCCAGGGCTTTCTCGTCCGTCACCCGCCGGCCCTCGACGAAGCGCGCCTCGGCGCCCAGGGCGCGGGAGAGCTCACTCGACTGGGTGCCGCCGCCGTGGACGAGGACGACGCGGATCCCCACCTGGTGGAGCACCTCGATCTGCTCGACGAGCGCCCGGGCCGTGGCCTCGCGCTCCAGGGCGCCGCCCCCCGCCTTGATGACGAAGGTCTTCCCCTTGAAGATCCGGATGTAGGGGACCGCATGCTTCAGGGCCGCCGCTTCGGCGGTCCGCTGGCCGACGTCTTTCATTTCAATCTCCTATCCACGCAGCAGGCGGTGGAGCACCGCCATCTGCACCCACATGCGGTTCTTCGCTTCGTGGACCACGACGCTGCGTGGCCCGTCGAGCACTTCGTCCTTGACCACTACGTTCCGGCGCACCGGCAGGCAGTGCATGAAGCGGCAATCCGGAGCCGCTGCCGCGAACCAGTCGTTCCCCACGCACCAGTCGCGGAGGCCGGCGCGGAAGGCCGCCTCGGCCTCGGGGTTCCCGTAGTGGAGGGGCGAGGTCCACGACTTGGCGTAGATCACGTGCGCCCCCTCCATCGCTTCGCGGCGGTCGGACGTCTCCCGCACCGAGCCGCCGGAGAGGGCCGCGGCCTGCCGGGCTCTCTCCATAATGGGCTCGGGAAGCGCGAACCCCTCGGGCCGGAGCACGGTCACGTCCATCCCGCGGAACGCGGCCATGTGGACGGCGGCGGCGGGGACGGCCAGCGGGAGCGGCTTCGGGTGCCAGGCCCAGGAGAGGACGAATTTCCCGCCCCGGCGGGGGATGTCCAGATCGTCCATCGTCTTCCAGTCCCCCAGCGCCTGACAGGGGTGGTTGACGGCCGACTCCAGGTTGACGAGCGGCACCGGACAGACCCCGGCCATGGAGTTGAACGCCGTCTCCGCGAGGTCGGCCGCCAAGTCGGCGCCGCCCGCGAAGGAGCGGATGCCCAGGGCGTCCGCGTAGCTCGCGAGCACCGGGATGGCCTCCTTCACATGCTCGGCCGCGGCGCCGTCCATGACGACACCGTCCCGCGTCTCCAGAATCCACGTCCCCTGCCCCGGGGAGATGACAAACGAGGTCCCTCCGAGGCGCGACATCCCCGCCTGGAACGAGGCGAGGGTGCGCAGCGACGGGTTGAAGAACAGGAGCGCCAGGACCTTCCCGTCAAGCGCGTCCGGGTCCGGCCGCCGTTCCAGCTCGGCGGCGAGCGCGAGCAGCTCGATGACCTCCTCGCGCGCGAGGTCCGCCAAGTCCACGAACCGCTTCACGGCCGGATCTCCGACAGGGCCTGCGCGAGCGTGTGGACGTGCTCCTCTTCGAGGACGAGGGGCGGCAGCAGGCGGACGACGTTCGGATCGCCGCTCGTGCCCGCGAGGATGCCGTGGTCGAGCAGCTCGGCCACGATGTCCTTGGCCGGCCGCGAAACGCGGAGTCCCAGGAGGAAGCCCTCGCCCTGGATGCCGGTCACCGGTCCCACTTGGCAGGTCTCGCGGATGCGGCGCGAGAGCGACCGCACGCGGGGGAGGAGCTCCTCGGTCTCGATCGTCTCGATCACCGCCTCGATCAGAGCGCAGGCGAGCGGGCCGCCGCCGAAGGTCGTGCCGAGGTCGCCGATCTTCAGGCCCGCCGCGGCCTTTTCGGAGGCCAGGAGCGCCCCGGCCGGGAAGCCGCCGGCGATCCCCTTGGCCGTGGTAAGCACGTCGGGCGTGACGCCGTAGGCCTGGGCCGCGAAGGGGTAGCCCATGCGCCCCATGCCGCACTGCACCTCGTCGAAGATGAGAAAGGCACCGGCCTCCCGGGTCAGCTCCCGGGCCGCCGAGAGGTAGTCGGCCCCCAGGTCCACCGCACCCGCGACGCCCTGAACGGGCTCGACGATCAACGCCGCCGCGTCCGTCAACGCCGCCGCCAGGGCCGACAGGTTTCCCCGGGGCACGAAGGTGACCGGGAACGGGGTGGACGGGAAGGCGTACCACTTCTCGCGGGCGCCGTGGGAGACGGCCCCCGCTCCCGCGGTCCGCCCGTGGAAGGCGCCCTCGAGGGCCACCACGCGGCTCCGGCCGGTCGCCCGGAAGGCGAGGCGCAGCGCGTTCTCATTCGCCTCGGCGCCGCTGTTGACCAGGAACGCCCTGGTGAGGCCGGAGGGGCCGAAATGGACCAGCCGCTCGGCGGCCCGGGCGCGCACGGCGAGCGGTACGGAGTTGCTCTGGAAGAACAGCTCCTCGGCCTGGCCGGCGAGCGCCGCGACGAGCCGCGGGTGGCGGTAGCCCAGGAGAGCCACGGCGTGCCCGCCGTAGAAATCGATCAGGATGCGGCCGTCCCGGGTGGTCAGGAATACCCCGTCACCCCGGACGGGCTCGACGGGCGTATGGGCGTAGACAGGCAACAGCCAGCGCGCCTCGTCGAGCGCGGCCTGGGGAATCTCTTCGACGGTGGTCACCATTCCTCTCTCCTTCCTCTTTACAGCCAGCCGATTCCGGGGACCGTAAGACCCGCGGTCTCGGGGAACCCCAGGAGCCGGTTCATCCATTGGATCGCCCCTCCGGCCGCCCCCTTGACGAGGTTGTCGATCGCCGAAAAGACCACGAGGTGATCGCCGTCGGTGACGGCGGACAGCCGGGCGCGGTTCGTCCCCACCACGTCCTGGAGGCGCGGCGGCTCGGAAAGCACGTCCACGAACGCCGCGCCCTCGTAGAAACCGGCGAGGGCCCGGGTGACCTCGTGCCCGTTCACCGGCTCGGCGAGCCGGGCCTGGAGCGTGGCGTAGATCCCGCGCGCGAACGGCCCTGCCTGGGGGACGAAGTGGATCTCCGGCTCCTCCACGCCCGAGGCCGCCGCCGCGAGGGCCCGCATCTCCGGCTCGTGGCGGTGGCGCAGCGGGTTGTACGCGTAGAGGTTGCTCCGCCGCGCCGGGTGGTGGGTCGTCGCCGTGGGCGTCCGCCCCGCGCCCGTGCTGCCGGTCATGGCCACGACCGAGAGCCGCGGCTCGACGATCCCCAGCTTCAACAGGGGGACGGCCGCGAGGAGTGTCGCCGTGA
Source organism: Thermoanaerobaculia bacterium (assembly GCA_035462575.1). GTDB lineage: Bacteria > Acidobacteriota > Thermoanaerobaculia > Multivoradales > UBA5704 > DATARR01. The sequence continues at coordinate 1,577 of DATHUD010000532.1, read as the reverse complement.
CGAAGCACCCGGGATGCCCCACGTGGCCCGCAGGCGTCTCCGCAAGGTGCTCAGGGAGAGCGCAGACGAACTGCGAAAGCCGCCCCGGAGCTCCGTGCGCGTGGCCGTAGACCTGGGCGTACCGGTCCCCGTCCGCGAAGCGGAAATCCGCGGAGATGTCGACCACCCGCGCCGACGTGCCCACCTTTTCGGCCTCCGAGAGGACCTCGTCGAGGAGCTGCGCGGCGGCCCCGTGCGGAGCGGCGCAGAGCACGGCGACATCCGGAGAGCCGCCGAGCAGGCGCGGGAGATCCTCCCGGCCGCAGAAGGTGAGGCCGCGGAAGCACCCCGCGAGGTGCGGGAAGGCAGACTCTACCTCCCCACCGGCCTGGCTCTCCGAGACCACGGCGAGCGGCGCCAGGAACGGGTGCCCAGCGAGGAGCCGCAGGAGCTCGCCCGAGACGTACCCCGTCCCACCCAGGACGATCGTGGGGATCTGGCCGTTCATCCGGCCACCGCCACGGCCGCGGACACGGAGAGCCCCAGCCGCTCGCGGACGAGGGCGGCCAGCCGCTCGCCGTCCGTCCGCGCGTTGATCGCCGGCACCCCCACCGACTCCTCGATGATCCGGGTGCCCGCCAGGTTGTCCGTCGCCGGGCCGGTCACGGCGACCGGCTCGATGCCGAAGCGCTCGCGGAGCATCCGCACCCCGCCCCAGGCCGCGACCGGATCGTTCGCCGCGAGCACCACGGCGGTGAAGGCGGCCCGGATCTCGGGATCGTCGAGGATCGCCGCGACGCCGTAGGCCCCTAGAAGGCCGTCCCCCAGCTCGGCCACGAGGACGTCCGGCTTCTGGGCGGCGAGGCGGGTCACGAGCGTCCGGGTCACCGCCGGAGCGTTCGCTCCGGTGGTCGAGACCACCCCGAGGTCCGTAAACAGGCCCGTGGTCCGCGCCCCGGCGTCCTCCATGGCGAGCACGTCCCGCCTGAGCGAAACGCCCGTGGTCTTCAAGCCGTCCACCGTGAGCCCGCCGTGCGAGAGATGGCGCACGAGCGTACAGGCCGCGGCCGTCTTGCCGCAGTTCATGCACGAGCCCACGAGAGCCACCACCGGAACGCCGTTGGCGTCGAGCTTCGCCCCGAGATCGAGCGTCTCGCTGCCGATCCGCGCCGCGATCCCGATCCGCTCCCCGAGGTAGGGGAAGTGGAGCACGGCCCCCAGCACTTCGCATTCGAACGGCGGGCCCAGGTCCGGATTCACCGAATCGCAGATGCCGAGCACGCCGCCGATGTTCAACAGGTTGATCGTGTCGCCCGGCGCGAGCCTCTGCGGCAGGTGTCCCGAGTAGCCGAAGAGGGCGTGGCGATGCCCGAGGGCCCCGGCGACCACGTCCCCCTTCTTCACCTGGGCCATGCGCCCGCTCGGCAGCTCGAGCTGGCTGTAGGTGCTCTTCTCGGTCTTCACCCGCACGGCGACCACCACCCCCTCCTCGCAGGGGATGTCGGCGGAGATTCGCACCTCGCGCTTCAACTGGCAGGCGCGGGTCACGGAGGCGATCTTGTCCTGCATCACGGTCTTCATGGGCGTTCCTTTCAGCT
>DATHUD010000531.1:0-2976 GCA_035462575.1 Thermoanaerobaculia bacterium | reverse complement strand
TCGGAGCGCCCCCCAATGTAGAGACGCCCCGTGGGGCGTCTCCGGATCGGGGAGGACGGCTCGGACTGACGAGAGATCCCGCGGCACGTCCTTGTTTTCGGGGGGATCTCGCCGGGGAGGGATCCCCCAGCTCGGGGGAGGTGTCCCCCAGCTCGGGGGAGGTGTCCCCCGACTCGGGGGAGGGGTCCCCCAACTCGGGGGAGGGGTCCCCCGACTCGGGGGAGGCGTCCCCCAACTCGGGGGAGGGGTCCCCCGACTCGGGGGAGGCGTCCCCCGGCTCGGGGGAAGGGTCCCCTTCCTACTCTGTCGTCCCCCCGTCCATCTCCTCGATCAGCGCGTCCGACGGCCGCCGTTCCTTTTGCAACCGTTGCGCGACCTTCTCGGTTTCGCGGAAGACCCGCAGGATGTTGCCTCCCGCGAGCTTCTTGACCTCCTCGTCGGTCCAACCGCGGCGCAGGAGCTCGGCCAGGAGCGCGGGATAGTCCTCGACGCCGTCCAGGCCGGACGGAGTGCTCGAGATGCCGTCGAAGTCGGAGCCGATCCCCACGTGGTCGATGCCGGCCACCTTACGGACGTGCTCGACGTGGTCGGCCACCTGTCCGAGAGTGGCCTTGGGCGCGGGGTGGGCCTTGCGCCAGGCTTCGAGCTCGGTCTTCACCCGCTCCGCGGATTCCGGGTGGAGCGCTTTCAGGCGCGCCTCCTCCGCGGCGTCCTGGGCGTTCCAGGCACGCACCTCTCCGGAGACGAAACCGGGAACAAAGGTCACCATGACGAGGCCGCCGTCCTCGGGGAGGAGGCGGAGGACGTCGTCGGGCACGTCGCGGGGGTGGTCGGTCAACGCCCGGGCCGAGGAGTGGGAGAAGATCACCGGGGCCTCGGAGACGGCCAGGGCCTCTTTCATGGTCTGCGGGGAGACGTGGGAGAGGTCGACCAGCATGCCGAGCCGGTTCATCTCGCGGATCACCTCTTCGCCGAAGGGAGTGAGGCCCTGGTGCTTCGGCTCGTCGGTCGCCGAGTCGGCCCAGTCGTTGTTCTTCGAGTGGGTGATCGTCATGTAGCGGGCGCCGGCGCGGTAGAGCTGGCGCAGCGCCCCGAGCGAGTTGTCGATCGAGTGGCCGCCCTCCATGCCGATCAGCGAGGCGATCTTCCCCGCCTTGTGGATGCGCACGACGTCGTCGGCCGTGGTGGCGATCTCGAAGGTGTCGGGGTAACGCTCCGCCAGGCGGTAGACCACGTCGATCTGCTCCATCACCGCCCGGGTCGCCTCCGGCCCTTTGAGGTCGGCCGGCACGTAGACCGACCAGAACTGACCGCCGAGGCCTCCCTGGCGGAGGCGCGGGATGTCGGTGTGCAAGGGAGGATCGAGCTGGCTCGTGTCGCTCCGGAGGTCGATCTTGCCGAGCTGGTTCTTGACCCGCTCCCGGTAGGCCCAGGGCAGGTCGTTGTGGCCGTCGATCAGCGGCACCTCGCGAAGGAGCTTCTTCGCGCGCTCCACGAGCGCCGGATCGGGAGCGGGGGCCGTGCCTTGCCCCGTGGCGGTCCCGGCCAAGGCCAGCCAGAGGACGGCGGCTCCCAGAAGACAGGTCTTGCGTGGCATCGTTCTCTCCTTGGTCGGTCCCGGCAGGGATTGTACCCTTGCCGGATCGCGATAGAGTTCGCCCTGTTCCAGGAGACCCCCCAATGGACCACCCCACTGTATTCCGCCCCGAGGAGCACGCCGTCTACGACTCGGCGAGAATGGGCAAGGCGACTCTTTTCCAGTCGGAGCGGCTGCTCGTGGGTCTGAATGCCTTCGAGCCCGGTCAGGAGCACGGCCTCCACGCGCACGCCGGCATGGACAAGGTCTACCATGTGCTCAACGGAAGGGGCCTGTTTCTCCTGGAAGGGCGCGAGCAGCCCATGGAGGCCGGCGTGATGCTCGTCGCGCCTGAAGGGGTGCCGCACGGCATCCGCAACACCGGAGAGGACCGCCTGCTCGTGCTGGCCATTCTGGCTCCCTCGCCCCGTCGATGACCGGCAAGAAGGTCATATTCCTTCTTTTCGCCGTCGCCCTCCTCGCGGTGGCGGCAGTCGAGGCGCGCTCGCTCTATCTCTTCTATCTGGATCAGCCCCGCCTGCCGATGTGGGACATGGCGGGCCACGGCTGGGGCGCGGTCGAGCTCCTTGAGGCGCTCTCCGAGGGGCGGCCGCTGCGGTTCCTCGACCTCCTGAACCGGCAGGACAAATGGCCGTTCGTCTACTCGCTCCTGCTGCTGCCGTTCGTGGCGATGGGGAACGCGACCTTCGCCTCGGCGACGCTCCTGTCCGCCGTGCTCTTCGTCCTCGTCCCCCCGCTCCTGCTCTGGGCGGCGCGGGAGGTGGACGACGGCCCGGCCGGCTTCTGGGGCGGGCTCGTGGCTGCGGCGCTCTTCCTCGCGAGCCCCTTCTTCCGCGTGTTCGGCATCCTCGTGATGCGGGAGATGGCGGGGGTCGTCTTCTCCCTTCTCGCCTTCTGCCTGTATCTGCGCGCCCGGCGGCTCGGGAGCGCCTGGGCCTGGCGCCTCGCGGGCCTCGCCTCTCTCGGGCTCTTCCTCGTCAAATACAACTACGGGCTCCTCTGGGGGATCGCCGTGCTCGCGAACGAGGTCCTCCGGCGGAGCCCGGAGGAGCGGCGGGAGCTGGCGCGGCGGATCGGGCGCCTCTTCTGGCCCGGGCCGCCCCGGCGGCCGGGGAGGATCGTCCTCGCGGTCTGGCTCTGGCTGCTGGCGATCGCGGCCGGGCTCGGGATCAACTTCGGGGTGGGGCTCTACGCCGGGCTCGTGGTGGGGACCGTGCTCGTGGCGCTCCGCTGGAAGCGCGACCGGGAGGGCGTGCGGGCGTGGTGGCGGTCGCTTCCGGTCGAGATTCGGGCCACCCTCGAAACGGTGGTGATCCCGCTCTGGATCTGGTGCCTGAGCCCGGACCCGGTCCATCCCAAGAACATCGTGGCCTTCCTGC
>DATHUD010000530.1:0-4965 GCA_035462575.1 Thermoanaerobaculia bacterium | reverse complement strand
GGGTCGAGCGACATCAGCCAGTCGACCGAGGCGAAGGTCACCGCGAGGCAGTAGGCGGCGAGCCCGAAGGCCGCCACGAGCTGCATGCGCCGGGTGAGGCCCGGATCGTCCGACGTGTCCTGCCGGAGCGACATGCGGTTGAGCACGAAGGCGAAGCCGCCCCAGATCGCGAAGTAGATCACCAGCCGCACGAGGTAGAACGGGACGTTCAGATACGGCTCTTTGAGCTGGAGCAGCTCGTCGGCCGCGACCACCTCGGGGCGCGCCCAGATGTAGAGGCTCTTCAGGCCGAGGAGGAGGGGGAGCGACAGCAGGAGCAGCCACGGCAGGGTGCGCGAGGCCGCCTCCATGACGCGCCGCACGACGAGGCCCCAGGCGCCCCGCGTCAGGTGGTGGAGCATCATGATGGCGAAGCAGCCGAGCGTGACGCCCATCCAGTAGACCCAGCCGACCAGCCAGGAACGGAAGAAGTAGTCGGGAGACACGAAGAATCCGATCGCGCAGAGGACGGCGCCGGCCACGCCCACGAGGAGGCCGAGTCGCTGGATCCGGTCGACCGCGGCCGGAGCGGCGAAGGCCGCGGCGGCGTCCGCGCGGCTCAAGTTCTCTCTGTTCACTCTGGCACCTTTCTCGGATTCGGACGCTGGTCGTAGCGGCCCGGCAGGTCGGGGCGGGTCACGCCCTGGGCGCCGGACGGCGCGTGGGCCTCCCCGCCGGCTCCGGACGGCAGCGGCTGGGCGAGCTCGGCCTCGATCTGCCGCAGGCGCTCCGCCGGCACGCCGGCCTGCTCCAAATCCGCCATCCGGGCGTTCTGGCTGTACTGGAGGGCCCGGATGTAGGCCGCGATCGCCCAGCGGTCCTCCATCGGCACCTGCGGGGCGTAGGAAGGCATCACGCCGAAGCCCTCGGTCATCACGTTGAAGAAGTAGCCCACCTGGGAATTGCGCAGGCGCGGATCGTGGAACGACGTGGGCTGCTTGTAGCCCCGGCGCACGATCATGCCCGTCCCATTGCCCGTCCGGTCGTGGCAGGGAGCGCAGAAGATGTTGTAGCGCTCCTGGCCGCGCACCAGCACCTTGCGGGTCACCGGGAAGGGGATCTCGGTCAAGGGCTTCTGGTTGGCGTCCAATCCGGTGTAGGCCGGGCCCTCGCGCAGGCCGCCCCGCGCCACGGTGTTGGCCGGGAGCTGCCGCGAGCCCTGGCCGTCCTCGAAGAAGGGGCTCTCCCCCAGGGTCTTCACCTTGTTCTGGTTGTGCATGTTCTGCCGGCAGCCGGCCGAAGCCAGGAGACAGGCAATGATCAGCAATGTAGGGGCGGCCCTGTGTGGGCGCCCAGGGCGGCCACGCAGGGCCGCCCCTACAGAGACGGGGTGCGGAGTGCAATTCTCAGTGCTCAACGTCGGACACCTCGCTCGCGTGAAGCTCGGCCAGGAGGCGGGAGGTGGCCTCGCGGTCGAACTTGGGGTCGCCCGATTCGATCACCAGGAAGTAGCGGTCGCGCGACGCCAGGGCGAAGCGCGGCACGTTGAACACCGGGTGATACGGCTGCGGCAGACCGTTCAGGAAGAACATGCCGAGGATGGCCGAGAGGGCCGCGGCCAGGATCGTCATCTCGAAAGTCGGCACGATGAAGGCCGGCCACGAGTGGACCGGGCGGCCGCCGATGTTCATCGGGTAGACCATCGTCGCCGCCCAGTACTGGAGCGCGTAGCCGCCGATCGCGCCCAGGATGCCGCCGCCGAGGACGATCGCCGGCAGCTTCGAGCGGTGGTGGCCCAGCGCCTCGGACAGCTCCTCGATCGGGTACGGGGTGAAGGCGTCCATCTTCCGGAAGCCGGCCTCCCGCAGCTTGTGGACGGCCTCGATCAGCTCCTCCGAGGAGTGGAACTCGCCCATCACGCCGTAGATCTCGTGTCTCGGTTTCACCGCGGCACCTCCGTGTACTCGCCGCCCCGCTGGCCTCCGGGCACGATCGTGCGCATCTCGAAGATGGAGATGAGCGGCAGGAAGCGGATGAAGAGGAACAGGAGCGTCAGGAACAGGCCCATCGTGCCGATGAACGTCCCCCAGTCCCAGATCGTTCCGCTGTACATGCCCCAGGAGGCGGGCAGGTAGTCCCTGTGGAGGCTGGTCACGATGATGATGAAGCGCTCCAGCCACATGCCCACGCTCACGAACATCGAGATCACGAAGAGCCAGAGCGGCGACGAGCGCACGCGCCTTATCCACAGGAACTGCGGCACGATCGCGTTGCAGAAGATCAGCATGAACCAGTGATAGCGGTACGGGCCCATCGCGCGGTTCAGCACCATGAACTTCTCGAAGAGGTTGCCGCTGTACCAGCCGAAGAAGATCTCCATCACGTAGCCGTAGACCACGATGAGGCCGGTCGCGAGCATCACCTTGCCCATGTTCTGGAGGTGGCGCGTGGTGATGAAGTCCTTGAGGCCGAAGACCGCGCGCAGCGGGATCGCGAGGGTGAGCACCATGGCGAAGCCGGCGTAGATCGCGCCCGCCACGAAGTAGGGCGGGAAGATCGTCGCGTGCCACCCGGGGATGATGCCGATCGCGAAGTCGAAGGAGACGACCGTGTGCACGGAGATGACGAGCGGTGTCGCGAGGCCCGCGAGCAGCAGGTAGGCCGTCTCGTAGTTGTGCCAGTGCGCGGCCGAGCCCCGCCAGCCCATGGAGCCGAAGCCGTAGACGATCTTCCAGAACCGGTTCTTCGTCCGGTCGCGAAGCGTCGCGAGGTCCGGGATCAGGCCCACGTACCAGAAGAGAGCCGACACCGTGGCATAGGTCGAGACCGCGAACACGTCCCAGATGAGCGGGCTTCTGAACTGCGGCCACAGGTTCATCGTGTTCGGGTAGGGCATCAGCCAGTAGAAGAGCCAGGGGCGGCCGAGGTGGAGGAGCGGGTACATGCCCGCGCAGGCCACGGCGAAGAGGGTCATGGCCTCGGCGAAGCGGTTGATCGACGTCCGCCACTCCTGGCGCAGGAGCAGGAGGATGGCCGAGATCAGCGTGCCCGCGTGGCCGATGCCGATCCACCAGACGAAGTTGATGATGTCGAAGCCCCAGCCCACGGGCCAGTTGATGCCCCAGATGCCCACGCCCTTGGCGAACAGCCAGGTGACCGAGACCAGGAACACCATCAGCAGCGAGAACGACACGGCGAAGCCCGCGTACCACCACTTCGGGGTCTTCTGGAGGACGACCTCGCTGATCTTGTCGGTGACCGACGCGGTGGTGTGGCCCGGAGCCACCACCGGCGGTTTGTACGGCTTCGGAGGCGGCGAGAGCAGTCCGCCGTCATCAAGCGTGGCCATGCTCAGATCCTTTCACTGCCGGTTCGAGCGCGGGGTTGGGGTTGCGCAGCTTGGCCAGATAGCTCGTGCGCGGACGGGTGTTGATCTCTTCGAGCAGATCGTACCGGAGCGGCTCGGCCTTCTGCTTCGAGACCTCCCACTCGGGGTTGTTCTGGTCGCCGAAGACGATGGCCTCCGTGGGGCACGCCTGCTGGCAGGCGGTCTGCAGCCAGTTGGCCGGGATCGGCGTCTGCTCGACCTTGGACTCGATCTTGGCCTGCTCGATCCGCTGCACGCAGTAGGTGCACTTCTCCATCACGCCGCGCATGCGGACGGTCACGTCCGGGTTCATGGCGAGCGCGAGAAGCGGGTCGTCCTTGGGCGCGTAGCGCAGGAAGTTGAACCGCCGCACCTTGTAGGGGCAGTTGTTCGAGCAGTACCGCGTGCCCACGCACCGGTTGTAGACCATGTCGTTCAGCCCCTCGTCGCTGTGCACCGTGGCCGCCACCGGGCAGACCACCTCGCACGGGGCGTTCTCGCAGTGCATGCAGGGGAGCGGCTGGTTGTGGATCGCCGGCGAATCCATGTCGCCCGCGAAGTAGCGGTCGATGCGCAGCCAGTGCATCTCGCGGCCCGCGAGCACCTGCTCCTTGCCGACCACCGGGATGTTGTTCTCCGCCTGGCAGGCCACCACGCACGAGCTGCAGCCGGTGCAGACGTTCAAATCGATCGCCATCCCCCAGGCGTGCCCGTTGTACTCCCACTCGGGGTACATGGTCATCGGCTCCCCGGTCTCCTTCTCGTGCTTCTTCGGGTCGTGCCGGCGCTCCTGGAGGAACTCCGGGTTGGCGCGGAACTCTTCCAGCGTGCCGGTCTGGACGACGTGGCGCTTCGTCGCCTGCTCGGCAGCCTCCGCGTCCTCGTCGACCTGGTCGCCGCCGATCAGGTGGTGGTTCTGCGTGCAGGCGAGCTCGTACCTCTCGTCCGTGGGGCGGATCTCCACCCCCGGAATGGTCCACAGGGCGTTCGAGGCGCGGAGGGCATAGGCGTTGAAACCCTGCCCCGTGGACTTGCCCGCGCGCGTGCGGCCGTAGCCGAGTGTCAAGTACGCCGTGTCGTCCGCCATGCCGGGGAGGATCCAGACCGCGGCCTCGATCGACCGGCCGCCCGCGGCGACCGTCACGATCTGGTAGCGGTCGATCTTCAGGCGCTCGGCCGTGCGCGGCGAGACGGTCAAGGCGTTGTCCCAGACGAGCTTCGAGACCGGCTTGGGCAGCTCCTGGAGCCAGGCGTTCGAAGCGAAGCGGCCGTCCCAGATCGTGGGATCGGGCCGCACGAGGAGAGTCACCCGCCCCTCGACCCGATTCGCAGCGGCCGCCGCGATCTCGCCGGCCGCCTGCGCGACCGCGCCGCCGTTGACGGTGGCTCCCGTGCGCGCGGCTGCCGTGTTCGGAACCAGGCCCGCGTGAAGCACCCGCCGCCAGGCCGTCTCGAAGCCCTCCGGGGCGGTCAGGCGGGTGGACCAGAGCTCGCGGACGAGGTCGTAGCCCGTCGAGTCCGGCCGGTTGGAAAGCGCCGCCAGCATCTCGGAGGCGGTCCTGCCCTCGTAGAGGGGATCGATCAGCGGCTGGAGGATCGAGACCGTGCCGTCGAAGGCG
>DATHUD010000529.1:0-3249 GCA_035462575.1 Thermoanaerobaculia bacterium | reverse complement strand
GCTGCCTGGCCGACGGCCGGCGGATCGAGCCGCTGCGCGGGGTGCTGGGGCTGTGCGCGCGCTCGCTGCCCGTCCGCGCCACGCTCGGCCGGGGGTTCCGGAGGGAGGATCTGGCCGGGGCCAACCGGACCGCGATGGAGGAGGGGCGGACCCGGCAGGAGCATTTCCTGTGGGAGGACTGGTCGGAGGCTCCGGGCTTCGCGGTGCTGTTCGACTTCGCGGACGTCCCGCCGCTCCCCGCGGCCGGGGGGCTCCGGCTCGCGCTCGAGTCCCACCGCGCGGTCCACGAGCCCTTCGAGCTGCGCCTGTCGGCCTTGCGCTCGGCCGGCGGGCTCGGCCTGGAGCTCGGCTATGACGCCTCCCGGTGGAACGCCGCAGAGGCGGCCGCGTTGCTCGGCCGGGTCGAACGGCTGCTCCGCGGCGCCGTGGCGCAGCCCGAGGCCCGGCTCGAGGATCTGGACCTCCTCACGGAGGCGGAGCGGCGGACGCTCTCCTCGTGGAGCCGCGGGCCCGCGGAGCCCCTCCCGGCGGAGACCTCCGTGCACCGGCGGTTCGAGGCGCAGGCCGAGGCCCAAGGCGGCGCCGTGGCCGTGGTCGCGGAGGGGGAGGAGCTGACCTTTCTGGAGCTCAACCGGAGGGCCAACCGCCTGGCGCGCTTCCTGCGGCGCCGGGGGTTGGGCGCCGGCAGCCGCGTGGTGCTCGCCCTGGAGCGCTCCGCGGACCAGATCGCCGCCCTGCTCGCCGCGCTGAAGCTGGGAGGCGCCTTCGTCCCGGTGGACCCGGGGCAGCCGGCCGAGCGCCTGGCGCGGGCTCTCGAAGACCTGGCGCCGGGGAGCGCGGGGGCGCCGGTCGTCCTCACCCGGAGCTTCCTGGCGCCGCGGCTGGCCGCGCCGCGGCTGGCCGCGAGCGGCGCCACGCTCCTGGAGCTCGACACTCACGCCGCGGCGATCGCGGAGGAGCCCGACGGGAACCTGGGCTTCCCGGGCTCCCCCGAGGACCTGGCCTACGTGATCTTCACCTCGGGCTCGACCGGCCGGCCCAAGGGGGCCATGATCCGCCACGGGTCCGTGCTCAACCTGGCCGCGGCGCTGGAACGGTCGGTCTACGCGGACCTCCCGGAGCCGGCCCCCCTGCGCGTGGGGGTCAACGCGCCGCTCTATTTCGACGGATCGATCAAGCAGGTCGTGCAGCTCCTGGCGGGGCGGACCCTGGTCCTCGTGCCCGAGGCGGTGCGGCTCGATCCCCGGGCGTTCGTGGAGTTTCTCGACCGCGGCGGGCTGGACGTCCTGGACTGCACTCCGACCCAGCTCCGGGCGCTCCTCGCGGCGGGCCTCCTCGATCCTTCGCGGCGGGCGCCGCGGCGGCTCCTGGTGGGAGGCGAGCCGTTCGATGCGGATCTGTGGAAGGCCCTGGCCGCGGAGACGCGGATGGGCGTCTGGAACGTCTACGGCCCGACGGAGTGCACGGTCGACGCGACGGCCGAGCGGGTGGCCGCCCCGGCGGGGCCCTCGGCCGGAGCCCCTCTCGCGAACGTCGAGGCGTGGGTGGTGGACGAGGATCTGCGGCCGGTGCCGGCCGGCGTGCCGGGGGAGCTCTGCCTCGGCGGGGCCGGGCTGGCCCTGGGCTATGCGGGGCAGGGCGGGGGGACGGCGGAGAGGTTCGTCCCCCATCCGGAGAGCGCGCTCCCGGGAGCGCGCCTCTACCGCACCGGCGACAAGGCGCGGTGGCGGGAGGACGGCCGGCTGGAGCTGCTCGGCCGCCTCGACCACCAGGTCAAGCTGCGCGGGATCCGGATCGAGCTCGGCGAGATCGAGGCCGCGCTCTCGGAGCACCCCGAGATCGGGCAGGCCGTGGCGGCCCTGCGCGCGGACCGCCCCGGCGAGGAGCGGCTGGTGGCCTACGTGGTGCCCCGGCTGCGGCTGGCGCCGGAGGGCGCGCGGCCGCCGTTCCGGCTGCCGAACGGGCTTTCGGTCGTGCAGGAGAACGCCAACGAGACCGCGTACCTCTACGACGAGATCTTCGCCAAGCGCTGCTACGTGCGCCACGGCATCTCCCTGCCGCCGGACGCCTGCATCCTGGACGTCGGCGCCAACATCGGGATGTTCACGCTCTTCGCGCACCAGGAGTGTGCGCGGCCGCGCGTCTACGCCTTCGAGCCGGTGCCGGCGATCTTCGAGAGCCTGCGCCTCAACTGCGACTGGTACGGCCTGGGCGTCAAGCTCTTCCCGTTCGGGCTCTCCGACGCGGAGCAGAGCGGACGGTTCCTCTACTACCCCCGCTATTCGATGATGTCGGGCGAGGCCCGCTACGCGAGCCCCGGGTCGGAGGTGGAGGTGGTCCGGCGCTTCCTCGAAAACCAGCGGCGGCTCGGGGTGGCCGGGGCGGGCGAGCTGCTGGCCGGGGCCGGGGAGCTCTTGGCCGGCCGCTTCGACGGGGAGGTGGTGGACGCCCCCTTGCGGACGCTCTCCCGCGTGCTGCGCGACGAGGGCATCGCCCAGGTCGATCTGCTCAAGATCGACGTGCAGCGGGCGGAGCTGGACGTGCTGCGCGGGATCGCGGACGCGGACTGGGCGCGGATCGACCAGGTGGTGCTCGAGGCGCACGGCGATCCGGAGGATGGCGGCGGGGAGCGGATCGCGGAGATCCGGGAGCTGCTCGAACGGCACGGCTTTTCGGTGCAGGTGGAGCAGGACGAGCTGCTGGCCGGGACGGACCGCTACAACCTCTACGCGGTGCACCCGCGGGCGCGCCGGGAGGCGGGCGGCGCCCAGGCCGGCCGCCTGGCCCCGGGCGGCGACCTCTCCGCGCAGGCGCTGCGGGAGCTCGTGCGCCGGCGGCTGCCGGAGGCCATGGTGCCCGAGGCGTTCGTGGTGCTGCCCGAGCTCCCCCGGGCGCGCGGCGGCAAGGTGGACCGCGCGGCGCGGCCCGCGCCCGAGGCGGTGGAGGCCGCGGCGCGGCGCCCGGTGTACGGCCCGCGCACGCCGATGGAGCGGCTGGTGGCCGAGGCCCTGGCCGAGGTGCTGGGCGAGGAGCGGCTCGGGCGGGACGAGAGCTTCTTCGACCTCGGCCTCCACTCCCTGCGCATGCTCCAGGCGGCGAGCGCGCTCGGCCGGCGGCTCGGGCGGCCGGTGCCGGTCGTCGAGCTGTTCCGCTTTTCGACGGTCGCCGCGCTGGCCCGCCATCTGGACGCGGAAGGGGAGGCGGAGCCCGCGGGCGAGGAGCCCGGGCCGGCGGTGGACGAGCGCCGGA
>DATHUD010000528.1:0-2822 GCA_035462575.1 Thermoanaerobaculia bacterium | reverse complement strand
ATCTGCGGGACCAGGCGGCGGTGAACTACTGGTTCCGGGCAAACCGGCCGGAGTACGTGTTCATGGTGGCCGGCACGGTGGGTGGCATCCTCGCCAACTCGACCCGCCCGGCGGAGTTCATCTACGACAACCTGATGATGCACGCGACCGTGGTGCACGCGAGCCACCTGCACGGGGTGAAGCGCCTGCTCTACCTCGGCAGCTCCTGCATCTACCCCCGGGAGTGCGCGCAGCCGATCACGGAGGAGGCTCTCCTGACCGGCCTCCTCGAGCCCACGAACGAGCCCTACGCGATCGCCAAGATCTCGGGGATCAAGCTCTGCCAGGCCTACCGGCTGCAGTACGGGGCGGACTTCATCTCCGCCATGCCGACCAACCTCTACGGCCCGAACGACAACTTCGACCTCCGGAGCTCGCACGTGCTGCCGGCCCTGATGCGCAAGTTCCACGAGGCCCGGGTTTCGGGGAGCGGCGAGGTCGTGGTGTGGGGCACGGGCGCGCCCCGGCGCGAGTTCCTCCACGTGGACGACCTGGCCGACGCCTGCCTCTACCTGATGCGCCACTACGACGGGGACTCCCACGTCAACGTGGGCACGGGCGAGGACCTCTCGATCCGCGAGCTCGCGGAGACCATCCGCGAGATCGTGGCGCCCGGCGTGCGGCTCACCTTCGACACCGAAAAACCGGACGGCATGCCCCGGAAGCTCCTCGACGTCTCGCGCCTCCACGGTCTCGGCTGGCGGCACCGCATCGATCTCCGAGAAGGGATCGAGCAGACCTACCGCTGGTTTACCGAGCACTGGGACCGCGCGGACGTCCGGACCGAGGTCCATGCCGCAACCGCCTGAGCGACCCCCGATGATCGATCGATTTCTCCGCGCCCTTCGTGGACGCGCCGCCTCCCCTGCGGACCGCCCTGACGACGAGCTCCACGCCTCCCCGCCGCTCGAGTGCACCCCAGAGGAGATCGAGCGCTGGAACGCCGAATGGTTCGAGTACCTGAAGCCGGAGTGGCCCTGGCAGCTCGCCCCCTACACCGACTACCCGGACACCCCCCCGCTGCCGGACTCGGCTCTCGAGATGCTCAATCTCCAGTTCGGCTTCGCCTGGGGCCTGCACCTCTATTGCGACCGGGAGGCCCTGGCCGGAAAACGGGTGATGGAGATGGGATGCGGCTGCGCCAACATGGGCAAGCTCCTCGGCCGCTATGCCGCCTCCTATCTCGGCACGGACTACAGCACGCTGGCGTTGAGGATCGCGAGCCTCGTCTCTCCGCCCAACTGCAGCTACGTCCACGTGGCGGACCGGGCGGGACTTTCGCCGTTCTTCGGCACGATCGACACGGTCGTCGGCCGCCACTTCTGGATCCATCAGAACCTGAAGCTCGGCCGGTGGAACCTGGAGTTCCTGGAGATGTTCCTGAAGCCGGGCGGCCTCCTCTACGCCGACTTCTTCTGGCCGAACCCCGACATCGAGCAGTTCGTGGTCTTCACCCCGGACCACGCTCTCTCGAAAACCTTTCCTTCGGCGATGTTCCGCTACACGCGGGAGGACGTGGAGCGCCTGATCGAGGGGCGCCCTCTGCGCATCGTCCGCGAGGAGATCTCCCGCGAAATGCAGCGCCGCTACGTGGTCTTCGAGCGGCTCCCCTCCCCGTGAGCGGGACGCGGCGGGAGATCCTCCATCTCACCGGGGCCTGCCTGGTCCTGGTGCTCGGCGTGTGGGCGAGCTCCGGCACGCTCGCTCCTTATGCCGCGACGCTCGCCAAGCCCTACGCCTGGGAGCCGTGCGACTATCTCCTGAACATCGACCACAACCATTTCAAGGCCGTCTTCCTGATGCTGGACGGCGCTCCCCGCGACCAGTGGGAGTACAGCGTCGTCCTGCGGCGGGTCCTTCATCCGCTCCTCGCCTATCCCTTCATGAAGGTCCTGGGATTCGGCGCCGGGGGGATCGTGGCGAACATCCTCCTCGCGCTCGGATCCGTCGTGGCGTTCTGGCGGGCTCTGCAAACCCGCTACGGCGGCAAGGTGCCGGTGGCGATCCTCTGGCTCCTCGCCACCTCCCCGGGGATCTTCTACTGGGCCGGCCTCCCCTACTCGTACGCGGTGATCGTGCCGGCGAGCCTCCTGTCCCTCGTGCTCCTCTGGAAGCTGGAGACCGTGACCGGCTGGAGGCCGGCCCTGCTCTACGGGCTCGCCCTGGGCGTGCTGTTCACGGGGTACGACCTGCTGCCGTTTTTCGGCACGGCCGGGTTGCTGCTCCTCCTCTCCCGGCGGCTGTGGGCGCCCGGAGCGGTCTTTACGGTGGCCACGGCCGTACCCACCGCGCTCGTGGCCGTGGCTCTCCGCGCGATCTTCGAGGTCCCCTTTGAGAGCACCAACACCCAGGCGTACGGCAACATCGTCGGAAGCTATCTCTCCCTGGGGAGCCTGACGGACGAAGGGTTCAGCACCTGGGGGAGACTGCTCGCGAAGCTTCCCGGGATCGCGTTGGACGTCTACCTCTACAGCAACTTCCTCTTTCTGCCGCTCCTCTTCCTGCTCGGTCTCCTGGCCGCGCGGTGGCTGCCGAAGGGGAGCCCGACCGTCCCCCGGGCGGAGGTGTGCGTGCTGATCGCGGCCGTCCTCCTCTTCCTGTTCACCAACCTGGCGCCCCCCTACCCCGGCTGGCAGATCCGGGGCTCGTGGCTCGCCCGGTTATACCAGCCGGTCTTCGGAGTCATGATTTCCACCTTGGCGGGCCTCTTCTCCCGGGCGGACCTCCTCCCCCGCCGGTTCCGGGGCGCGCTCTGGGGAGCCCTGGCGCTCACGATCGCCGCG
>DATHUD010000527.1:0-16465 GCA_035462575.1 Thermoanaerobaculia bacterium | reverse complement strand
GCGGGCGAGGGCGCTCTCCTCGGCTTCCACCAGGGCGTAGACGATCCGCGGGTCGGACGGGGCGATGGCGAGGCCGATCCGCCCCAGGGTCCCCTTGGGCAGGCCGTCGTCTTCGGTCAACCGGCGCCAGGTCTCGCCCGCATCGTGGGAGACGTAGAGGCCGGAGCCCGGGCCGCCGGAGCGGAAGCTCCAGGGCCAGCGCCGGTAGTCCCACATCGCGGCGAAGAGCGTGTTGGGATTCTCGGGGTCCATCACGAGGTCGGCGGCGCCGGTGCGCTCGTCGACGTAGAGGACCCGGCGCCAGGTCTTCCCGCCGTCCTCGGTCTTGAAGACGCCGCGCTCGGGGTTCTCTCCCCAGGCCTGGCCGAGGGCGGCCGCGAAGGCCACGCGGGGGTTCCTGGGATCCAAAACGATGCGGTGGATGCGCTCGGTCTTTTCGAGGCCCGCGCGCTGCCAGGTCCGGCCGCCGTCGTTGGATTTGTAAACGCCGTCTCCCACGGAGACGCTGTTTCTGGGATTGCCTTCGCCGGTTCCCACCCAGACCACGTCGGGGTTCGACGGGTCGACCGCGATCGCGCCGATGGCGGCGACCGGCTGGTCGTCGAAGATTGGATCCCAGGTGAGGCCGCCGTTGACGGACTTCCAGACGCCGCCGGTCGCGGCGCCCACGTAGACGACGTCGGGGTTGGCGGGCGAGGCCTCGATGGCGGCGATTCTTCCGCTCATGGCCGCGGGTCCGATGGACCGGGCTTTCAAGCCCGCCAGCAGGTCGGGATCGACGGCGGCGAGCGGCGCCGCCAGGACGACCGCCACCGCGGCAAGGATCAGGGTTCTGCGCATGGATTTCCTCCAGAAAGGGATGAGCCCCTCGAGGCTGGAAGAGTAAGGGCTCGCCGGGGGCGAGGGCAACTTCCCGCGCCCTGATCCGTATCTGGAGCCGGGCCTGAAGAATGGCGCCCGGGGTGGCGTGTCGGCTATCCTGGGGCGGTTTTTCAGCGCAGCGTTTCCGAAGCGAACCACCTTTGAGGAGGCAAGAATGATCCGCAAGACCTTTGCGTGGGTGCTCGTGGCCGGCCTGGCCGGTGCCGCGGCCTTTGCCCAGACCGCCGATGAGCTCGTCGAGAAGAGCCTTCAGGCGTCGGGCGGCCGGGAGAAGATCGAGGCCGTCAAGTCGGCCCGGATGACGGGCAAGATGACGATGGGGCAGG
The DNA here is from genome assembly GCA_035462575.1 of Thermoanaerobaculia bacterium. Lineage (GTDB taxonomy): Bacteria > Acidobacteriota > Thermoanaerobaculia > Multivoradales > UBA5704 > DATARR01. The sequence continues at coordinate 15,257 of DATHUD010000527.1, read as the reverse complement.
GCATGGAGGCCCCGATGGTGATCGAGACCGTCGAGCCCAACAAGATCCGCATGGAAATGACGTTCCAGGGCATGACCATGATCCAGGCCTACGACGGCAAGAGCGGCTGGCAGGTGCAGCCGTTCATGGGCAAGACCGAGCCCGAGCCGATGAACGAGCAGGAGCAGAAGGCCATGGAAGACCAGCTCGACGACATGGACCTCCTGACCAAGTACAAGGAGAAGGGGCACACCCTGGAGCTTGTTGGCAAGGAGGAGCTCGAGGGGAGCCCGGTCTACAAGCTCAAGCTCACGAAGAAGACCGGCGAGGTCTCCAGCCTCTACCTGGACGCCGAGACCTACCTGCTGGTCAAGCAGACCGGCAAGACCAAGGTGCAGGGCCAGGAGATCGAGAGCGAGACGAGCCTCTCCGACTACAAGGAGGTCGGGGGCGTCCTCTACCCGCACTCGATCCAGACCAAGATCCCGAGCATGCCCGGCGGGGTCATGGCGATGACCTTCGAAAAGATCGAGCCGAATCCGGACATCCCGGCGTCCCGCTTCGACATGCCGCCGAAGAAGGAGGCCGCGGCGCCTCCGAAGCAGTAGAGGCGTCTTGGGGGGGCGGCGTGGAGCCGCCCCCTCGCCCGTACCCTTTCTTTATCTCCGATCAAGGGAGAACGCGCATGGATCTGAAACCAAAGACGATCCTCGGCTTCGCCGTGGGCCTGGCCCTGGCCGCCGTGCCGGCCGCCCCGGCCGCCGAAATCGAGATCGATTCGAACACCTTCGGCGGCGTCGAGGCGCGCGCCATCGGTCCGGCCGTGATGAGCGGCCGGATCTCGTCGATCGCCGCCATCCCCGACGACCCGCTCACGATCTACGTGGGATCCGCCTCCGGCGGCGTCTGGAAGTCCAAGGACGGCGGCCTCGCCTGGAGGCCGATTTTCGACGAGCACACCCAGTCGATCGGCGCCGTGGCCATCGATCCCAAAAACCCCAGGAACCTCTGGGTGGGGACCGGCGAGTCGTGCACCCGCAACTCGGTCTCCGTGGGCGACGGGGTCTACAAGTCGACCGACGAGGGAGAGACCTGGCAGCGGATGGGCCTCGAGAAGACCGAGCGCATCGCCCAGGTCCGAGTCCACCCCACGGATGGCGACACGGTCTGGGTCTGCGCCACCGGCCAGCTCTGGAACAGCCACGAGGACCGCGGCGTCTACAAGACGACGGACGGCGGCAAAACCTGGAAGAAGACCCTGTTCGTGGACGCCGACACCGGCTGCTCGGACCTGGCGGTCGATCCGCAGGACCCGAAGATCCTCTACGCCGGCCTGTGGCAGTTCCGCCGTACCCCGTACTCCTTCCACTCGGGCGGCAAGGGGAGCGGCCTCTACAAGTCGACAGACGGCGGCGACACCTGGCGGGCCCTGGACAAGGGCCTGCCCAAGGGGGAGAAGGGCCGGATCGCGGTGGCCGTGGCGCCGTCGCGCCCCGCCGTGGTCTACGCGCTCGTCGAGGCGGACGACACCGCCCTCTACCGCTCGGACGACACGGGCGAGAGCTGGCGGGAGGTGAACTCCTCGTTCAACATCCAGGCGCGGCCGTTCTACTTCGCCCATCTCGCGGTCGACCCGGTCGACTTCAACACCGTCTACAAGCCGGGCCTGATGCTCACTTCGAGCAACGACGGCGGGAAGAGCTTCGGCTCGGCGCTGGGCTTCGGCGGCTCGGTCCACAGCGACCATCACGCGCTGTGGATCAACCCGAAGAACCCGAACGAGATGCTCCTGGGGACGGACGGCGGCGTCTACATGTCGTACGACAAGTCACGCACCTGGCGCCACATCCGGGCGCTCCCGGTGTCGCAGTTCTACCGGGTGAGCTACGACATGGACTGGCCCTACAACGTCTACGGCGGGCTCCAGGACAATGGCTCGTGGGCCGGACCCTCGCGGGACATCGCGGGAATCCAGAACCGCGACTGGAGGAACATCGGCGGCGGCGACGGCTTCTACGCCTTCCGCGACCCCACGGACCCGGACCTCGTCTTCGTCGAGTACCAGGGGGGCCAGATCTCGCGCCTCCGGCTTTCGACGGGGGAGAACAAGGAGATCAAGCCGCTCGAGGCGGCGGGCGATCCCGAGTACCGGTTCAACTGGAACACGCCCATCCACCTCTCGCCCACCCGGCCGGGCACAATGTACTTGGGCTCCCAGTTCCTCTTCCGCTCGCGCGACCGGGGCGACTCCTGGGAGAAGATCTCGCCCGACCTGACGACCAACGACCCCAAAAAGCAGGGGAAGAAGTCCGGGGGGCTGACGGTCGACAACTCGTCGGCCGAGAACCACACGACGATCTACTCGGTGAGCGAGTCGCCGAAAAACGCCGAGGTGATCTGGGTGGGGACTGACGACGGCAACGTGCAGGTGACCCGGGACGGCGGCAAGACGTGGACGAACGTGACCGGCAACACCGGCGTGCCGAAGGGGACCTGGGTGTCGCACGTCGAGGCCTCCCCGCACGACGAGGCCACGGCTTTCGCCACGTTCGACGGCCACGCGACGGGGGACATGTCGCCGCACGTCTACAAGACGTCCGACTTCGGCAAGACCTGGAAATCGCTCGCGACCGATGCGGTTTCGGGCTACGCCCACGTGGTGAAGCAGGACCCGGTCAACCCCGACCTGCTCTTCGCGGGGACCGAGATGGGACTCTTCATCTCGGCGGACGGCGGCTCCCGCTGGGCCCGCTTCACGGGCAAGCTCCCCAAGGTGGCGGTGCGGGACCTGGCCATCCACCCGCGGGAGTCGGACCTGATCCTCGCCACCCACGGCCGCGGCATCTACATCGTGGACGACATCACGCCGCTGCGGAGTCTCACCCGCGAGGCCCTGGAGGCCGACGTGACGATGCTCCCGGCCCGGCCGGCGCCCATGGTCATTCCGGCCGCCATCCAGGACTTCCCCGGGGACGACGAGTTCGTGGGCGCGAACCCCGAGGAGGCCGCGACGATCGTCTACTACTTGAAGAAGCGGCACCTGATCGGCGACATGAGGCTCGAGGTCTACAACGACAAGGGCGAGAAGGTCGCGACCCTTCCGGCCGGCAAGCGGCGCGGCATGAACCGGGTGGCCTGGCCCATGCGGCTGCCGCCGCCGAAGCTGCCGGGCGCCAACTCGCTCGTGCTCCAGCCGTTCGCCATGCTGGGCCCCCGGGTTCCGGCCGGCACCTACACGGTGAAGCTCATCCAGGGGGACAAGACGTACACGAGCCCGGTCGAGCTCGCGCCCGACCCGCGCTCCACGCACACCGCAGAGGGCCGCGCGGTCCAGCAGCAGACGGCCAGGGAGCTCTACGACCTGCTCTCGCGCCTCACCTACCTCGCGGACGTCACGGTGACCGTACGGGATCAGGCCCGCGAGCGCGCCGGGGCGCTCCCCAAGGGGGACAAGCTCCGCGGCCGTCTCGAGGCGCTGGCCACGAGCTTCGAGAGCCAGCGGGCCACTCTGGTTGCCACGAGCGAAGGCGGCTGGCTCTCGGGCGAGCGCCAGCTCCGCGAAAAGCTGGGCGAGCTCTACGGCGGGGTGAACGGCTACGAGGGCCGGCCGAGCAAGTCGCAGCTCGACCAGGTGAAGGTGCTCTCCGGAGAGCTCGAAAAGGCGGCGGGAAGGCTCGACAAGCTCCAGGCCGGAGAGCTCGCCGCGGTCAACCGCGAGCTCGAAGCCAGAAAGCTCGCTCCGATCAAGCCCAGGAGCCGCGAGGAGTGGGAGAAGCAGGAGGGGAACCGGGCTGCTGCGGCGCCGTCGTTCGTGCCGCTGCCGGTCGGGATTCTCTGAGGAAAAACAAAACGGGAGGGGCCCCTCAGGGCTCCTCCCGTTCGGTTTTCAGACTGGACCGGAGTCCGGTCTACGCCAGTCCCTGGCGCCGCTCTTCGGACAACTTGCGAAGCATCTTCTTGCGCGCCTGGACGGCCTTGCGCTTGCGCTTCACCGAGGGCTTCTCGAAGTGCTGCCGCTTGCGGAGCTCCGTCAGGATTCCGGACTTCTCCACCTTCCGCTTGAACCGACGGAGGGCATTTTCGAAGCTCTCCTCTTCGCGCACGTGCACTACGGGCATCTACCGATCACCTCTCTTCTATTGCGAAGTACGACGCCCTTATTTCAAGGGACTCGGACCTTCAATCTTCCTCATTCCGGGGGTCGAAGTCAAGCCGGGTCAGGTGGTGGGCACGGCCGCGGGCTGCGGCTGCCCCGGCCGGATGGCCTCGAAGTCGGCCTCGTAGACGACGAGCCCGTCCGCCTTTTTCTCGAACCAGACCCCGGCCGCGGCGCCGCTTTCGTCCTTGGGGTAGAACCAGGCGACCACGCCGCGCTCCGGGTACTCGCGGACGTTGTGCAGGTTGGGTCGGCCGAGGAGGCTCCGGACCTGCTCCTCCTTCATCCCTTCCTTGACCTGGGCGAAGGCCTCGGCGGTGATGTACCGGCGCTGCCGGGCCTTGGCGAGCTCGGCCGCGAGGCGCGGGTTGTCCGGGTCGACGGCCAGGGCCTCCTCGTAGATCTCGATGGCCCGCTGGTAGTCGCCGCCCTCTTCGATGTGCTCGCGGGCGAGGAGGAGGTCCTCGTCGCTCTTCATGCGGAGCGCGGCCTTCTGGCGCTCGGAGAGCGGCTCGCCTTCTTCGGGCGGGTCGGCGTTGATGAATTCGAGGAGGCGGCGGTTGAGCTCCGCGGCCTGTCTTTCGACGTCCCGGGCGAGCGCCGGGTCCGCGGCCGGCCCGGCGGCGGCCAACCGCTGGCGTTTTTCGTCCAGCTCCCGGCGGGTGGTCTGGAGCCACTCCCACTCGGCATCGGCCGTGGCGGAGTGCGCCGCCAGGTCCCGGTCGCCCGAGGGGCTCTCGGGAGAGCCCCCGCAGCCGGCCGGGAGGAGGGAGAGAGCGAGGAGGCTCAAAAAGGCGGCTGCGCCGAGCTTCGCGCGGGCCTTTGCGCCGCGGTGTCCATCCTGGTCCATCGACTTCGTTCCTCCGGTCGGCGGCGACCGTACCACAGGGCGAAAGCCCGCGACAAGGCGGAGGCCGGGGCGGTCCCTGGGGCCTAAAACGCGTGTTTCCAAGGGATTTGCCCGGGGCCTCGCCTTGACACCGGCGGAACGCATCCAGAATAATCAAGGTCCCTTAGTTAGATTTGAACGGGACGGCCGCGGAGATCCAGGATGTCCTTTTCCGACAGAGTCCAGCAACTGAACCGGGAGATCAGCGCGACGGTGGAGCGCGCCCTCTCCGACCTGCGCCGCGAAGTGTCCGGCCGGCTGCGCACCAGCAGCGACGAGATCCTGCAGCGCCTCGAAGAGCTCACTCCCGATCTGCCCGGCTCGTTCCTGGCGGACGAGGACTTCGCGCCGGCCGCCCGGGAGCTGTCCGCCGGCGCGCGCCGGAGCGCCTTCGGCGAGCTGCGCGACTCTCTTTCGGCGATCGACCGCGCCCGCTCGCAGGCGGAGATCCTCGCAGCCCTTCTGGCCGAGTCCGGCCGCTACGCGTCGCGCAGCGCCATCCTGCTCATCCGCCCGGGAGAGATCCGGGGTTGGGGCGGTCACGGGTTCGGCGGCGCCGACGCCGCGGTCTCCCAGCTCGCGTTCGACGCGTCGAGAGACGGCGCCTGGGCGCGTCTGGGCGAGGGGCAGAGCGCCGTGCGGCTCTCGGCCTCCGAGTGCGGGGAGCTGTGCAGCCGCCTCGACAGCCCGCTCCCCCACGAGGGCGTCCTGATCCCGCTGGTGCTGCGCGACCGCGTGGCCGCCGGCGTCTACGCCGACCGGCTGGGCGACGCCGTCTTCACGGTCGAAGCCCTGCAGATCCTCACCTACGCGGCCGCCCAGGCGATCGAATCGCTCCCGTTCCGGCAGCGCGCCTCGACCCCGACTCTGACCCTCGTGGGCGAGTCGCCGGCCGAGGCCCCGGCCGCAGAGGCTCCCGCGGCGGAGCCGGCCGGTGCGCCCGAGGTGCCCGAGGTGGGAGCCACCCAGGCCCTGGAGAGCTCGCCGCAGGCCACGGAGCAGGAGGTGGAGGTCGAGGCCGAGACGGAGCCCGCGGGCGCCGTGGCCGCTGTCGCCGAGCCTGCACCCGAGCCGGCGCCGTGGACGGCGGAGGACGAGCAGAGCGCCGTCACGGCCGAGCCCGAGCCCGAGCCCGAACCTGTGCCGGAGGCTCTCCATGAGACCGAGCAGATGCCGGTCGTCTCCGCGGCTCCGGCCGGATCCTCTTCGCCCATGGAGGCGGAGGTGCCCCGGTATCCGCGCTCGGTGGAGCCGGAGCCGGCGCCCGCGCCCGCGTTCTCCTCCGGGAGCAGCAGCCCGGAGGCCACGGTCCTCCTCCCGCGGCCGAATCTGCGGGAGGCTTCGTCCGCCACCGAGCCGGCCGCCGCGCCGCCGCCGCTCCGGCCGGTCCCGCCGCCTTCCCAGGCGGCCACGGAGTCTCAAGGGTCCTCGCTCGATGCCTTGCGCGCGTCCCCTCTCGCGGGCGGCGGCGCCGGCACCCCCGAGGTGCGGCCGCCGACCGATGTCGAGGGGCCGGGCTGGGCTTTCGCCACCACGCGCGTGCCGGTCTCGCCGAGCGACGAGACCATGCACGAGGAGGCCCGCCGCCTGGCGCGGCTTCTGGTGAGCGAGATCAAGCTCTACAATGAGGATCAGGTCGAAGACGGTCGCCGGAATCGCGACCTCTACGAGCGGTTGAAGGAGGACATCGACCGCTCGCGACAGATGTACGAGGAGCGGGTGGACCCACGCATCCTCCGCTCGACGGACTATTTTTACCAGGAGCTGGTGCGGATCCTGGCTGCCGGCGACTCGCGGGCACTGGGCATCTGAGCATCGGCCGTTTTCGCCGGTTCCGGGTCCTGCCTCCGGGCGGGTCCCGGAATCGTCGCTGGAGCACCGTGAGAAGCAGGAGCCGTTTTCCGTTCGCTTCCGTCCTCCTCCTCCCCGTTCTGCTGGGCTCTGCCCCGTCTGCGCCGCCCAACCTCGTCCCGGGCCTCGACGCGCCCCTCCCGGGCCACTCCGACCGGGCCTCCCTGGCCTACGCGGAGGCCGCGGCGGCGGTGCGCAGGAAAGACTGCAACGGCGCCTCCCGGGCGCTTGCGCCGATCGTCTCGGTCAAGGGGCCGGACGGCGAATTCGCCCAGCTCCTCTCCGGCTTCTACGCCCACGCCTGCGAGCAGGTGGGGCTCGCCGAGGAGCGGCTGTTCGCGGCGGCCGATCCCGACGGTCCGCTCGAGGACTGGCGGCTGTACATCCTCGCGGACGCGGCCAAGGCCCGCGGGCACGTCCTCCTGTCCCAGGCCTCGCTCGCGAAGCTCCTGGGCGACTACCCCCGCTCGCTGCTGCGCCCGCGGGCGCTCTTGAAAGCGGCCCGGATCGCCTGGGAGCGCAACGACTCCCGGCGCGCTCTGGACATCGTCGGGCAGGCGCGGCGCGAAGAGCTGCGCGGTCCCGAGGCCACGGACCTCGAAGCTCTGGCCTGGGAGATCGGCGGCCGGCTGGGCGACGTCTCCGTGCAGCGCGCGGCGGCCCGCGAGCTCCTGACCGGCTCGCCGCTCAAGGCCTCCGAGCTCAAGGTGGTCGAGATCTTCCGCTCTGCGGACGGCGTCCTCGCCTGGTCCGCCTTCCTGACCCCGGCGCAGCTCGAGCGGCGCGCCCGGGCGCTCCTCGACCTCAAGCTCGACGGGAACGCGCTCGCGGCGCTCGACTCCGTCCGCGTCGAGGACCGCAGCCTCGACTGGTACCTCTTGAAAGCCCAGGCCTTGACCCGCAGCCAGCGGGGAGGCGAGGCGCTCTCGCTCCTCGCTCCGAAGAGCGCCACGGAGCCGCGCCAGGTCGCGGGCCTCGAGTGGGCCCGCTCCCAGGCCGCGGAGGAGGCCGGCACGGCCCGGCGTGGGAGGAGCCTCTCCGCGGCCGAGCGGCGGGACCTCCAGCTCCGCTCCCGGCAGCACCTCCAGAGGGTCGTGCAGGCGGGCGGCGATCCCGAGCTGTCCAAGCAGGCCTTGAAGGCGCTCTACGCGGACCACATGGGCGACGGCCTGTTCGACCGCGCGATCGAGGACCTCCGGGCCCTGCGCAAGCTCGACCCCCGGGACACCACGGGCGCCGCGAACCTCTGGCAGACCGGCTGGCTGGAGTTCGGCAAGGGCAACGCCACGGGCGCCATCGGCTACTGGACCGAGCTCTACTCCCTCTACCCCGACGACTCGGCCGGCCGGCGCGGCCGGTACTGGTCGGCCCGGGCCTTCGACCGGTTGGGCGAGACCGAGCGGGCGCAGCAGATCTACCGCGAGGTGGCGCAGGCCGACACCTCCGACTTCTACCGCAGGAACGCCCTGGCGCGCCTGCGCGGCAAGCCCGCGGCCCCGGCCTCCGAGCAGCCGGCGGACCCCTGGCCTGTCGAGCCCCTCCTCAGCCGCGCCCGGATGCTGGCCGGCCTGGGGCTCGACGACTTCGCCACCTCCGAGATGGAGCTCGTCCGGGCGAAGGCGGAGCCGCGCGCCACGCGGGCGCTCGAGGCGGTCCTCCTCGCCCACCGCGGGGAGCGCAGGAAGAGCATGCTGGTCATCCGCGACGCCTTCCCGGCGCTGGGCGGGCCTTTCCAGGCCACCCTCCCCATGGAGGCCCGGCGGATCTACTACCCGCTCGACTACCAGGAGCCGATCCGCACCTGGGCGGCGACGAACCGGATCCCCTCCTATCTCGTGTTCGGGATCATCCGCCAGGAGAGCGCCTTCGACACCAACGCCCAGAGCTGGGCGGGGGCCCGCGGCCTGATGCAGCTCATGCCGGCGACGGCCCGCGAGCTCGCGGGCCGGGCCGGGCTCGACTACTCGCACGCCCGGCTGTCCGATCCGTCCTTCAACGTGCGCCTGGGCACCACCTACTTCCGCCAGGTGCTCGGCATGTTCGACGACAACCTGGAGCTTTCGCTCGCCGGCTACAACGGCGGCCCCTACCGGATCAAGCGGCTGTGGAGGGAGGCGGGGGAGAGCGAGCTCGACCGGTTCCTCGAAGGGCTGGGCATCGAGGAGTCGAAGATCTACGTCAAGCGGATCCTGGTGCTGTCGGACAGCTACCGCCAGCTCTATCCGCAGGCCGGCTGAGGCGGGGAGGGATCTGATCCGCGCATTCCGAAGGAGGGCCCCGGCCCTCCTCTTCCTTCTCCTGATCCTCCCCTCGTGCCAGCGCTCCCCGGCCGCGCACGAGGGGCCGGTCGTCCTCATCACCTTCGATTCGCTGCGGGCCGACGTCGTGGGCGGGCTGGGCGGCCCGCCGGGCCTGATGCCCCATCTGGAAGCGTTGCTCGGCGAAGCCGACTGGGGCGGCCGGGCCGTCGCCTCGTCGAGCTGGGGGGCCCCGGCCATGGCCTCGCTCTTCACCGGCCTCTCCCCGTGGCAGCACCAAGTGCTGTGGGCCGGGCACGCGCGGCTCTCCCCGGCCCTCTTCACGCTCCCGGAGGCCCTGAAGGCCCGGGGGTACGAGACCGCGGGCTACCCCGCGGGCCCTTGGGCGTCGCGCCGCCTTGGCTACGCCCAGGGGTTCGATGCCTTCGCGGGCCTCGACGGGGCGAACGCGGCCGGCCGGCTGGAGCGCCTGGGCCGAGGACGGACGTTCGTCTGGATCCACATCCCCCAGCCGCAGGTGCCGTGGATAAGGCGCGACCGGCTCATCCCGCGCCTGGGACCGAACCCGCCCCAGCTCCCGGTGCGGATCACGCCGCGCCAGCTCGAGCCCTTCTTCGATCCCGCCGTGCCGCTCCCGCCGGGCCGCAGGCGGCGGTTCGAGGCCATGTACCGGCTGAACGCCGCGTGGGCCGACGAGCGCTTCGGCCGCCTCTTGGACGCCCTGCGGGAGAGCGGCCAGTGGGACCGCACCCTCCTCGTGGTGACCTCGAGCCACGGCGAGGAGCTCGGGGAAAAGGGGCAGATCCTGACCGGGGGGAACCTCGGGCGCCAGCTCCTGGAGGTGCCGCTCGCCGTGAAGCTCCCGGCCGGCTTCGACCGCCGGATCGAGCCGCCCGAAACCCGGCGCGTGGCCGCGGCCCGGATCTGGGCGACGCTGGTCGAGGCCGCCGGGGGCGACGCCCCGCCCGCCGTGGTCCCCAGCCTCTTCCGCCCCGCGCCCGAGGCCGTGCTTTCCGAGCTCTACCTGACGAACGGAACCAACCGGTTCTCCCTGGTGGAGGGGGACGATCAGCTCCTCTGGGAATCCCGCTTCGCGCCGCCGGACCCCGGCTACTACACGGCGGACACCCCGGAGGCCGCCCTGCGCAAGGGGAAGAAGCTCTCGGCGTCCTCCATCCCCTCGTCCGCGGCCCTCGCGCGGCTGCTCGGGCCTTTCGAGGCCACGCCGCCGCTCGCGGGCCAGGGGTCGCCCCGCCTCACTCTGGAGCGCTGGGAAGAGCGGGGGAGCCGGGAGGTGAAGGATCCGAGGCGGACCGAAGAGCTCGCCCGGCGCCTGGTCAGGATGTGGGGCGCTTTTTCTCCTGGGGATGTCCCCCCGGGCGAAGAGGCCCGCGAGTGGTATACTGGCAAACCGCCCTGAAAGAAGGGCTCTCACGGGTCCATAGCTCAGCGGTGAGAGCGTCCGGCTCATAACCGGTCGGTCCCTGGTTCGAATCCAGGTGGACCCACTCCGAGGCATTCCGAAGCAGCCGTTTTGGGGAGTTGGGAGAGCCCGCCGGGCGCCTTGGCCCATGCTTGGCCCATGCGTTGAATTTCTCCAGAGAGGAACGGAATCTGCCGATGAATGAGAACCTCGAGAGCATCTTGGAGCTGCAGAACGCTCTGACCCACCTGAAAGAAGCCGAGCAGCGGCTGCATGGCATCCCCGATTGGATGCGCGAGCTTCACGAACAGCACGAGGCCCAGAGACAAGAGATCGAAGCTCTCGAGCAGTCCGCCGAAGCCGCCGGCAAGGACCGCCGGGCCGCCGAAGCCTCCGTCTCGGACTCCCAGGAAAAGCTCAAGAAGTACCAGCAGCAGATCAACAAGGTGAGCACCCAGCGCGAGTACGGCGCCCTCCTGCAGGAAATCGACACCGTCAAATCCCTGATCACGGGCTTCGAAGAGCAGGCGCTCTCCTCGCTCGACATCGCCGAGAAGGCCCAGCAGGAGCTCGAGGCCCGGCGCGCGAGCTACCGCGAGGTGGAGGAGCGCTATCAGACCGAGCTCTCCCGCTGGGAGGGCGAAAAGCCCGCCGTGGCCCGCCAGGTCGCGGAGCTCAAGGGACGGATCGCCGAGCTCAAGCAGCACATCCCCAAGGGCGTCGTCTCCCAGTTCGAGCGCCTCCTGTCGCGCTACCCCGCGGGAGCCCTGGCGCCGGTCCGCCTGATCGAGCGCCCCGGCGCCCGCCAGCGCGAGTGGCACTGCGCCGCCTGCAACTACCGCGTCCGGCCCCAGGTGGTGGTCGAGATCCGGAACGGCAGCGAGATCATCCAGTGCGACTCCTGCCGGCGCATCCTCTACCTCGACGTGGAAGAGCAGGCTCCGTGAGCGACGGCGTGGCGGGCCTGCCGGCCCGCCTCTCCGCAATCCGGGCCCGCCTCGGGGACGCCTGCCGCCGGAGCGGGCGCTCCCCGCAAGACGTGGTCCTGGTCGGCGCGAGCAAGACCCAGCCGGTGCCGGTCCTCAAAGCCGCCTTCGCGGCGGGCCTCCGGGTCTTCGGCGAGAACCGCGTCCAGGAGGGGCTCGCCAAGGCGGGCGAGCTCCCCCGGGAGATCGAGTGGCATCTGATCGGCCCCCTCCAGTCCAACAAGGTCCGCGTTGCCCTGGAGATCTTCCGCACGATCCACTCGATCGACCGCGGGAAGATCGCCGAGGCGATCGACAAGGAGGCGGGAGCGCGCGGGTTGGCCGTCCAGGGCTTCCTCGAGATCAACCTTGGGGACGAGGAGAGCAAGCACGGCTTCTCCCCCCGGGGGCTCGCCGAGGCCGTCCGTCCCCTGGCGGACCTCGAAAACCTGCGGATCGTGGGCTTGATGGCCATTCCGCCCCAGGGGGAGGATCCCGAGGAGTCCCGCCCCTGGTTCCGCAAGCTCCGGGAGCTTCGGGACGACCTCGCCGCCCGGCCGGAGTGGAAGGATTTTCCGGGCCTTCTTTCGATGGGGATGAGCGACGATTTCGAGGTGGCGGTCGAAGAGGGAGCGACCCACGTGCGCGTGGGAACGGCGCTCTTCGGGCCGCGGAACCTCACCCCCTGACCCCCTCTCCCATCGCCCCCCCTTCCACCGGGAGAGGGGGAACGCGTCCCGGAAAGGCTTGACAACGACATTCATGCTAAGATTGCTATCCATTTTCGAGGCACGGTTTTCGTCGTTCGGATTTTTTGGAAGGAGATTTCCGCCATGGCCCTCACTCCGCTCGAGATCCAGAAGATGCGCTTCTCCCAGAAGATGCGGGGGTTCGACCCGACCGAGGTCGAGGGGTTCCTCTCGGTTGTGGCCGAGGATCTCTCCAACCGGGTCGCCCAGGCCGAAAAGCTGGAGCGGGAAAACCGCTATTACAAGCAGCGGCTGGAGGAGACGGAGGCCCGGGAGCATCAGCTCCAGCAGACCCTCCTGCGCGCCCAGAAGGTGTCGGACGACCTGATGGAGAACGCCCGCCGCGAGGCCGAGCTCATGGTCAAGGAGGCCGAGCTCATGGCCGACAGGATCGTGCAGCAGGCGATCGAGCAGTCCGCCCGGATCGACGGCAAGATCTCCGAGCTCAAGACCGCCCGCCGCGAGCTGCAGCTCAAGTTCAAGAACACCCTGGACCTCTTCCAGCGCATCCTGGAGGCCGAGATGGAGGACGACCGCAACCAGGCGACCGTCCTCACCCTCCACCGGAAGCGCCAGCAAGCCGGCGCGTGAAGCGTCTCTTCGCCCACTATCAGGAGAGCGACCTGACTCCGGACCGGGGCGGGGCGCTCCTCCTCGCCCGCCTCCTGGAGGACGGCGACAGCGCAGACCTGGCCGGGCTCGCCTCCCAGGTTTCCGAGCCGGCGCTGGCGGACTGGCTCGCCCGGCACGGGGGGCGGCAGCTCTCCCGCCGGAGCCGCGCCTTCTGGGAGGTCGTCCTCGGCCGCGAGGCGGGGCCTTCCGTGCCCGGAGCGGGAGAGCTTTGGCCGCTCTGAGCCCCGCGCACCCCGAGTCGTTGCCCGCCGAGGCGCGCTCTCTCCTCGCGAGGATGGCGTCTCTCCCGTGGGCCGGGGACTTCTACGCCGCCGGCTCGGCCGCGCTCGCCCTCTACGTGGGCCACCGCCCGGTGCGGGACGTCGACCTGATGACCAACGCCAACCGGTTGACGAGCCCCGAGCGGCGCGACCTCCTGGGCGAGCTCCTGGCGCTCGATCCCGGGGTCGAGGTCGAGACCGCCCGCGACGGCTATCTCTACGTCCGCTTCCCCGGGAACGTGGGCTTCCGGTTCTTCTACTATCCCTATCCGCTGGTCCGGCCGTTCGAGGACTTCGAGGGGTTTGCGGTGGCCTCGGCGGTCGATCTGGGCCTCATGAAGCTCGGGGCGATCATCAGCCGGGGCACCCGCCGCGACTTCGTGGACCTCTACCTCCTCTGCCGGCAACTCCCCCTGGCCGACCTCCTCCACGCTTCGGAGGACAAGTTCGGCCACGTCCGCGACTTCCCCCTCCAGGCCCTGAAAGGGCTCGCCGACCTCTCCGAGGTCGAAGGCGAGCCCATGCCCCGCCTCGCCGTGCCGCTCGATTGGGAGGACGTCGAGACGTGGCTCAAGACCGAGGTGCGCGAGCTGGGGCGGGCGCGGGTGGGGCTGGGGGCGTAGAATCCCGCCCCATGACCACGACCGATCTCCTCATTCACAACCTCGCCGAGGTGGCGACGCCCGAGGGCTCGACGCCGCGCCGGGGGGGCGAGCAGCGGCGGGTGCGCCGTATCCGGGGGGCCGAGGTGCTCTGCCGGGACGGCCGGATCGCCTTCGCCGGCCCCGCGGAAGAGCGGCAACGCCAGTTCGGCGAGCTTCCGGACGCTGAAAGGCTGGACGGCCGGGGCGGCACGCTCATCCCCGGGTTCGTCGATCCCCACACGCACCTCCCCTGGGCCGGAACGCGGGAAGAGGAGTTCGTGGCCCGCCTCGCCGGCACGACCTACCAGGAGATCGCGGCGGCGGGCGGCGGCATCCTCTCGACCGTGCGCGCCACCCGGGAGGCGAGCGAGGAGATCCTGGTCTCGAACGTTCTGCGCCGGATGGACCAGATGCTCGCCTGGGGCACCACCACGGCCGAGGCGAAGAGCGGCTACGGCCTCTCCCGGGCGGATGAGCTCAAGCAGCTCCGCGCCATCCGCCGCGCGAGCGCGGAGCATCCCGTAGACCTCGTTCCCACTCTTCTCGCCGCTCACGAGGTCCCCCCCGAATACCGGCAGGACCGCGGGCGGTACGTGGACCTGATCTGCGAGGAGATCGTCCCCGCCACGGCGGAGGAGGGGCTCGCGCGCTTCTGCGACGTGTTCTGCGAGCGGGGGGTGTTCTCCGCGGAGGAGTCGCGCCGGGTGCTGGAGGCGGGCGTCCGCCACGGGCTCGCGCCCCGGCTCCACGCGGACGAGTTCGCGGATTCGGGCGGCGCCGAGCTCGCCGCCTCCCTGGGCGCCCTCTCGGCGGACCACCTGATGGCCGTGTCGGATGCCGGGGTCGAAGCCCTCGCCGGCTCCGGGGTGACGGCCGTGCTCCTCCCCGGCACCAGCTTCTTCCTCATGAAGGAGAAGTACGCTCCGGCCCGGCGCCTCGTCGAGGCCGGCGTGCCCGTGGCGCTCGCCACGGACTGCAATCCGGGCTCCTCCCACACCGAATCCATGCCCATGGTGGTCGTGCTCGCCGTGCTGAAGCTGGGGCTGACGATCGAAGAGAGCCTGACGGCCGCCACGCTCAACTCCGCCTGCTCCCTGGGGCTCGGCGGGGAGGCCGGCTCCATCGAGCCGGGCAAGCGGGCGGACCTCGTCCTCCTGGACGCCCCCAATCTGCTCCACCTGGTCTACCATTACGGGATCAACCCGGTTGCGGCGGTCGTCAAAGACGGGAGGGTGGTCCGGCGGGCCGGATGACGTAGAATCAACGCCTCGATTCCAGATGACAGACGGCGATTCCATCGAGAGGAGGATCGTCCCATGCGTCTCAAGACATTTCCCCGTATCCTGATCGCGGCCTTGCTGGCCGCCGCGTTCCCCTTTCTGGTCCCTGCGTGCGCCAGGCAGGAGGCCAAGCCCGCCGCCGAGGTCACCACCGCCACGGGTCTCAAGTA